>JANMNE010000071.1:0-17754 GCA_031373785.1 Ilumatobacteraceae bacterium
CCGAGCGGGTTCGGGCGCAACGAGTACTACAAGGATCACGAGGAGTACCTCAATGCGGTCGCCGAGGCGATGCGCGAGGAGTACCTCGGCATCGTCGAGGCCGGGTTCATCCTGCAGGTCGACGACCCGTGGTTGATCGACATGCTCGGCGATCCGGGCCAGTCGGTCGAGAGTCGCAACCGGGCGGCGACCATGCACGTCGAGGCGCTGAACCACGCACTTCGCGGCATCCCCGAGGATCGCATCCGCCACCACACGTGTTACGGCTTGAACCACGGTCCACGATTGACCGACATTCCACTGAAGACCGCTCTGGAGTACACCTTCCAGATCAACGCACAGGCCTATTCGTTCGAAGTGATGAATCCCCGGCACATGCACGAGTGGCGCCAGGTGCAAGAGGTCGGCGTGCCCGATGGCAAGATCTTGATCCCCGGCCTGATCGGTCACGCCAACAACTACGTCGAGCACCCCGAACTGATCGCCGAGTTCATCTGCAACTATGCGTCGATCGTCGGCAAGGAGAACGTGATCGCCGGCGCCGACTGCGGATTCTCGTCACGGGCGAGCTATGCGCCCGAGGTGCATCCGACCGTCGTGTGGCCGAAGTTCAAGGCGCTGGCCGAGGGTGCAGCGATCGCCAGCAAGAAGCTGTGGGGCTAACGATCAGTACAATCAGCACCGTCACACCAGATGGGGGTCGTGGCGCTATCAGAGGGGGTTTGGAATGACTGACACTGCCGAGCAGGTGACGTTCCCGGGACCGGATGAGATCGAGGGCTTCTGGGCATTCGACAAGATGCACGCGCCGCGGCCGCTGGCACCGTTGTCGCAGGATTTGGTGATGTCGACGTTGGCTGTGGGGTTCACCAAGGCGCAAGCAGAGTACGACTGCCCTGTCGTGGCCTCGAACCAAGCGATCAACCACTACTTCTACATGGCCTTCCATCCCCATCCCGACGAGGCAATCGTGGAGGACCGCATGTCGCGCTATCTCGACACACTCGACAAGAAGGTTCCGCTCGTCGGCAAGCGCTGGACCAACGAGTGGCTGCCCCTCATCAGGGGCCGGAACGAGTCGGAGCGCACTGCCGACTACTCGGGGATGGGCAATGCCGAACTGCTCGCCAAGTTCGACGACATGAAGAGTTGGATGACCGAGATGTGGTACATCCACGGTCACATCAACTTCGCGCTCGTCTCGGGCGTGAAGCTCAGCGACTTCTATGCCGACGTGATGCAGCCCGCCGATCCGACCGAGGCGTACCAGATACTCCAGGGCCACCACACCCGTCCGGTCGACGCGGCGCACGGCCTGTGGCGGCTCAGCCGAGTCGTCCGCGACAGTGCATCGCTGCACCAGCTGTTCGACGAGAACCATCCTCGCGATCTCGCTGCCAAGTTGGCCGAGACCGAAGAGGGTCGCGCGTTCCTCGACCAGTTGAACGAGTACCTGTTCGACTTCGGCTGGCGCAGCGACGCTGTGTACGACATCGCCGACGTGCCGTGGCGCGAGAACCCGGCGATCCCGCTCGGCAACATCGCCCGCTACATCAACATGCCCGACGAAGACGATCCGATGATCCAGTACGAGCGGGCGGTCAAGCACCGCGAGGACCTCACCGGCAAGATCCGCGCCAAGCTCGCCGACAAGCCGGACGAGCTTGCCAAGTTCGACGCGTACTACGACGCGGCCCAGTACGCCGTCCCGCTGACCGAGGACCACGCGTTCTACATCGACCAGATGGGTGTCGTGTTGCTGCGCACGTTCGTGCTCGCGGTGGGAGATGCACTGGTTCGTGATGGTGTGATCGACAACCGCAGCGACGTGTTCTTCCTCCACCAGGAGGAGGTGCGTGATGCCCTCGTCAACGGAGGCGATCAGCGGTCGACGGTCGCCAAGTGGAGGACATCCGTCGAGGCCGCCGCGCAGGCGTCGCCGCCAGGGGCAGTCGGCACGCCGCCGCCTCCGCCGTCCAGCGATTTCGTCGACCCGTTCATGGACGCGATCGTCACCCGGCTGCTGGGCATCAAGCCACCGGCCGAAGGCGAGGTCGATCCGGACGTGATCGACGGCGTCGCCGGGTCACCCGGTATCTACCGTGGCGTCGCCCGTGTCGTGAAGTCGCTCGACGAGGCAGGCGATCTGGAAGACGGCGAGATCATGGTGTGCGAGATGACGCTTCCGCCGTGGGTCCCGATGTTCTCCATAGCCGGCGCGGTCGTCTCCGACGTTGGCGGCGTGATGAGCCACTGCGCCATTGTTGCCCGCGAGTTCAACATTCCGGCTGTCGTCGGCACCGTGGACGGCACGACGCGCATCACGACGGGTCAGGTGATCACCGTCGACGGCATCAAGGGCGACGTCTACCTCGACGGTCGCGAGTTGTAGGAGGCCAGCCCGCCGGCGAAGAGCATGTGTCAAGCATCTGATGTTCTTCGCCGCGCTGCGCCAGTCGCCGCGCCTTCGACGGCGCCTGGCCCGACGCGCCTGCCCTTCCGTTCCGACGCGACCGAGCGTTTGATCCTGCTGGGGACTGCCGGCGCATCGAACCCCAAGGCCACGCGTGCGGGCTATTCCAACGCAATCGTCGTGGGCGACGCTGCCTACCTCGTCGACTGCGGCGAAGGGGTGCACCGCCAGGCTTGGAAGTCCGGGATCTCGATGCATCCCGAGCGTCGACCACACGGCGGCAGCACCGTTCGGTCGATCTTCTTCACCCATCTGCACAGCGACCATGTGATCGACTACATCAACCTCATGCTGGGTTTCTGGCCGACCAATCGTGTCGACGTGTTCGGTCCGGGTGAGGCGGGACTCCCGATCACGCCCTACCCGCCGGATCGTGTCGTGCCTGTGTTGTTCACGGATGCGCCGACGCCCGGAATTCGAGTGTTGAATCAGAAGTTGTTCGAGGCGTTCGCCTACAACATCAACGTCCGAATCGCCGACGAGGGACGCCCCGATCTGACCGCCAACGTGTTCGTGCACGAGGTCGGTGTTGCTCGCGATGACTATCGCCCCGACATCGATCTGGGGGTGGAGGCCAGTGGCGCCTCGATCGCCACGGCAGCCCCCAAGATGGATCCGGTCGAGATCTATCCGCTCGACGACAACGGCGTCAGGGTCACGGCGATCTTGGTGCAGCATGCGCCGGTGTTCCCCGCATTTGCGTATCGCTTCGACACACCGTCGGGGTCGGTTGTGTTCAGCGGCGATACCGGTCCCTGCGACAACGTCGTGCGGATCGCCGCAGGTGCCGATTACCTCGTGCACGAGGTGATCGACGTTGCGTTCGTCGCGGGCAGGATCGCCAAGCTGCCCAACCGCGACAACATCCTCAATCACCTCACCGAGTCCCACACCTCCCCGGAGGACGCTGGGCGGATCGCTGCTCGAGCAGGTGTGAAGACGCTGGTGCTCAGCCACCTCGTCCCAGGCGACAGCGAGATCCCCGAAGCACGGTGGGAGGAACGCGCCAGAACCGACTTCGACGGCAATGTCGTGTGCGGCGTCGATCTCGACCAGTTCGCCCTGAGTCGATGATCATGGTCGGTGTCCTCATGACTAGGTTCAACTTCAATACCCGACGTTGCCACGGAGGCCCCGCATGAGCGCGCTCGACGATCTCGAGTTCATCTTCTTCCACCTGATGCCGTATGCGCCGCTTCCGGATGGCTACCAACAGCACGACTCGATGTGGGTCGACTACCCCAACAGCAACTTCGATCCGGCGACCGGTCACGAGTTGTACAAGCGGTACTGGAGCGAGCTGCTGCTGGCCGACAAGTTGGGCTACGACGGGGTCTTCGTCAACGAGCACCACAACACGCAGTTCACCATGAACGCCGCACCGAACCTCACCGCTGCGGCGATCATTCCGCACACGTCGTGTCGCATCGGTGTGTACGGCACGCCACCGAACTTCGAGTACCCGAACCGCCTCGCCGAGGAGTACGCGATGCTCGACGTGATGTCGGGCGGCCGGTTGGAAGTGGCATTTCCGCTCGGCACGGGAATGGAGTATTGGGCCAACTCGGTGAACCCGGCGACCGCCCGGGCGCGGTTCCGCGAAGGTCTCGACGTGATCTTCCAGGCGTGGACCCAGCCCGGCCCGACGGCCTACGCCGGTGAGTTCTACAACTACCGTTACCTCAACCCATGGCCGACACCGCACCAGAAGCCGCATCCGCCGGCTTACATCGTCGGCTCGGGCTCGGAAGAGACGGTCGAGCTCGCCGCTGAGCTCGGCCTCGGCTACTCGGTGGTGTTCATCCCCACCAGTGCGCAACTGAAGGTGTTCGACCGATACCGCGAGCGGCTGGCCCATCACGGCCACGACATCGATCGCAAGAAGTTGACGTTCGGCGTCATGGCCTACGTTGCCGAGACCGACAAACAGGCCGAGGAAGAGTTCATGCCGCACTGCATGTACTTCTTCGAGACGGCGTTGAAGACCACGCCCCGCTATCTGATACCGCCCGGCTATGTCACGGTGCCGGAGTTCCGCAAACGCATCTCCGGACCCGACGTGCACGGTAACGCCAACTGGGACGACCTCACTGCCATCAATCGGATCGTCGCCGGGTCGCCAGAGAAGGTCGCGGACTCCATCGCCAACTGGGCAGAGGAAGCCGATGTGTCGAGGATCTCGTTGAACCTGGCGCTCGGTGACATGCCGCACTGGAAGGTGGTCAAGAACCTCACGCTGTTCGCCGAGGAAGTGATCCCGCGACTGCGAGCCAAGAAGGTTGCCGTCGTATGAACGCGACCGAGGGATTCGAAAAGCTTCGACTGAGCGTCAATGGCACCGACACCGTCGTGTTGGCGCTCGGCGACGCGGCTGCGCCGCCCATGGTGTTCTTCCATGGCGCCGGCACGTTCCACGGTTGGGAATTCGCCAGGCCGTGGGCGTCAGACTTCCGGGTGCTGATCCCAAATCACCCCGGCTTCGCCGAGTCGGGCGACATGGATGGACTACGCGAATTCGGCGACTTCGTGTTGCACTACGGCGCCTTGTTCGACCAACTCGGCTTGCATCGCGACGTCAACCTTGTCGGGTTGTCGCTCGGTGGTCGCCTCGCCGCCCGCTTTGCGATCAGCCAACAGCACCGCCTGCGGCGCCTCGTGCTGGTGGCACCCGCCGGTCTCCGTGTGCCGAGTGCGCCGGCCGACGATCTCTTCCTGATCCCGCCCGAGCAGGTTCCCGCGAGGCTCGTGAAGAACTTCGAGGTGCTGTTGCCGTGGCTTCCCACGGATCCGCACGACCTCGACTTCGCCGTCGACCGGTACCGCGAGACGCGCACGGTGGCGACGGTCGCCTGGGATGAACCATTCGATCGCGTCATCCCACGCTGGATGAGGACGATGACGGTGCCCACGATGATCATGTGGGGCAACGACGACGCGCTCATCCCGGTCGGTCAGGCCGAGGCGTGGGCGGATCTGGTGCCCGACAGCGACCTGCGCCTGTTCGACGACGCGGGGCACCTGCTCCTCGACGAATCACCGGCAGCGGTGAAGGCGGTGACCGAGTTCTGCAAGTAGCCGAGACCACCGAACGGGTTCGTCGGCAGCCGTCGCGCCTCGAACTGCGCGCGTTCGCCGGGTTGTCGATGGCGTCAGCGGCGATCTCGATCGATCTGATCCTGCCTGCGTTCGGACGAATCCGGGCCGACCTCGGTCTGGCCGCTGATTCGAGTGCGACGGCCGGTCTGGTCACGGCGTTCTTCTTCGGGATGGCAGTCGGACCGATCCCGTTCGGTCTCCTGGCGGATCGCTTCGGCCGCCGTTGGATCCTGTTGATCACGTGCGCGCTGTTCGCCGGTGGGGCACTCGCGGCCGCAGCCGTGCCGAGCTTGCATTGGATGTTGTGGGCCCGATTCGCGTGGGGTCTCGGGTCGGCCGGGCTGCGGGTGATCGCAGTGGCAACCATCCGCGATCGATTCGTGGGTAACGACATGGCGCGCGAGATGGCCTTCGCGATGGCGGTGTTCATCTGCGTGCCCGTGGTTGCACCGGCGCTCGGCGCTGGGCTGATCAAGATCATGCCGTGGCGTGGGACCTTCGTGATCTGCGCGGCCTTCGGGATACTGATCGCGGTGTGGTCGTTGCGGCTGCCCGAGACCTTGCCGGTCGAGCGACGTCAACCGCTGCAACTCCGCCAGGTCGGCATCGCCACGATGGCAATCGTGCGCAGCCGCGCCGCGCTGACGTACACCCTGGCGAGTGTGGTGATCTTCGGCGCGTTCTCGTCGTACTTGGCGACGTCGGAGCGAATCATCGGCGATGTCTTTCACCACCGATCGTGGTTCCCGTACGTGTTCGGCGGTACGGCAATCCTGATGGGCATCAGTTCGATGACGGTCGGTCGCAACGTTCAACGGATCGGCGTGGACCGGCTGATCCGCTGGGCCGTCATCGCCTTCACGACTGCTTCGGTCGCGATGTACATCGTCAGCGTCAGTTCCGACGGCCAGCCGTCGTTCTGGCCGTTCATCATCTTGTTGTCGCTGGTGCTGGTCGGTTACAACGTGCTGCTCTCGAACCTCAACTCGGCGGCGATGGTGCCGGTCGGCCATGTGGCCGGGACCGCCGCGGCCGTATATGCGACGGTGACGACGGCGGGTGCCGCGATCATCGGTCAGCGCTTCGACAAGGCCTTCGACGGCACCGTCAACCCATTCAGCCTGGCCTTCGCCGTGGCCGGATTGCTGTCGCTCGTGATGGTGCTGGCACTGCGGCGCTGGGAACGCCGAGAGGTACGTTAGACCGATGCCGAGCGCCCTGCTCTTCGATGTCGGTGACGTGTTGATGGAGTCGAACTGGATCGTGCTCGACGCGTTGGAACAACGGACCGGTCGGCGATTCACCGGCCGCGGAGCGATGAATCCTGCGGGCGACCCGGCATGGCAGCGCTGCCTGCGCGGCGAGATCGACATCGACGAGTACTGGAACCAGCTGGCGTTGTCGGGCGGCTGTGCCGATCGCATCACGATGTGGCGTGAGATGAGCGCGGAGCTGGGTTCCGGCGTGTTCGCCGCCGATGCGCTCGCCCTGGTCGACGAGGCGCGCGCTGCCGGCATCAAGGTCGGCATCCTCAGCAACGATCTGTATCGCTCCTCGACTCGCGAATGGGTCGCCAGCCGTCCGGAGTTCGACCATTTCGATGTACTCGTCGACTGCACGGAATTCGGCGAACGCAAGCCGCTGCCGGGCCCGTATCTGAAGGCTGCGGCGGACTTCGGCCTGCCTCCCGATGAGATCGTCTTCCTCGACGACACCCCGTATTGCATCGAAGGCGCGCGGGCAGTCGGCATGGTCGCCGTCGCCGTCGACCCCTTGGCGCGATCGCATGCGTTCGATCTCGCCCGTCGCCTGGTCGGCCTCACCCCACCGACGACCGCTGATCAACTCGTTGCCGCCGCCGAAGCCGCCTACCGTACGCAAGACCTGTCACAGATCATGCCGTTGCTGCACCCCGACATCGTCATCTACTGGAACGGCCGCAAGGTCGCCGAGGGGCTCGACGCTGCCCGAGCGTTCCACACGCAGCGGTTGGGATTCGGTTCGACGGTGCGCCGGGAATACCGACTCGACAAGACACTTCGTGCGGCCGACGGCGACACGATCTGCGTCGAATGGGAATCCAGCTATCGCAACGATGCCGGCGAGGTCGTCCGCGGCAGGGCGGGGGAGTTCTGGACCATGCGGTACGGGCTGCTGATCGAATGGCATGCCTACCACCATCGTCTCATCGATGAACCAACTCAGGAAGGGAGCCCCTCATGACGTTTCGTCTGGCTGCGGTCCAGTCCGCGCCCGTATTGCTCGACCGGCAGGCATCGACCGACAAGGCGTGCGATCTGATCGCCAAGGCAGGCGAGATGGGGGCGACGATGGCCGCCTTCGGCGAGACCTGGCTGCCCGGCTACCCACGGTGGGTCCACGCCCGGATTCCGTACCATCAGCGCCGGGCCCTGACCGCTCGGTATCTCGGTGCGGCGGTGACGATCCCTGGCCCCGAGACCGCCCAGTTGTGTGCCGCGGCGCGAGCCGCCGGATGCGATGTGGTGATCGGTGTCGCCGAGCTCGACGACATCTCGGCCGGAACCGTGTATTGCACGCTGCTGTTCATCTCCGCCGACGGAGAGATCCTGGGCAAGCACCGAAAGCTGAAGCCCACCGATGCCGAACGCACCGCATGGGGCGAAGGCGACGCGACGGGGTTGCGTCCGTACCCGCGATCGTATGCGTCGATCAGTGGGCTGAACTGCTGGGAGCACAACATGGTGCTGCCGGGGTATGCGCTGATGGCCCAAGGCACGCAGGTGCACGTCGCCGCCTTCCCCGGCCACGAGACCGAGCCAGCGGGCATGTCATCAACGCGACAACTGTTGCTGGCGCGGGCGTTTGCGTCGCAGGCGGCCGCGTACGTGGTGCTGGTCGGTGGGCTGATCCATCCCGACGACATCGCCGAGCCCGAGCTCCGCGACGTGATCTCGACCACCCAACCGATGAACGGCGGGAGTTACATCATCGACCCGATGGGCGAGGTGATCGCCGGCCCGGCCGAGGGCGAGGAGATCCTGATCGCCGACGCCTCGATCGACACCGTCCGTTCGGCCAAGGCGATGTGTGATGTCGCCGGTCACTACTCGCGGCCCGACCTGCTGCGACTGGTGGTCAACCGCAGCCCGTCGCGGCGCCTGATCGAAGAGGAGTTGTCATGACCAACGTCGTCATCACCGGGGCCAACCGCGGCCTCGGCCTCGCGCTGACGAAGCTGTACCTCGCCCATGGCGCGACGGTGATCGGTGGGTGCCGCAACCCGGCTGCTGCTGATCAGCTCCGCGGCTCGGGCGCCGAGGTGCACACGCTTGACACCGGCTCCGGTGAATCGATCGCCTCGTTCGCCGCCCAGATCGGCGAGCGACCGGTCGACCTGCTGTTCAACAACGCCGGCATCGATGCCCGAGCCGTGGGTGCCGAGGAGGCCGAGCGCAGTGCGTTGGAGCTGACCGAGGCCCAGTTCCGATCGGTGATGGATGTCAACGTGATCGGCCCATTCCTGCTGGTCAAGGCGCTTGCTGCGAACCTCGGTGCGGCTGGCGGCACGGTGGTCAACGTGTCGTCCCAAGTGGGCTCGATCGAGGTCGCCCATCGAATCGGCAGCGATGCCTCCTATACGACCTCGAAGGCGGCATTGAACATGCTCACCCTCAAGCAATCACAGGCGCTGCGACCCGCTGGTGTCACCGTGATCGCCCTGCATCCTGGCTGGGTGCGCAGTGACATGGGCGGTCCGCGCGCCACGCTCGAACCGGCGGATGCCGCGGCCTCGATCGTGGGGGTGGTCGACCACCTGACGATCGAGCACACCGGCTCATTCCTCCAATGGGATGGCACCGTCCACCCCTGGTAAACCCGCGTGACCTTGGCTGGCCGCCGGCAAACGCTGCGGCGCGTCAGCCGACGATGATCGACGATGGGTCGACGGTGACTTGGCTGTCGTAGTAGGTGACCTGCGGCTCGGAGCCGTACCGGGCCGCCAGGCGGGCGCGCCATGCGTCGTCGTACAACGCCTCGGCCTGGGCGCGGCTTTCCCACAGGTACACCCCGCCGGCGGTACGACCATCGTCGGACAGGAGGAAGTGCTTGCGACGCAGCCCATCGACGTTCTGGTAGTTCGGGGCACTGGCCTCGAACATCGCGCGCGCCTCGTCGGTGGAGAGCGGAGCCGGAAGGGCGAAGTTGACGACGGCAACGATCATGCACTCACCGTAGCCCGGCGGTGCGCCCACGGCTCCAGGGCTTCCAGTGCAGAGGCCACGGTGATCAGCAGATCATCACGGCCGATCGGTGCGATCATCTGCGCACCACGCGGTAGCCCGTCATCGGGCCAGCCGAGCGGCACGCTGATCGCCGGTTGCCCGGTGACGTTGAACGGGCGGGTGAACGCGCTACCCCGACCTGACTGGTAGCCCTTGGCGTAGTCACCGAGCAGCGTCGGGGCACTTGCCGTGGTGGGCGTGATCAACAGGTCGAAGCGCTCCCACCACTGCTCGGCCTCGGCGGTGTGGTCGAGCAACAGGCTCTGTGCCGACAACAGCTCGACCGCGCTCACGCTGCGGCCGGCCTCCACGTTTCGCCACGTCATTGCCTCGACATCGCCTTCACCGAGTGGGCGCCCGAGCTTCGCGCTCCACGTGTCGACTTCCACCGCCACGTTGACGGACAGCAGTGTTGCGGCCGCCTTCCACAACGCCGGGTTCGACAGAGCCAGTGGGGCAGAGATCTCCACACTGCAACCGAGCCCTTCCAGCAATGAGGCGCAATGCTCTGCCGCCTCGCTGTTCTCGCTGTCGACGGAGCTGCCACTGAACGCCTGGGTGCAGAGCCCGACGCGCAGCGGGGGGCAGGGGAGGTCAACTGCAGGAAGCAGCGGTTCGCAGCCCACGACCGAGATTGCATCGAGGAGTGCGGCGGTGTCGCGTACTGATCGCGTCACGACGCCCTCGGTGTTCATCCGTGTGCGGGCATCGGCGGCGATGCTGGCGATCGCTCGACCGCGTGAGGGTTTGAGCCCGACCAGCCCGCAGTGCGACGCCGGGATGCGGATCGACCCGGAGATGTCGTTGGCGTGCGCAGCGGGTACCAGTCGGGCCGCCACTGCAGCCGCCGACCCACCCGACGAGCCACCAGGAGTGAACGCTGGACCCCACGGGTTGTGGGTCGGGCCGAATGCCTCCGGCTCGCAGGTACCGACCGATGCCAACTCGGGGGTGTTGGTGCGACCAAGGGGGATCAGGCCGGCGGCGCGAAACGCCAAGGCCAGCGGAGCGTCGCTCGACGCGCGGTATCCGATGTCGCGCAGGGCGCGCATACCCATCGTGTACGGCTCGCCCGCCTCACGGCAGCGGTAGTCCTTGAACAGGAACGGCACGCCGCGGAACGGACCGTGTGGCAGGGCACCATCGGCGTCGTTGCGTGCCCGTTCGTACTGGCGATGCACCATGACGTTGAGCTGCGGGTCGAACTGCTCGATGCGTTCGATCGCCTGGTCGACGAGTTCGCGCGGGTGCACCTCGTTGCGCCGCACGAGATCGGCAAGCGCCGTGGCATCGAGGTCAGTGAGGGAATCGTCCACCGTTGACCAGGATCGTCTGAGCGCTGACAAACTTGGAATCGTCACCGAGCAGGTAGCAGTACGTGCCGAGCAGGTCGTCGGGCTCCATCACCCGACCGAGTGGGGTGCCCGTGGGGTCGTACTCGCCGAGCACCGAGGATCCTTCGGTGGGCGTGAACCCGGGCCCGACGCAGTTGACCCGGATCTGCTTCGGCCCGAGCTCGAACGCCAAGGTCTTGGTCATCGAGATCACCGCTCCCTTGGACGCGACGTAGTGGAGGAAGCCCTGCGAGCCATTGAGTGCTGTCGTCGATGACACGTTGACGATGGATCCACCCCCGGGCATGTGCTTCGACGCCTCGCGAGCACACAGGAACGTGCCGCGCACATTGACGGCCATCATCCGGTCCCACTCTTCGACGGAGATCTCCTGGAACGGCCGCCGTCCCACCAGCAACGCTGCGTTGTTGACCAGGCCGTCGATGTCGCCGGCCTGATCGAACAGTGCAATCACGTCCTGTTCGTCGCTGACGTCGCACACGATGTCGCAGCCCGGCAAGACATCGGTCGACACGACGTCGGCGCCACGCTCGCGTAGCTCACCGACGAGGCGCGCTCCGATACCGCGTGCCCCACCGGTGACCACGATCCGCTTGCCTCTGACACTCATGAGGTGACGCTCACGTAGTGGCGCGCTCCACGATCGTCACAACACCTCGCGTGCCGTCGACCTCGATCAGGTCTCCGGTCTTGATGCGCAATGTGGCCACGGAAGTACCGACAACGCATGGGATGCCGTACTCGCGGCTGACAGTAGCGGCGTGAGTCAGCGAGCCACCGCCGTCGCAGACGCACGCCCCGATGATCGCGAAGGCGGGAGTCCAGTTCGGCGACGTTGCCTCGGTGACGAGAATCTCGCCCTCTTCCAGATCGAACAACTCGGTTGCAGACACCATGACGCGTGCCCGGCCCTCGTACACCCCCGCTGATGCCGGAAAACCGTTGAGCGTCGTGCTGTGCGGGTCGGCCTTGAGCCCGGCGAAGTAGTGGCTGTGCATGCCGAAGATCTCGATCAGTACGGGGTCTTCGACCTTCTCGGGGAGCGTGCCGACGACCTTGGGGATCGAGCCACGAAGGCCCTGGTAGTGGTCGTAATATTCGTGGCGAGCGGTGGCGATCGACTGCTTGTCCTTCCACAGCACGTCGCCGCGACACACCTCCATCAGTTCGGGGAAGAACAAGAAGGTGGTGTCGTCGTAGATGTCAGCACCCACTGCCTCGGCAGCGGCCAGCGCGCCGCGGCGCATGGGAATCGAGGACCGCAGGTCGATGTAGTAGTTGTGGTCCTCGTTCCACCAGGCGAAGTTGGCGACGGTGCAGATGCCGAGCAACTCGTTGAACGCCGCCAGCTCGCCGCCGTTCAGCTGCGAGCGAGCGGCATCGATGGCCTCATCGCGTTCCCGGTGCGAGTCGACCAGCGACTTGTCGAAGTCGTGACGCTCTTCCATCTGCACGAAGTTGCGCAACTGGCCGAGCGGCGACGACTGGTCCTCGATCCAGTACGGGATGTTGATGTCGGCGATGCCTTCGGTGCGCCACCCGTGCACCTTCAAGAAGTCGTCGAACTTGGTCAGCCAGATCGACGCATTGCCTCCGGCTTTCGACAAGGCATCGCGGATCTGGGTGGGCTCGTGGTCGAACAGGTCGGCGATGCCGAGTCGCTTGGCCTCGTCGGAGAGATCCCACATCGCCCGGTCGGTCTCCATGATCTTCGAGTCGCGTCCTTGCAGCATCTTGGCGATGTTGCCGGGATCGATGCCGTTGCCGGCGCACAACCCGTAGAGCTGCAGGTAGATCGCCAGCAGCGGATACATGATCTCGAAGTGGATCTCCCACGCCCGGTTGTTGAACGTCCGTGCATCGGCGATGTACTGGCCGATGTCGACAAGCGACTTGCCTGCGAAGTCGTAGCTCTCGAAGTAGCCGAGGCCGAGCTCGAGCTCCCACTTGCGCTCCTCCCAGATCGCATCGAAGTTGCCGAGGAACTTGGGCATGTTCTTCTCGATCCGCGCCGCCCGGTAACCGATCTCCCATTGCGAGGCGACCGGCACCTCGCCCTCGTACAGGAACGGGCCGCCCATGCGTTGCACGAGTCCACCCGCCGGCGGCAGCGGAAGTTGGTGGGCAGCGAGCTGGGTCGACCACGCCGCACCGGTGACGAATTGAAATCCGAGCGGTGAGAACCCGCGAGGCCAGTGGAAGTCGACGAACCAGAACCGCGACTCGTCTTCCTTGGTGAACGGGCCCGACCGCATGCGCAACCAGGGATCGTCGATGTGCTCCGGCTTCCAGCCTGGGTACCAGTCGAGAAACTGGTCGACGGGAATGATCTCTGCCATGTCATGACCCCCAAATGATCGGTGTGCTCGGTGCCCATTTCCCACATACGGGCCGCGAGCGGCGATGCTATATCACGCAGTTCGAATCACTCACGTCCGTCCACCAGCAATGCAATCCCATGGGTGGCCTTCAGTCGCATGGCCAGCGGCCCGGCGTACTCCGGGTCGGCATACCAAGCGTGGAACGCCTCCCGGCTCGGGAACTCGACGACGACGACCCGTCTGCCGAACGGCTCGCCCTCGATGATCTCGGCGTCGTTGGCGCCGGCCAGCATCCGTGCGCCGTACTTGGCCATGGACGGCTTGGCGACGGCTCGGTACTCGTCGAGCAGTTCCTGATCGACGACATCGGCGTTGATGACGAGCAGGACCTTCACCCGGCAATCTTGGCATGGGAGCGATGCGGCACGCGCCCACTAGCTTCGCCGGGGTGAGCAACACGAACCTGCTGGAATCCGCCCTCGACGCAGCCCGAGCCGGGGGCGAGCGGCTGATGGAGGGCTTGCTGCGCCCGCCGGAGATCATCCAGAAGTCGGCTCGCTCGAACATCGTCACGTGGGCAGATGAGGCAGCACAAGTGACCATCGTCGAGTTGCTACTCGGTCGCTACCCCGACCATGCGATCCTCGGCGAAGAAGGCTCGGCCGGCAATCCCGACGGGCCGTACACCTGGATCGTCGACCCGCTCGACGGCACGTCGAACTACGCCAGAGGCATGTCGCCGTGGGGTGTCTCGATCGCCGTGCGCGAGACCGGCGGGCCGCTGCTCGCCGGTGTGATCCTCGATCCGTTGCGTGGCGAGATGTTCGCCGTCGAGCGCGGCGGCGGAACGACGTGCGTGCCGAGCGACACCGCAACGATCGGCGGTGCGCTGATCGCGACCGGTCTGCAGAACGATGACCCGGCAGCGATCCACGAGCACTCGTTGCGCATCGAGCAGATGCACCTTCACTGCCGGGGCACACGCGGAATCGGCTGCCCCTCGTTCGCCCTGGCCTACGTCGCCGCGGGCAAGCTCGACGGGTTCGTGGAGAAAGATGCCACGTACGCGTGGGATGTCGCCGCCGCGGTGTTGCTGCTCGAGGAAGCCGGGGGAGTCGCCACCGACTTCGATGGCGGGCCGGTGAACCTGGGCCCCGGCATCACCAACATCGTCGCTTCCAATGCGCAGATCCACCGTGACCTGCTCGATGTCGTGAACCTGAGGAGGGCCTGACGTGGGACGGTTGGAAGGGAAGCGGGCGATCATCACGGGAGGCGCCAGCGGGCTGGGCGCAGCGATCGCCGACCGCTTTGCGGGCGAGGGTGCGGCAGTTGCCGTGATCGATCTGCCACGCATGGCTGAACGTGGCGCAGCGGTCGTCGACGGGTTGCACTCCGCCGGTGTGCAGGCGTGCTTCGTCGCCGGCGATGTGCTCGACGCCTCGTCGATTCGCGGCGCGATCGATGAGGCTGCAGAGGCCATCGGTGGGGTCGACCTGTGCATTGCTTCGGCAGGCGTCGCTTCGCATCCCGATGCGGGGTTTCGCGGTCTGCTGGAGCTCGAGCCCGAGCACTTCGACTTCGTCCACGACGTCAACGTGCGTGGCGTCTTCCTGACCGCGCAGCGCGCCGCACAGTTGATGATTGCGGCCAGTCATGGTGGCAGCATCGTCACGCTGGCGTCGATCGCCGCGAAGCGGCCGTCAGCGGGCGTGTACAGCGTGTCGAAGGCGGCCGTCTGGATGCTGACCCGCTCGTTGGCCGGCGAGTTGGCGCCACACAAGATCCGAGTCAACGCGATCGGCCCGGCATATGTGACCACGGAGATGCTGGCCACGATCGCATCCGGCGCGGTGGGTGACGACCCCGCTGCGCAGCAGGCCTGGTACGACCACCGCGCCGCGCAACTCCCACTCGGCGTGTTGCCGTCACCGTTGGACATCGCCAACACGGCCTTGTTCCTCTGCAGCGACGAGGCCTCGTCGTTCACCGGCTCGATCCTGCACCCCGACGGCGGCATGACCTCGGCGACGGGTGGCGGCTGACGTGTCTCTTGTCGATCTCGGTGTGCCGGCCTCGCTCCTGGACTCAGGTGTCACGGTGCACCACGGCGTCGAGTTCGCCGCGGTCGAGGGCTATCGACCGTTGTTGCTCGACCTCTACGTCCCCACCGTTGAGGCTGCCTCGGGCGCGGCGATCGTGTACCTGCACGGCGGTGGCTGGGCGGTGGGCTCTCGGCGACGCTTCGGTAGAGCGTTCGCGCCATGGTCTCCGACACCACTCGACCTGCTTGCGCAAGCCGGATTCGTGGTGGCCACGGTGGACTATCGACTCAGCGGCGAGGCGTGTTTTCCCGCACAACTCCACGACGTGAAGGCCGCCATTCGCTGGGTGCGAGGCAACGCCGAGCGGCTCGGCGTGGATGTGGGCAGGGTCATGTCGTGGGGCGAGTCGGCTGGTGGCCATCTGGCCATGCTGGCCGGTCTGACCGGGGGCCGGCCGGAGTTGGAGGGCGACGTTGGCGATTTCGTCGACAAGTCCAGTGCCGTTGCCGGTGTCGTCGACTGGTACGGACCGATGAACCTGCTGTCGATCGGTGCGCAGCATGCCCCCGGTGGCGAGAAGCGGCCCGACGACGCCGGCTCGTGGGAGTCGTCGATGGTCGGCGCGCCGCTGCAGTCCGAACCGGCTCGCACGCGCGAAGCCAGCCCGATCTCCTACGTGCACGCCGCTGCACCGCCGATCCAGATCCACCACGGCACCGTCGACACGCAGGTGCCGTGCGCGCAGAGCACCGAGTTCGTCGACGCGCTGCGCGCCGCGGGCGGCAGCGCTGACCTGATCCTCATCGAGGGCAGCGACCACTTCTGGACCGGCGCCCCCGATCTCGCCGCCATCTTCCAAGCCTCCCTCGTCTTCGCGCTCGCCACCACGTCGCGCTAGCGCTGGTCGGGCGCGCTATCACGCGGCGGGCTGGCGCAAGTCGCGCCCGACGGGGGAAGATCGTGGGCGCTGGACCGGATGAGTGAGGAGCATCGATGAGCAGTGAACCGTTGGACAGCGCGACCGACTGGGTTGCCGAGCACACCCGGAAGTACGTCGAGACCGGCGGTGAGGACGGATACATGTGGCGCGGGTATCCGACGCTCGTGCTGACGACGACGGGGCGGAAGTCGGGCGATCTCCGCCGCAATGCGCTGATCTTCGGCCGCGATGGCGACGACTACATCCTCGTCGCGTCCTACGGCGGCCGTCCGCAGCATCCGCTGTGGTACCTCAACCTGGTCGCTGATCCATCCGTGACGATCCAGGATCGTGCGGACCTTGTTCGTGGTACTGCGTCGACCGAGCCGGAAGGCGACCACCGCGATCGCCTGTGGTCGCAGATGGTGGCGATCTACCCGCCGTACGAGGAATACCAGGCCAAGACGGAGCGACGCATCCAGATCGTGCGCGTGCGGCCCGACACTGGCTCGTCGTGACTGCACGGCGAATCGTGCTGGTCCACGGGGCGTGGGCCGGGGGATGGGTGTGGAAGGACGTCGTGGCCGAGCTCACACGGCTGGGCCATGTAGCGACGGCTCCGACGCTGACGGGTCTCGGCGACCGGTCGCATCTCTTGAGTGACGATGTCGGGCTCAGCACTCACATCGACGACATCGTCGGGCACATCGAGTTCGACGACCTCACCGATGTCGATCTCGTCGGCTGGAGCTACGGCGGCATGGTCATCACCGGCGTGATCGCCCGGGTGCCGCACCGGATCCGCTCGGCCTGCTTCCTCGACGCCTTCGTGCCCCGCAACGGCCAATCACTGGCCGACATGTCGACGGGTACAACGGGCACTGTGGCCCGCCAGTACGCCGAGGCCCACACGCCGTTCCCGATCCGCGAACCCGAGTACTTCGGTGTCACCGATGAAGCGGTGCTGGCATATGTGCGGCCACGGCTCCGTCCGCAACCCTGGAGGGCGATGGTCGAGCCGGTCGTGGCGCTCGACGAAATGCCCGACCATGTCGCACTGTCATACGTCCTGTGCACCGACCATGAAAGTGCGTCGTTCCGGGCGATCTACGAAGGCCTCAGTATCGACCCTCGGTGGAACACGCACGAGTTGGCGACGAACCACTTCGCCCCACTGACCGATCCGCTCGGAGTGACGCGGTTGATCACGGACCGAGTGGCTACGACAGCGCCGGGATGACTTCGCTGGCGAACATGCGCATCGACCGGTGCGTGTCTGC
>JANMNE010000077.1:0-25568 GCA_031373785.1 Ilumatobacteraceae bacterium
TGTTGTCCGCAGAGATCGCGATGCCGGCCGCGATCCGGATGGTGGGCCAGTCCCACAACGCCAGGTTCGGTCGTTCGGCGGCGACGATCTGCAGCGCCTGGTTCCACGCCTCCTGGTTCGCCGGAATCGCCGCGGTCTGCAGGGCCCACCACACCTCGTGCTCGGGCCCGACGGTGTCCATGAAGAAGCGGATGTCGTCGGCAGCGCAATCGACGCTGCCGCTACAGGCGATGATGTCGTTGGGCCCCAAGCTGGCAACGATCACCTCTGGGTCGAACCCCTGCGACCGCTGGGTGGTGAGCCACACCGACATGTTGGCGCCGGGGTTGTTGGGGATCTTCTTGCCGGCCTGGAACCCCACGCCGGCGGCCATGCGAACCGGGCCCCAACCGCGGTCGACCAGCATCTGCGCCAGCGATGGGCCCCAGCCCGGCTCGAACGGCGCGTCGTATGCCGAGCCCAGCATCAACGAGTCGCCGGCGACCGCGATGCTGCCCTTCGGGCCGGGCGTGTCGATGAAAACCGACACGAACAAACGATCCGCCAGCACGGGTGGCGGGGCGACCACGACAGCGGTACCGACCATGGCCATGACAAACGAGATGGCCCGGATTCGCATGGCGGCACAGTAGTTTGCCCCGATGAGCACACCGAGGTCACCGATCGTCGTGTTCACCGATGGAGCGTGCGCGGGAAACCCGGGGCCCGGGGGATGGGCGTGGGCAACCGCACCCGATGGCGCGCAGCGCGATTCGGGCGGCGAGGCCCACTCCACCAACCAGCGCATGGAGATCATGGCCGCGCTCGAAGCCCTGCGCTCGCTCGACGGCCCGCTGACCATCGTCGCCGATTCCACCTACGTCATCAAGGGATGCACGATCTGGTGGAAGACCTGGAAGGCCAACGGATGGAAGAACTCACAACGCAAGCCGGTCGCCAATCTCGATCTGTGGCAGCCGCTGATCGAGATGTGCATCGCCCGCAAGCCGGTCTTTCAATGGGTGAAGGGCCACTCGGGCGACCGGATGAACGATCTCGTCGACGCACTCGCCGTCGCTGCCTCGAAAGGCCCGTTCACGCAACCCACGGTGTCGTCGATGGTCGAACAGTCCCAAGGCTCCCTCTTCGACCCCTGATCGGGCGAGGCAAGTCACCGAATCTCCGGTGCGTCCGGAGATTTCGTGACTTGCTGCGCCTTGGGTACGTCAGCGGCGGGCGCCGATCGTGCCGGCGGCCCGCAGATCGGCGATGGCGTCGGCGCTGACACCGAACTCCGCCAGCACCTCGTCGGTGTGCTCATCGAGCTTGGGTGCGTGGCGACCCAAGGCAGTCGGCGTTGCCGAGAAGTGAGCGGGCGGCCGCGGTTCGCGGACCGGGCCGAGCCATGCACGCTCGTGCTCGACCAGCACGGCGTTCTCCAGCACCTGCGGGTCGAGATGCACTCGATCGACGGGGTTCACCAAGGCGCACGGCACGTCGTTCTCGTGCAGGACAGCGACGATCTCCGCACCCTTGTGACGCAACAACTCGGCGGCGATCAGTTCGTTCAACTCCCCGGCATTGGCCTCACGGGCCGTCAGCGTCGAGAACCGATCGTCGGTCAGCCAGTGTTGCGTCCCCAACGCCGCGCACAGCCCGGGGAACTGCGAGTTCGACGTGGCCAACAGGGCGATGTGCTCGCCATCGGCGGTGCTGCGCATGAGGTAGTCGGCGGCCATGTGCGGGCCGGGCGTGACACGCCCGTCGTCGGCCAGCAGCGTGTGCTGCATCATCCCGTCGGGCCATAGGAACGAGAGTGCGACATCGAGCATCGACAGTCGCACGTGTTGCCCGCCGGCTCCGCGCTCGCGGGCGAGCAATGCGGCCAGGATCGACTGTGCAGCGGCCATTGCCGTGACCTTGTCGACGACGATGTTGCGCACCAGGGCGGGCTCGCCCGTGGCCGGATCGGCCTGTAGCGCGGCCATGCCCGACAACGCTTGGATCACGTAGTCGTAGCTCTTCTGGCCGATGTACGGCCCGGTGTCGCCGAACCCGCTGACCGACACGTAGACGAGGTCGGGATGTGCGGCGCGCATCGTCGGCTCATCGATGCCGAGTCGCTCGACGACCCCGGGTCGGAAGTTCTGGATGAAGACATCGGCTCGGGCGACGATCGTGTTGAAGAGGGCGATCCCCTCGGGTCGTTGGAGATCGATCACGACACTTCGCTTGCCGCGGTTGACCGCAGCCCAGATCGCCGAGATGCCACCGACTCGGTCGCCGAGGTAGCGAAACCGGTCGCCGCGTTCGGGGTTCTCGATCTTGATCACCTCGGCACCGAGGTCGGCGCAGATCGTGCCGGCGAGTGGTCCGGCAACCATCTGGCAGGCCTCGACGACGGTGAATCCAGCCAAGGGTCCGGGCATGGGGCGACGGTACTGCCCGATGCCGGTTAGGCCGTGATCGTGCAGCCGGCGTTATCGTCGCCCCCCATGGACATCAACGGCGCAAGTGCAATCGTCACAGGTGGAGCATCCGGTATCGGGGCGGCCGCGGCCCGCGTGCTGGCGTCGCGAGGCGCCAAGGTCGTCGTCGCCGACCTGCAGGAAGACAAGGGCACGGCGTTGGCCGACGAGATCGGTGGCGCGTTCTGCAAGGTCGACGTGACCAACACCGACGACATCGTCAACGCGGTCGAGATGGCCAAGAG
This sequence comes from Ilumatobacteraceae bacterium, assembly GCA_031373785.1. Lineage (GTDB taxonomy): Bacteria > Actinomycetota > Acidimicrobiia > Acidimicrobiales > Ilumatobacteraceae > JAENVT01. Next base: position 2,693 of record JANMNE010000077.1, read on the forward strand.
CATGGGTCCCGTACGCGTGCTGGTGAACTGTGCCGGCATCGGCTGGGCCCAGCGCACGGTGGGCAAGGACGGCACCTACGACTCGGCCGCAAACCTCGACGCGTTCAAGAAGGTGATCGCCATCAACCTGATCGGCACCTTCGATTGCATCCGCATCGTCGGCACGGCGATGAGCACCACCGAGCCGATGCAGCATGGCGAGCGCGGCGCGATCGTCAACATCGCATCCGTTGCCGCGTTCGACGGACAGATCGGGCAGGCGGCCTACTCCGCGTCCAAGGGCGGCGTCGTCGGCATGACGCTGCCGATCGCTCGTGACCTGTCGGCCATCGGCGTGCGCGTCAACAGTGTCGCGCCAGGCCTCGTCGACACCCCGATCTTCGGGACCGGCGATGCCAGCGAAGCGTTCAAGGCGAACCTCGAGAAGGGCGTCCTGTTTCCACACCGTCTCGGCACTCCTGACGAGTTGGCCTCGGTGATCCTCGAGTTGGTCACCAACAGCTACCTCAACGCCGAGACCATCCGCGTCGACGGTGGCATCCGCATGCCCCCGAAATGATCCTCAGCTTCGTCTCGGCTCCGTCGGTGCGTCGAGGAGCAGCCGCGAGCCGTGGTCGTAGGTCAGGTAGTTCCACGCCCAGTTGACGAACACGTTGGCCCGGTTGCGGAACCCCATCAGTTCAAGGAGATGTAGGCCGAGCCACATCAGCCAGCCGATGAAGCCGTGGAAGCGCCAGCCGTTGGGGAACTCGACGACGGCTTGATTGCGACCGATGGTGGCCATCGACCCCTTGTCGCGGTAGTGGAATGGCGTCGTGTCGTGGCCGGCGAGGCGTGCCGTGATCTGCGCCGCGGCGTGGGCGCCACCTTGGATCGCCGGCTGGGCGACTTGCGGCAGCGGATCGCCCGGTGGAAGGGCGATGTCGCCGATCGCGAAGACATTGGGATGGCCCGGTAGGGAGAGATCTGCCGCGACGGGGATGCGGCCGCCTCGGCCCAGCGTCACGCCGAGCAGGCCGGCGACGGGACTGGCAGTGACGCCCGCAGCCCAGACGATCGTGCCTGCCGAGAGCCGTCGGCCGTCTTTCAGCACCACCGTTCCCGGCTCGACGTGATCGACGCCGATGCCGACTTCCACGGTCACGTTCCTGCGTCGCAACGCGGCCGCGGCTTGCTCGGAGAGCGACGGGTGAAATGGACCGAGGACCCGGTCCGCCGCCTCGACGAGTGTGATGGGCGTCGATGTGGCCGCGAGATCGGGGAAGTCCTTGCGGAAGACCTTGTCGATCAGTTCGCGGAGGCCGCCCGCCATCTCCACCCCGGTCGGTCCGCCGCCGACGACCACGATGCCGAGATCGATGTCGCCGGCAGTGCGCGCGCTGGCGCGCTCGAATCTGGTCAGCAAGTGGGTGCGGAGCGCCAGCGCGTCGTGCAACGTCTTCAGCGGGAAGGTGTTGGAGTCGACGCCGTCGATGCCGAATGATGTGCTGACGGTCCCGGCGGCGACAACGAGGAAGTCGTAGGTGAGCTGGCGCCCATCGCCGATGGTCACGACCTGCTGAGCGAGATCGATGCCCGTCACCTCGCCGAGCACGAACCGGATCGCCCGGTTCCTGCGGAAGATGCCCCGAATCGGGAAGCCGATGTCGTCGGCATCGAGCCCGGCCGTGGCGACTTGGTACAGCAACGGCTGGAAGGTGTGGAAGTTGTTGACGTCGATGATCGTGATCTCGACGTCGGTTCGCGCAAGGCTCCTGGCTGCGCGAATTCCGCCGAACCCCGATCCGATGATCACGACGTGCGGGCGGCCCATCAGCGTCAACCATACCGACGGCTCGACGTGTCGCGAGTCACGGGTGCGGGCCGCTGACCGGCGACGACCGACCGCATAGCCTCGCGAACGCGATGCAACTGCGTGTGCTGGGGCCACTGGAGGTCGTCGACGACCACGACACGGCAATTCCTGTCCGTGGCGCGCAACTGCGTCGCGCGCTGGCCACGTTGAGCCTGCATGCTCCGGCGTCGACCCCCATCGATGTGCTCAACGATGTGCTGTGGCCCGATGGCGCGCCGTCACCGAATGCGCTGCAAGCCTTGGTTTCGAAGCTGCGCAAGGCCATCGCCCCCATGACGATCGACGCGGCCGGCAGCTCCTACACCCTGGTGCTCGGGAGTGGGGAGATCGACACGCATCGCTTCGAGCAGTTGGTCACCGCGGGCCGCGAGGCTGCCGCGGCCGGTCGGCCAGAATCGGCGGTGACGCACCTCGATGCAGCACTTGCCCTGTGGCGGGCCCGCCCATACGAAGATGTGGCTGATCTGCCGATCGGTCAGGCGCCGGCCGCACGGCTGATGTCGCTCCGGGAGGCGGCGATCGCTCTCCGCCTCGAGTGCCGCATCGGTGCGGGCCTGATCGACGTTGCCGCGGCGGAGCTCGAATCACTGGTCGTTGCCGAGCCGTTGGTCGAGCGCTGGTGGGCACTGCTGATGATCGCCCTCTACCGCCAGGACCGTCAGGCCGACGCGCTGCGCGCGTTCCAGCAAGCGCGCGCGATCCTCGGCGAGGAGCTCGGCCTCGAACCGGGCCCCGAGCTACGTGACCTCGAGGCACGGATCCTGCAGCAGGATCCGACACTCGGGCCGTCGTCGACTGGCGTTTTCACCAAGCAGCGGCGGCCACCCGACCAGCCCCGGCGTTCATCGCAACTCCCCGGCCGCCTGTCGTCGTTCATCGGCCGAGCCGCAGACATCGCCGCCCTCACCAGCTTCCTCGGCCGAGATCGGCTCGTCACGATCGCCGGCCCCGGCGGTGCGGGAAAGACGTCGCTGGCGATCGAGGTCGGCCGGCGCTTGGACGCGGACCCCAGTCCTCGTCGTGTCGTGCTGATCGAGCTGGCCCCACTGCCGCGTGGGGGCGATGTCGCCGGCGCGGTCGCCGGCGTGCTCGGTGCAGGCGATGCCGACCTTCGGGCGACGACGGGGGCCGACACCGACATGCAACGTGTGATCGACGCCATCGGTGAGGAGAACATCGTGCTGGTGCTCGACAACTGCGAGCACGTGGTCGCCGAGGCGTCGGCGTTCGCCTCGACGTTGCTGCTGCAGTGCGATCGTGTGACGATCTTGGCGACCAGTCGCGAGCCACTCGGCGTTGCCGGCGAGCAGGTGTGGGCAATCCCGCCGCTGACCCCTGAGGAGGCCGTCGAGTTGCTGACCGCCCGTGCTGGGTCCGCCGGTGTCGGCCTCGACACCGCTGCCGAATCACGGGCATCGGCGAACCGCCTCCTCGATCGCCTCGACGGCCTGCCCTTGGCCATCGAGCTGGCCGCAGCGCGGCTGAGATCGATGAGCCTGCACGATCTCGTCGACCGCATCGACGATCGCTTTGCCCTCCTGTCGGTCGGACCCCGCTCGGCCGAGGTGCGGCAGCAAACGCTGCGCAACCTGGTCGACTGGAGCCACGATCTGCTCGACGACCGGGAGCGATCGCTGTTCCGCCGGCTTGCCGCGTTCAGCGGTGGAGCGACGCTGGAGGCCATCGAGACGGTGTGCTCGGATCCGATCGATGCGATCGGCGACGAACGAATCGGCATCCGCGATGTCGACACCCTGGTGGCCCGCCTCGTCGACAAGTCGCTCGTCATCGCCGACCACACGGCAACGGGAGTTCGCTATCGCATGCTCCAGACGCTGGCCGACTACGCCGGTGAGCAGTTGATCGCATCCGGCGAGGCAGAGCGGGTCGGCCATCGCCACGCCCGGTACTTCGCCGGCTTGCTCGCACCGGTCGAGGTCGGGCTGATGGGCCGTGAGCAACGCCGATGGATGCAGTGGCTGCGCGTGGATTGGGCCAACATCACGACGGCGATGGATCACGCGCTGGCGGTCGACGACGCCGACACGGCGATCCAGCTGGTCGCCCCGCTCGGCTGGTACTTCTTCATGATCGACGAGACCGCGGCCGGCGTCGAGTGGTTGCACGCGGCCTTGGCGTGCAGCGGTCGCTCCGACCCGCGGCTGCGCTCGTTGGCCCTTGGTTCGTACGCCTTCTTGGCCTCGACCGGCCCGGACCCGGTCAACGCCGCGGTCGTCGCCGAGCGGGCGTTGACGACGCTCGACTCGTACGACGACCCGGCAACGGAAGCGACCGTCACGGGGATGTACGTGATGTGCCAGCTCTTCCGCGGTCACATCGAGGCATGTCGCGAGGTGTATCCGCTGACCGAAGCGGCCGCGCTGCGTTCGGGAAACCGGTGGTCGATGGCGATGGCGACTCTGGTTGGTGCCGAGCTCACCAGCCTGCTCGGCCAACCGCACGAAGCGGAGTCCGAGATGCGCCGCGCCGCGGACGGGTTCGCTGCCGTCGGCGATCGCTTCTCGTACAGCATCTGCGTCGCCCACGCGGCCGAACTGGCCGAGATCCGCGGCGACTACGACCCGGCGATCCGCATGCTGGAGGAGAGCTTGGCACTGGCCGAAGACGTCGGCTTCTCCGTCCGTGGCCTCGCCACGAGGTCGCGGCTGGCCAACCTGGAGACCCTCCGTGGGAACCTGGCGCTCGCCGCGTCGCTGCATCGGCAAGCACTGGAGTCCGGATCCGGGTCCGTCCCGCAGTGGATGCACGCCATCACGATGGTCGGGCTGGCCAACATCGCCCGACGTCAGAACGATCCTGCCGAGGCCATGCGGTGCATCGACGTGGCGATGGCGTTGCCGCGATCGTCGCAGACCCCGCTGATGCTCACGTCGCTGCTGGTCTCACGCGGCTACAGCGCCGATCTGGCCGGCGACGCAGAGGTCGCCCTGGCCAGCCAGTACGAAGGCCTCGCCGTCGCTCTCTCCTTCGGCGCGATCAGAGCCATCGCCAACGCAGTCGAAGGGCTTGCCGGCGCGTTGGCGCTGCATGGCGAGGCCGAAGCGGCGGCGCGTCTGCTCGGTGCGGCCGATGCCCTGCGACGCCGATCGGGGGGACCGATGCCGGCAGCCGAGCGATTCGACGTCGATCGTGCCGAGTGTCGAGCCCGCGCTGCCCTGGGTGACAGCGGCTTCGACACGGCATTCGTGGCCGGCGCCGCTGACCCTGAAGGGGAGATCGCTCGCTGCCGTCAGCGCGCAGTCAGCGCCTAGTCAGCGCCCCATCGCATCCTTGCGTCACCTGCTGTCCACGTGATCCAAGGAGTGTCCATGTCCAAGATTCTGTATCGATGGGGCCGATCAGCGGCCATGCACCCATGGCGAGTGCTGTTCGCCTGGCTCGTTGTCGTGATTGCCGTGGTCGGGTTGAAGGGCTCGATCGGTGGCAGCACCAGCGACAGCTTCAAGATCCCCGGAACGGAATCACAGCAGGGGATCGACCTGCTGAACGACCGCTTCCCGTCGCAGGGTGGGTCGAGCGGCCAAGTCGTGTTCGCTGATCCCGACGGCGATGTCACCGACGCGATCGCCCGCGTTGCGATCGGTCAGACGCTGAGCCAGATCGCCGACGATCCCAACGTGGTGTCGGTCAGCGATCCGTTCGACGCGAGTGCCGGTTCGGTGAGCGCTGACGGACGGATCGCATATGCGACCGTGCGGTACAGCGTCAACCCGCCGGAGAAGTCGGATGGCGCAGCCGCAAAGGCTGCTGTCGAGACGGCTCGTGAGGCCGGATTGCAGGCCGAGCTGTCGCGCAACATCGTCCGCACGAGCGATCAGGCCGAAGGCAACGAGGGCATCGGCTTGATCGTCGCCGTGATCGTGTTGCTCGTGGCCTTCGGCTCGGTGATCGCCGCCGGCATCCCGATCGGGACCGCGCTGTTCGGCATCTTCATCGGGTTGTCGATCGTCGGCATCATGGCCGGCATCACCGAGGTGCCGTCCGTGTCGCCGATGTTGGCGACGATGATCGGTCTCGGTGTCGGCATCGACTACGCCCTGTTCGTCGTCACCCGTCACCGCGGGTTCCTCCACGAGGGCCGCTCGGTGGTCGAGTCGGTCGGGCTCGCCAACGCCACCGCCGGCAGCGCCGTGCTGTTCGCCGGTACCACGGTGGTCATCGCGATCGCCGGTCTGCGCGTTGCCGGCATCCCGGCGATCGCCATGATGGGGCTTGCGTCGGCGGTCACCGTCGCGGTGGCGATGCTCGCTGCGGTCACGTTGCTGCCTGCCTTCCTCGGCCTCGCCGGTCGGCGGATCGACTCATGGCACATCGGCCGCAAGCGACCGCAGAACGTCGAGTCGAGCCAGACGGTCTCGGGCCGGTGGGCCGACCATGTCGGCAACCACCCGTGGCGCTACGCGATCATCAGCTTCGTCGGTCTCGCCGCACTCGCCGGCCCGGTGCTGTCGATGCGCACCGGCATGGCCGACGACGGCACCGGTGGGACCACCACGACCTACCGCAAGGCATACGACCTCCTGGCCGAAGGCTTCGGCGAAGGTTTCAACGGTCCACTGACGATCGTGGTCGACGGTACGGACGGCGTGGCCAAGGCAGATCAGGTGCGCAGCGCTCTCGCTGCCACCGACGGCATCGCCTTCGTGACGGCACCGATCGTCAACCCGGCTGGCGACACCGCCGTGATCACCGCCTACCCCGTCACATCGCCGCAAGACGCCAAGACCGAGTCATTGGTCCACTCGTTGCGCGACGACGTGTTGCCGCCGGCGCTCAGCGGCACACATTCGCAGGCGTTCGTCACCGGTCAGACCGCAGCCTTCATCGACATCAGCGAGCGGCTGGCATCGCGGCTGCCGCTCTTCATCGGTGCGGTCGTCGGTCTGTCGTTCCTGCTGCTGATGATGGTGTTCCGCTCGGTGCTGGTGCCGCTGAAGGCAGCGGTGATGAACCTGCTGTCGATCGGTGCGGCGTATGGCGTGGTCGTCGCCGTGTTCCAGTGGGGTTGGGGGAGCGGCGCCCTCGGTGTGGATCACACCGTGCCGATCAGCCCGTTCTTGCCGATGATCATGTTCGCCATCCTGTTCGGCCTGTCGATGGACTACGAGGTGTTCCTGCTCAGCCGGGTCCGCGAGGAGTACCTCCGCACCCGTGACAGCCACACCAGCGTGGTTGCCGGCCTGGCGGCAACCGCACGGGTGATCACCTCGGCCGCATTGATCATGATCAGCGTGTTCGCAGCCTTCCTGCTGATCCCCGACGTCGAGATCAAGATGTTCGCCGTCGGTCTGACCGTCGCCGTGTTGGTCGACGCCACCGTCGTCAGGATGATCCTGGTGCCGGCAACCATGGCGTTGATGGGTGACGCCAACTGGTGGCTCCCGGGTTGGCTCGACCGCCTGCTGCCGCACGTCGATGTCGAGGGTTCGCACGTGCTGACCCCGCACTCCCCGCACACCACGCTCGTCCCGGCGATGACGTATGCGGCAACGGACTTCGAGGTGTTCGACGAGCCGGAGTACGAGCTCGTCTGACCCCGATATCCCGACGGACGGGCCGGCGCATCCGAGAGGGTGCGCCGGCCCGCGCCCGCCGAGCCCTGTGGAGTCTTCTGGGGCACCCAGGGGGGCGCCAAGAACTCCACTGACCGAGTTCAGCGGCGGTCGAGGAGGCCTCGCACGTAGATCGCCTGGGCGGCGTGTTGGAGGTCGTCGTCGGCGATGCTGACCAGGCGGACCCCGAGCGTCACCGGCGGGTTCCAGCGCTTGTCGACGATACGGTCGAGGCCGGTTGCGGTGGTGAGCTCGAGCAACTCGCGGGTCCTCGCAGCAACCGCCCGGTAGTACTCGACCAATACGTCGGCGCTCTCCGCACGAATGGTCAGCACGTCATCCCACGAGTGCCCGTAGCCGGTGTTGTTGGGGTCTGGTTCCACACCGAAGCGCGGCGCCCAGTTCCCAGAGATCCAGACCTGGTCTTCATCGACGATCTCGGCAACGTGGTGGTCTTGCACTCGGGTCAGATGCCAGACCAACCACGCGATCGGATTCGAGCCAACCTCCGGCGCGGTGTGGAGGGCATCGAGATCGAGCCCGCTGACGGCCTCGTCGACGTGTTCGGCGACTCGGTCGAAGAGGTCGATCAGCAGTTCACTGAGTTCCATGGACCCCAATCCTCGCGCGATCGGGCCGCTGCCTAAACTGCGCCGTCGACGACGAGGGAGGACCTGATGGTGGGCGTACGTATCGGCCTGATCGGTGCGGGTTTCATGGGCAAGATCCACAGCATCGCCTACCGCAACGCGGCGATGTTGTTCGGATCCGAGATCCCCGGTATCGATGCGGTTGCCGTCACCGATTTCGACGCCACGCTCGCTGATCGCGCTGCCCGAGATTGGGGCTGGGGCCGAGCTGTGCAGAGTTGGGAGGAGGTCACGGCGGCCGACGACATCGACGCGGTCGACATCTGCACCCCCAATGACAACCACGTCGACATTGCCCTCGATGCATTGGGGCGCGGGAAGCACGTGTTGTGCGAGAAGCCGTTGGCACTCGACGGTGACAGTTCGTTTCGGCTCTGCGAGGCGGCACGCGACAGCGGTCGGGTTACGCAAGTCGGGTTCGTGTACCGGCAATGGCCTGCCGTCGCCATGGCGCGCAAGCTGATCGACGAGGGTGCGCTCGGTCACGTGCGCACGGCGCGCGCCCAGTTCCTGCTCGACTACAACGGCAACCCCGACATCCCGATGAGCTGGAGGTTCGACAAGGTCCGAGCCGGCGCGGGGGCGCTCGGCGATGTCGGCTCGCATTGCATCGATCTGCTGCAGTACCTCGTCGGCCCGATCTCGCAGGTCGCGGCGCGGATGCAAACGTTCGTGCCGCAGCGCCGCAGTTCGGACGGCAACATGGTCGATGTCACGGTCGACGACCAGACCGAGATCCTCGCCGATTTCGACAATGGTGCCAGTGGGACGATCCTCGCCTCGTGGGCGGGCACCGGGCACAAGTGCGACCTCGGGTTCGAGGTGATCGGTTCACGCGGCTCGGTCTCGTTCTCGTGGCAGCGGTCGAACGAGCTCCGTTTCTTCGATGGCACCGACCCCGAGGACCGGCAAGGCTTCCGCACGATCCTGGTCGGCCCGGCACACCCGGGCGCCGACGGCATTCACACCGTTGCCGCCCAGGGCCTCGGCTACACCGACGCGTTCACCATCGCGGCTCGCAACACGCTGCGCAACCTTGCCGCCGGCACGGTGCTGTCAGGCCCGACCTTTGTGGACGGCTTGCGCGTCGCCGAGGTGACCGATGCGGTGATCGCCGCTGCGGCCAGCGGGTCGAGTGTTGCCGTGACACGGCACGCGCTGTAGCGACAGGTCAGCGGGCGATCCCGATGCCGCGCAGGAAGTCGAGGCTGGCCTTCGCATCCTCCAGCGCCGTCGTGGTCGACTGGAAGTCGCGGTCCTGCTCGATGGTGCCCGGGCCATCGAACCCCTCGATCTCGGTGGCGAGTGCGGCGAAGTCGACCATGCCCTCGCCGACGGGGCAGAAGACGCCGAGTGAGATGGCGTCGAAGAAGGCGACGCCATCGCCGAGCACCTTCTGGTGCACCGCGGGATTGATGTCCTTGAAGTGCAGGTATGCCGTGCGTCCGCGGTGCTCGGCAAGGAACCGCACCGGATCAATGCCCGCATAGATGTAGTGACCGGTGTCGATGCAGAGCTGCATGCCGTCGTTCACCGTGTCGGCCAGCATCCGCTCGACCTCGTCCTCGAACTCGATGTAGCTGCCGCTGTGCTGGTGAAGCGCGGGAGTGAGCCCGTGCTTGATCGCAATTGCGCATGCCTGACGGACGCCCGACAGCAAGTCCTCGTAGCCCTGCCCTTCCAGTCGTCGGGCGACAGCACCCCGGCCGGCCGTGGCGCCTCGCTCGTCGCTGACCATGTCGATGACGACGAGGAACTTGCCGCCCAGCGCGGCGATGCGCGCACAGGTGATCTCGGTGACCTCGTTGATGTGATCGTGGCGGTTGCGGTCGTGCATCGGCTCGAAGATGTACGAACCGGCGACGCCCAGGCCCCGGGCGCCGAGCTCGGCGCGGATGCGCTCGTCGTCGTCGGGGAGGTAGCCCATCGGACCCAGCTCGCACAGCTGGTAGCCGGCCTGGCTGATCTCGTCGAAGACCTCCTCCCAGGGTGGCGCGCCAGGCTTGTCGGGCAGATCGACGCCCCATGAAACCGGTCCGTTCGCAACCTCTATCGCCATGTCAGTCCCTTCGATTCATCCGCCGGGCTCGCGTCCGACCTCCGGGGCCAAAAAGCAAGGCAGCGAACCGGTGCCGACCATAGTCGTCACCGATTCGCTGCTCGAGATCGAGCGCTTGCGCTCAGCCGTCTTTGCCGCCATGGCCGGAGTCATCGGCGCCACTGCTGCCGCTGCCTCCGCTGCCACCGTGTCCGGAGCTGTCCTCGACGCTGGTGTGGGGGTTGTCATCGACGCTGGTGTGGGTGCTGTTGTCGGTCGGCGTGCCGCTACCGGCGCAGGCAGCGTCGTTGGCATGCTCGGCTTCGTCGCAGTTGCCGCTGACATCTTCGAGGCTGTTCGACGTGGCGTCGTCGTCTACCGAGGTGCCGGTGCCGGCGCATGCTGCGTCGTTGGCGTGTTCGGCTTCGTCGCAGTTGCCGCTGACATCCTCGACGCTGTTCGAGGTGGAGTTGACGGTGAGGCTGATCGTCGGGAGCGTGGCGGGGGTGCTGACCACGGACACCTTGCTGTCGTCGAGCGATGTCACGGTGGTGCTGTCCACGGAAGTCGGCACGGTCACGACGGGGGTCGGGGCGATTTGCTTGACCTCATGGGGGGACGAGATCGCGGCGTAGGCGGGCACACCGAATCCGACGGCGGCGATTCCTGCAGTTGTCCAGATGGCTGACTTCTTCACGGGGGCTCCTTGCTTTCGTTGACACCATCACACCGCGATTTGCCGTCAGCGACCACTGCACCATGGGACTAGCACCCCTGCTGGAAGTTCGACCGTGACCGCTGCCACCATGACCCGGAGTTCGGCCCGCCGGTTGCCGACTGGTACCCAATGCTGGCAAGGTTCTGGTCATCACTGACTCGATGCGACTGACCACGGCCGAGGTCGGGTGCGCGCTCACCTTCGAGGTCGCCCATCACGTGGTACTAGCACTGCAGGTCGCTGCGGCGACCACGGCCGGGCAGTTCGAGGTCGACGAGCTCGTCGTCGAGCTCGACGGTCGCAGCGTGCCGGTCGATGAAGTCGAGGTCGAGCACGGTGGCCGGGTGCACATCGTCGCCTGTGCCGCCGGGCGCCTCACCGTGAACTACCACGGGGTGGTGCAGCGCATGTCGTCGACCGGTCCCGCCCCGACCGTTGCCGAGAAGCTGTTCGCCGTTCGACCGAGTCGGTACTGCCCGTCCGACCTGCTGGAAGCGTTCGCCGATGCCGAGCTGGGCATGCCCGCGTCCGTCGCTGACCGCGGCCGGATCATCGGCGACTGGGTGTTCGGTCGGCTGCGCTACGAACTGGGCAGCAGCGGGCCGCTCGACACCGCCGTCGACACCTTGCTGGCCGGCCGAGGGGTGTGCCGCGACTTCGCCCACCTCACCGTTGGCTTGTGTCGCGCCGCGGGCGTGCCGGCCCGTGTGGCCTCGGTGTATGCGCCGGGAGTCACCCCGATGGACTTCCACGCCGTTGCCGAGGTCGCCACGACGACGGGATGGGAGCTGGTCGACGCCACCCGCCTCGCTCCCCGGCAGTCACTCGTTCGCATCGCCACGGGTCGCGACGCCGGCGACACCGCGTTCTCGACCACGCTCGACGGAGCTGCCGACCTGGTCGCCAGCGGCGTGATGGCATTCGTGCACGGCGATCTCCCGATCGACGACCATCTCGAACCCGTCAGCCTCGCGTAACCAAATCACCAGCCGCGTATGGCACTGTGCGTGACGTGACCTCCTTGCCGCGAGACGACGCCACCACGGTTGCGATCGTCGGTGCCGGCCCCGCCGGGCTGGTTGCCGCACACATGTTGCAGCGCGCGGGAGTCGAGTTCGTGGTGCTCGAGCGCCACGCTCGCACCGACATGGGGAGCATGGCCAAGGCCGGCGCAATCGACTACCGGACGGTCGAGGCGTTGAAGGCGGTCGGCATTGCCGACAGCATCCTGCGGTTCGAGCACACGAACTACTGCTGCGAGTTCCGCACGCCGGAGGAGAGTGTGGTCTTCGACTACGGCACGTTGACGGGTGACCGGCCGCACTTCGTGTACCCGCAGCACGAGTTGGTCGCCCAGCTTCGCAACGCACTGGTGTCTGCAGGCGGAGACATTCGCTTCGGCATCGAGGTGACGGGAGTCGACCACGATCAGACCGGAGCCACGCTGTCGATCATCGACGATTCGGGTGCGCGCGGGACGATTCGCAGTCAGGTCGTTGCCGGCTGCGATGGCGCTCGTGGCGTGATCGCCGGTGCCCTGCGCAACTGCACGGTCGTCGAACAGTCACTGCCCGTGCGTTGGCTCGCCGTGCTCGGCACGACCGGGCCACTCGAACCCCACACGATCTACGCGGCCCATCCCAGAGGGTTTGCAGGACAGATGCGGCGCCTCCCGGATCTGACCCGGTTCTATCTCGAGATACCGGCGACCGACACGATTTCTGATTGGCCCGAAGCGCGTGTGCGTGCCGAGTTGACCACCCGGCTGCTGGTGCCCGGTCGGCTCGACGACGTCGAGTTCATCGAACCGTCCCTGGTCGACCTGCGGATGAAGATGACCACACCGATGCAGGACGGCTGCGTGTTCGTGGCGGGCGACGCCGCACACGTGATCACGCCGGCCGGCGGCAAGGGCATGAACCTGGCCATCCAGGATGCGGTCGAGTTGGCGCATGGTTTCATCGAACGTTTCGGTCCACGCAATGACGGAACTCGGCTCGATCACTACTCCGACACCCGCCTCCCGGCCATCTGGCGAACGCAGGCGTTCTCGCGGTGGATGCTGCGCTTGATCCTCGCCGGATCCGACGACGCCGATGGTCAGGGGGACAGTGTGTCGTTCGGCGCGGGCCTTCGGCAGGGTTGGATCTCGGCGCTGCAGCATGATCCCACGCTGGCCCGCTGGTTCGCCTATGCGTACGCAGGCGTCGACCCCGACTAGTTCGTGGAGTGTTTCGAGGTACCCGGGTGGGCGCCAGACACTCGACGAATTTGCAGCGGTGACCCTCCGCGACTCGTTACTGCGGGTGTGCGTCGATCTCGGCCAGCACCTGGCCGATGATCTTGGTCGCCTTGTGGTGCGGCAGTTCGTCGCCGCCTTCGGCGTCGGCCACCTCATGTGCGAACGCTTGGATCGACGGAGTTCCGCCGACGAGCACATGCCGCAGCGCGTCGGCGCTGGCTCCGGCGTCCTTCAGAGAGTCCACGGCTTCGGCAACGTGCTCCGGATCCTCGGCCACTGCGTGGACCACGGCCATGGCCTGCTCGCGGCCGGACGCAGTCGATACGGCCTCGCCGCGATCGGGGTTCTGCTGCACGTCCCATTCGCCCAGGGCTTCGGCGTAGCCGCCCTCGCCCGGGTGCAGGACCATCGTGGTGGGCCCGGTCTCCTCGGCCTCCTCGGCGTCGTCGTCGCCGTGGTGGCGCGGCGCTGTCACGGGAACGGTCAGCGAGCCATCGTCGTGTCGGATGATTTCCATGACGCTCCTGTACCCAATTGCGTCAGCCGCTATGCATGTCGTGTCAGGTGGTGGCCAACACGTGCAGCCGCCGGTGCTGGTCATCGGTGAGCGAGTGGAACACGTCGAGCGAGACGACGTTCTGGTGAAGCTGTTCGGGCGACGTCGCACCGAACAGCACGCTGGCCAGACGCGGGTGGGCGAGGGCGAACGAAAAGGCCAGCGAGGCAGGCGTCACGCCCCACTCGCGTGCCAGTTCGAGCACGGCGGCGGCACGCTGCTTGCCTTTCACGACCGGGGGTGTCTCGTCGGTATCGGCGCGACCGGTCTCGCCGTGGAGGTACTTGCCGGTCAGCGTTCCACCGGCGAGCACGTACGACGCAACGAGGCCGATGTCTGCGTCCGCCAACACGTCCTCCATCACCGGATCCTCCACCCAGTCGGCGCGTACCAGGCTGTACGGAAGCTGCGCAGCCGCGGGCAGCGCCACGCCGAGTTGACGCGCTGCTCGTACCGCTTCGACGAGCTGGTCGGCGGGCCAGTTGCCGATGCCCCACGAACGTGCCCGCCCCGACGAGATCAGTGCGGCCACCTGCCCCACGAGTGCCTCGATGGTCAGGCCATCGGGTGGCTGCATGGTGTAGATGAGATCGATGTGGTCGAGCCCCATTCGCCCCAATGACGCGTCGAGCTCTCCGGCAGCATCTTGCTCGGGCCAGAACTCCCACCACAGCTTGTTCGCCACGACGACGTCGTCGCGCACCCACCCCGTCGCCCGGAACAGTTCGCCGAAGACGATCTCGGAGTAGCCGGTCGGAATCGGGGCTGTTCCCGTCTCGTCGTTGTAGCGAGCGTCGTCGAGGAAGGTGATGCCGGCCTCACGCGCTGCTCGCATGACGGCGAGGGCTTGGTCTCGGGGGATCCGCTCGAAGGTGCGCCACGATCCCAACGAGAACAGCGACACGTCGAGATCAGAGGAACCGAGGCGACGATGGGGAAGCGCGGGCATGGGAACTCCTCGAGGGGGAATGATGCTTCTCTCTACCACTTCGACGCGACGGCGGAGCGGTCGCAGCAGCGCGCTCTCCGGCTCAGCGCCGCACTGGTATCCGGCGTCGGGTGGCGCGGGTCGCCCCGATCCCCAACGTCAAGACCGCGGTTGCCGCCAGCAGGGTGGTCCCGACGGGCCGGCCCGTGCCGGGTAGCCCAGGTACGGACGTCGTTGGTGCCACCACCGTCGTTGGCGCGGCGATCGTCGTTGTCGGCGGGATCGGGCTGAGGTTGCACGTCGGCACCGTGAACGTGTCGGTGTCCAAGGTGACCGCACCGGTCCTTGCGAGGGCACGGCCGTGCACCGTCACGCTGTTCTGCACGCTGATCGAGGTCAGCGCCATGATGTTGCCGACGAATGTCGAGCCGGTGAAGAGTGTTGCTGAGCTGCCGACCTGCCAGAACACGTTGCACTCCTGGGCACCGTTGATCAGTGAGACGGTGCTGCCTGTGGCGGTGATCAGCGTGGAGTCGGTCTGGAAGATGAAGACCGAATTCGGATCGCCGGCCCCGTCGAGCGTGAGCGTCCCGGTCAGGCTGAGGGGTCCTTTCGAGGTGGATGCGTAGACGCCGCCCACCAGAACCAGGCCGCTCAGATCGGCCGGCTCAGTCGCATCGAGTGGTCGTCCCGCAGCGTTCACATAGCCAGCGGTGAGATCCAGCTGAGCCTGTGCAGCGGCCGGGTTGGTGGTGTCAGTCGTGCCTGGCGGGTTGACGATCCCAGGCGGGAACCCGGTGATGCTCGTACCCGGCGACAAGCCGAGACTTTCGTTCAGCACGCTTGCTCCGGTGTTGGTGACCGTTTCTGCCCCCAGGACGGAGTAGTTGGCCGCGGTCAACAGCGGCACTGTCGGCACGATTGCAGCGTTCGCCTGGGCTCCGACGACCAATAGCACGGTCGCCGTGGCGACTCCCATGATGGAAACACATCGCAAGCCTCGTCCGATGTACACAACCGACTCCTTTGACTCGAAGCGGTCCCCTCACTTTGAGAACATCGTCGCGTCTCGAGGCTCGCGTAGGAAGGGACTTTCGTCCCGGCATGAGGTGCTTTCGGGTTACGTCGTGTAGTCGGCGTTGATGCGGATGTAGCCGTCGGTCAGGTCGCAGCCCCACACCGTGGCCGATGAATCGCCGGCGGCGAGTGCGGCCGTGATCCGCACCTCGTCGCCACGCATGTACTCGGCGAGGGCGAGCAGCCCCGCCTCGTCGACAGACGACGGGTAGACCTCTTGATCGCCGAACCGGATGACGACCTGCGACTGGTCGACCTCATCTGCTGTCGTCGACTTGCCGATCGCCATGGCCACCCGACCCCAGTTCGGGTCGGCGCCATGCACGGCCGTCTTGACGAGGGGCGAGTTGACGATGGCCTTGGCGACCCGCTTGGCCTGCTCAGGCGAGTGCGCACCCTCGACGACGACCTCGATCAACTTCTCGGCACCCTCGCCGTCGCGGGCGACCTGCTTCGTCAACGACGCGGCGACCTCGTACAAGCCCCGCTCGAACGCGGCGAGATCGACCGGCCCAGCCGCGCCGCCGGCCATCAGGATCGCCGTGTCGCTGGTCGAGGTGTCGGTGTCGATCGAGACGCAGTTGAACGTGCGATCCATCACGCGTCGGAAGATGGGGTCGAGGTCCTCGGCGGCGAGGCGGGCGTCGGTGAACATCAAGGTGATCAGCGTGGCCATGTTCGGCTCGATCATGCCGACACCCTTGGCGACGCCGACGATGCGCGCCTCGCCCACCGATGTGCTGGCCACCTTCGAGACGGTGTCGGTCGTCATGATGCCGGTCGCCACGAGGTCTGCATCGACCGACGGAAGTGATCCCGGGATCGCCGCCAGGCCGGCGCGCACGCGGTCCATCGGGTACTGGCGGCCGATCACGCCGGTCGAGGCGATCAGCACATCGCCCGCGGTGCAGCCGAGCGCCGTGGCGACACCGGCAACGACCTCACGAGCATTGGCCAAGCCGACGTCGCCGGTCGCGACATTCGCGTTCTTGGAGATCACGACGACAGCTCGAGCAGCCGGCGACGAGAGGTGTTCGCGGCTGACGAGAACGCTGGGTCCGGCGAAGCTGCTCGTCGTGAACACGCCGACCGTCGGGCACGCTGAATCGGCAGCGACGACGACGAAGTCGTCGGTCGAGTCCTTGATCCCGACGTTGGCGACATAGGCGCGGAAGCCGGAGGGAAGCGTGGTCATTCCGGGCAAGCCGTGAGGTTGGCCCGCACGATCTCGAAGATGTCGCCGAGGGAACGCACTTGCTCCTTCGTCAGATCCTTGAGGAACCGGTTGCGCACGCTCGCAACGTGGTCGGGCGCCGCCTCGACCAGCTTGGCGTGACCGGCAGCGGTCAGCGCGGCGAACATGACCCGGCGATCCGACGGGCTGGCGACGCGTTCGACCAATCCCGAGCTGACGAGCCCATCGAGGCGTCGAGTCAGACCACTGGGCGACAGCTGCAGCGAGGTCGCCAGGTCGCACATTCGCAGACGGTGGTTCTCGGCTTCGGACAATCGGACCAGTACCTCGTAATCGCCCAAGGTCAGCCCGAACGGCACCAGATCACTCTCCAACGCCGCGGTCATCGTGCTGACCGACTCGATGAAGTTTCGCCACGCCCGCATCTCGCTCGCCGATAACCATGTGCTCGCCATGAGCCGTATCTTACCGATGTTCAGATGAAAGGTTGCGCACGCAAGCAATTGTCTCTACAATCATTGTGGCCGCAAGTAATTGAACCCGCATCACGTCGATGCGGAACCAGAACAACAAGGAGTTGCCACCATGTCCTCACTCGCAGATCTCACCCCCGGCGTCTGGAACGTCGATGCCAGCCACTCGAGGATCGGCTTCGTCGCCCGTCACCTGATGGTCAGCAAAGTCCGCGGGCACTTCGGTACGTTCACCGGCACGTTGACCATTGCCGCCGACCCGTTGACATCCAAGGTCGAGGCAAGCGCCGATACCGCGTCGATCGTCACCGGCGATGACACCCGCGATGGCCACGTCAAGTCGGCCGACTTCTTCGACATCGAGAACCATCCCACCATGACCCTGGTCAGCACCGGGATCGAGCAGGACGGCAGCGATTACGTACTGCACACCGATCTGACCATCAAGGGGATCACCAAGCCGGTCGATTTCGAGCTCGAGTTCGACGGTGTGAGCGGCGACCCGTGGGGCGGGACCCGTGCCGGGTTCAGCGCCGAGGCCGAGGTCAACCGCAAGGACTGGGGCCTGGAGTGGAACGTTGCGCTCGAGACGGGCGGCGTGCTGGTCAGCGAGAAGATCAAGATCCAGCTGGAAATCGAAGCAGTCAAGGCCTGATTCCGTTGATCAGACGACTCAACCATGCGGTGCTCTGGGTGCGCGATGCCCAGGCATCCGCAGAGTTCTACACCACGGTCCTCGGCTTCGAGGCCGTGGCGACCATGGGCGGCCAGGCGATCTTCCTGCGCGCCGACGGATCGACCAACGATCATGATCTCGGCCTGTTCAGCGTGGGTGATCGTCCCAAGCCGGCAGCGCATTCGCCCGGCCTCTACCACCTCGCCTGGCAGGTCAACACGATCGAAGAACTCGCCACGTTGCGCACCAAGCTGATCGCCGCAGGCTCACTGGTCGGCGAAAGTGATCACGGCGTCAGCAAGAGCTTGTACGCCCACGACCCCGACGGAATCGAGTTCGAGGTCATGTGGGCCGTGCCGAGAGCGAACTGGCCGACAACGTCTCCCGGAGTCGAGCGGCTCGATCTCGAAGCCGAACTTGCTCGCTGGTCGGCGGTCGAGACCGCCGATCAGTACTGACGATCCGGACCCGTCACGACGGGCGTCGCAGCAGACCCCGCAAGGCCGAGTCGAGCGTCTCGTGATGGAACTCGTACCCACTGCGCTGCAGCGCAGTGGGCGAGACGCGCTGCCCGCCGAGGAGCAGAGCGTCGACCATCTCACCACCGAACAGCAACTTCGGCCCGAACGACGGGATCGGGAGCACGGCGGGTCGGTGCAGCACCTTGCCGAGCGTTGCGGTGAACTCGCTGTTGGTGACGGGATTCGGAGCAGTCAGGTTGACGGCCCCGCAGATGTCGGTCGTCAGCAGGTGGGAGATCGCATCGACTTCATCGTCGATCGAGATCCAACTCTGCCATTGGTGGCCGTTTCCGAAGCGCCCGCCGAGGCCGAGCTTGAACAGCGGGAGCTGCTTCTTCAGCGCGCCACCCTGTGCCGACAACACGATGCCCGTACGAACGTGGACGGTACGAATGCCTGCGTCCTCGGCGGGCAGCGTGGCCGCTTCCCACTGCTGACACAGGTTGCTGAGGAAGTCGGTGCCGGCCGCTGACAGCTCGTCGAGCCGTTCGTCGCCGCGATCGCCGTACCAGCCGACCGCCGAGCCGGAGATGAAGACGGACGGCTTCGCGTCGAGGCTCGCCATCGTCGTAGCCAGCAACGTCGTCGACTGCAGACGACTCGACAACAGTTCGACCTTGTACTGCTCGGTCCATCGCTTGTCGCCGATGTTGGCGCCCGACAGGTTGATCACTGCATCGCAACCAGTGAACGCCTCGGCATCGAGGACGCCGGCCGCCGGGTCCCACCGGTGCTCGCCCTCGCGGGCATCGCGTCTGACCAGTCGAGTCACGATGTGGCCGTCGGTGGACAGGTGGCTGCTCAGTGCCGAACCGATCAGACCGCTTGCCCCCGACATGAGGATGCGCATGTGCACAGGGTAGGTCGCGCGGATCAGCTTGGTGACAAGTGCTCAGGTCGCCCCGTTTGCAGCCGATACCGTTGGGTACCAGATTGCGGCGAAAGGGACCTTCCGTGGACACCAACGACGACGGCATCGCGTTCGAACCACCCAGGCAGCAGGCCGCGCCACCGAGCGGCCCGACGTTGCCACCGCCCATGCCGGCAGGGCCATCGCTGATGCCACCGCAGGCCCCGCCATTGTCCGGCGGATCGTTCAACCCCGGGCCGCCGCTCTTCACCGCACACGACGGAGAGCCCACTGCGACCGTGGTGCCCGCGGGCGCCGTCGGGAAGCGCAGCAGAGGCAAGGTCGTCGGTGGATTGGTCGCCGTCGTCGCGCTGGTCGGCGCCGGTGGCTTCGCTGTCAGCAAGATCGTTGCCGGCAACGACGGCGGGGCGGCGAGCCCCACCGAGGTCGGCACCCGATTGATGGACGCCTTGGCCGCGGAGGACGCGCTGGGGGTCGTCGACCTGCTGTTGCCCGGCGAGCGGGACATGATGCGCCAGCCCCTGATCGACATCGTCGACAACCTCAAGCGCCTGGAGATCGTCGACAACACCGCAACGCTGGAGAAGGTCGGCGGACTCGACATCGCCTTCGACGACGTGCAGGTCGACCCGACCGACACCAACGTCGCCGACATCTCCGACATCCGCATCACGGCCACGGGCACCGCTTCGGTCGACGGCGCCGCCGTGCCGATCGGCAACCTGCTGATCGACGAGGCGTTCGGAGGCGATCGCCCAGCGCTCGACTCTGATCCGCAGGACAGCGCCATCGACTGGAAGTTGGCGACCGTCAAGCGTGACGGCCGGTGGTACCTCAGCGCGTTCTACTCGATCGTCGAGAGCTCCCGCCTGGATGGCGACGACATCCCCGAGACGCCGGTCGTCGCCCGAGGCGCCGATTCACCCGAGGGTGCCGTGCAGGCCATCTTCGACGCGTTCGATGACCTCGATGTGGAAGCACTGATTGCGGCACTGAATCCCAACGAGGCCGAGGCCCTGCAGCGCTATGCGCCGATGTTCCTCGACAGCGCCCAGAGCAGCGTCGACGACCTTGACGCCAAGATCGCGTTCTCCGACATCAAGTACACCGTGAGCGGTAGCGGAGACCGGCGAACCGTTGCCATCGACGGGTTCAACCTGAAGGCCTCGGCCAACGGCACCGACGTGACGGTCGAGAACAAGGACGGCTGTGTCGTGTTCACCTCCGGTGACACGACCGCAGACTCGTGCCAGGTCGCCGGGTCGATCGACGATGCGCTCGGTGTGTTGGGGCTCGACGACAACGGCGATGTGAAGTCGTTGATCAAGACCGTGGAAGACGCGTTCGCTGATATGAAGCCCGTCGGCATCACCGTGCAAAAGGTCGGCGGCGTCTGGTACGTCAGCCCGATCGGTACCTACCTCGACGTGTACGTCAGCCTGCTGGCGGCTCTCGACAAGGGCGAACTGACCGACATCATCGACGGTGTCAAGAAGGTGTTCGAGTCGTTTTCGACGTCGGGGATCTTCGGAGTGGGTGGTGACACGACCGACAGCACCGACACCGGCGACACCACTGATACCACTGATACCACCGGCATCTTCGATGATCCCAACGGCACCGACAGCAGCGCGTTCGACGCCTGCTTCGACCAGACCGACTACACCGGATATTCGGCATGCGTGTCGGCCGGATTGGACGACGGCTCGATCGATCCCACGTTCGTGGCGCCGTACTACCGGTTCCCGGAGTGTGGCGTCGGCGAGCAGTACTGGACCGGTGACGTGTACAGCATGACTGACGAAGAGTTCATCGCCTTCGGCACCGCTGCTGCGCCGTGCTTCCAGAAGTACGTCGACGACGGCTCGATCTTCGAATTCGAACTGCCGTACGAACTGTCACACCCCGATTGCCTCGAGGGCAAGAACTGGTACAACGTGACGGATCAGGATTACACCGAGCGAGTGTTCGAGTGCGCGACCAGCTGACCGCGAACTCGCGCCGCCGGATTGGCTGGGCGCGATTTCGGCCAAGTCAGGCGTGATTTCGCGCCCGACCGGGCTGGTTGGGCGCGATGTGAGCAATCTCAGGCGTGATTTCGCGCCCGACGACGCTGCAACTAGCCGGCGGCGACGGCGGCCGTGAGCGCAGCATCGAGCGCTGATTCCTCGACCGCACCCAACGAGACCTTCACCGTGCCGGCGGCGTCGATGATCGCCATCGCCGGCTGAGAGGGCACACCGAACCGACTGAACACGTCGCCCGGATCATCGCTGATCTGGGGGAAGCTCAGGTGGTACTTGTCGACGAAGGCTTGGAACGACTGGTCGTCGCCGTACCACGCGACGCCGACGAACTGCACCTTCCCGGCCCACCGCTGGCTTGCCGCTTCGACCGAAGGGGCTTCATGGTTGCAGGTCGTTCAAGTGGGCGCCCAGAACCACAGCAGCACCGGCTTGCCGGCAAAGTCGGCCATGTTGATCGTGCCACCGCCGACTCGCGGTGCCGAGAAGTTCAGCGACTCGGGCACCGCGCTGGGAACTGGCGCGGCCGGCGTCGTACCCGGCGCATTCACCGCGGCGCCGACCGCCGGTGAGGTCCCCTCGCTGGAGTACGCGGTGCTGTCGCCGCATGCGGCCAACAGGGCGACGCCGACGACACAGAGCAACAATCGGCGCACGATGCGAACCCTACCGGCCTTAGCCTGGCAAGTCCATGCGCACCAGGACCCTGCTGTTGCTTGCCATCGCATGCGGCCTCGTCATCTTGCTGGCGGGTGGCATCCAACTGCTTCGGGTCGGCGGCCAGGAGCAGACGGCGAAGCTGCTCGACGCAGGGGAGCCCGGCAAGGCAGGTGACGCGACCGTGGAGTTGGTGTCGTCGTCGGCCAGCGGCTCGCATCTGGTCGCGGTCGTGCGTGTCGGCGGAGTCGATGACCCCGACGGCCTCGACGGCTTCACACTCGTCGCCCCCGGAAAGGTCGTTGCCGTGGGGTCGTCCACGTGCACGGGAATTGCCGTCGCGCAGACCAACTGTTCGTTGACGTTCGATACGACGGGCATGCCGGGAACGTCGCGACAGCTCATCTTCCACCGCGCCGACGCGCAGCTGCGGTGGGTGCTCGCTCAGGGCGACGAGGCGCTACCGTAAACCCGGAATTTGATCTCAACGTCCTGGCAGGACTCACCGACCGTCACGGAGCCAACATGGAGCCCGCAACCGAATTCGATCTCGTCGTGATCGGCGGTGGACCCGGCGGATACGGCGCAGCCCTGTATGCGACATCTGCCGGCCTCAACGTCGCCCTGGTCGAGATGGCCGACATCGGAGGCACGTGCCTCAACCGAGGATGCATCCCGGCGAAGGCATTTCTGGAGACGGCCGCGGTGCAACGTCACGTTGCTCACGCCGCGGAGTTCGGAATCGAGTCGAGTGCACCCGTCGTCAACTTCGTCACGGCGCAGGCGCGGAAGCAGAAGATCGTCGATGGCATCGTCAAGAGC
>JANMNE010000111.1:0-3688 GCA_031373785.1 Ilumatobacteraceae bacterium
CGCCGGACGGCCGTCGATCCTGACCGAGTGTTCCAACCTCAGCAAGCAGCTCGGCATCCGCCTGGTGCTGAAGCGCGAGGACCTCAACCACACGGGCTCGCACAAGATCAACAACGTGCTCGGCCAGGCGCTGCTTGCCAAGCGGATGGGCAAGAAGCGGCTCGTTGCCGAAACGGGCGCTGGTCAACACGGCGTCGCCAGTGCGACTGCTGCAGCGCTGCTCGGCATGGAGTGCAAGGTGTACATGGGTGCTGTCGACGTCGAGCGTCAGGCACTGAACGTGTTCCGCATGAAGCTGCTCGGCTCGGAAGTCGAGGCAGTGCAGAGCGGCAGCCGCACGCTGAAAGATGCGGTCAACGAGGCGATGCGTGATTGGGTTGCCTCCGTCGAGACGACGCACTACTGCCTCGGTTCGGTCATGGGACCCCACCCGTACCCGTGGATGGTCCGCGAGTTCCATCGAGTGGTCGGCGACGAGGCCAAACAACAGTGCTTCGATCTGTTCGGTGACGTGCCCGACGTGGTCGTCGCCTGTGTCGGTGGTGGCTCCAACGCAATCGGAATCTTCTCCGGATTCGTCGACGACCGCAGCAGGCTCGTCGGAGTGGAGCCCGCAGGAGGTGCTGCCGTTGGTCGAGGCCAACCAGGCGTCGTGCATGGCATGCGCAGCTACCTGATGCAGGACGAGTACGGGCAGGTGCTCGAGGCCCAGTCGATCTCCGCGGGCCTCGACTATCCAGGTGTCGGGCCGGAGCACAGCTACCTCGCATCGATCGGGCGCGCCGAATACCCGTCGGTCACCGATGCGGAGGTGATCGAGGCGTTTCAGCTCCTTGCCCGCGCCGAGGGCATCATCCCGGCGTTGGAATGCGCACACGCTCTGGCCTGGATCACCCGTGAGGCCGCGAACATGCAGGGCTCGACGGTGTTGATGAACCTGTCGGGTCGTGGCGACAAGGATGTCGCCCAGATGATGGACATCCTGGCCCGATGAACGGCGTGTTGGAGACGGCCCTTCGCGACAAGCGCGCCGTCGGTCGCAAGCTGCTCGTTCCGTACATCACCGGTGGGCTGGCAGGGTGGCAGCAGGCCGTTCGCGCCGTCGCCGCGGCCGGTGCCGACGCCATCGAAATCGGGATGCCGTTCTCCGATCCGGTGATGGATGGCCCCGTGATCCAGCTGGCATCGCAGATGGCGCTCGAGGGCGGTGCGACCCCGGTGTCGATCCTCGACGAAGCCCGCGATCTCGACGTCGGCATCCCGCTGGCCGTCATGACGTACTACAACACCATCCACCATGCCGGGCACGAGCGATTCGCCCACCAACTCCAGTCTGCCGGTGTGGTCGCCGCGCTGGTTCCTGACCTCCCACTGGAGGAGTCAGGCCCCTGGTGTGCTGCCGCCGACGCGGCCGGCGTCGAGACGGTGATGTTCGCCGCCCCGACTGCGCCCGACGAGCGGCTGCCGCGCATCGCCGAGCGTGCTCGCGGCTTTCTCTATTCCGTCGGCCTGCTGGGTGTCACCGGCGAGCGCCACGAGTTGGCCTCGACGGCAGCCTCGCTCGCCAGGCGCCTGAAGGCGATCACCGACGTGCCGGTGTTGATCGGCGTCGGCGTGTCCAACGCCGCACAGGCCCGCGAAGCCGTGCAGGTCGCTGACGGTGTCGTGATGGGCGCGTCGGTGATTCGGAGACTGCTCGACGATGGTCCTGACGCAGCGGGGGAGTACATCGCCGAGGTCCGCGCGGCGATCGATGCCTGACGGCTGCGAGCTGTGTGAAGCGGCTCGCCTGACGGAATGGTTCTACGAGGACGACGTGTGCTGGATCGCCGAGTGTGAGCAGTGCTACGTGCCCATGGTCGTGTGGAAGCAGCACGATCCTGTTCCGCCAGAGCAGGTTCGCGCCGAGATGCTGCACCTGCTCGGCGCGATCGTCGAGTCGTCGTACCGCTTCGACGGGTACTACGTCGACGACAACATGCGCTCGATACCGACGCACTATCACGCTCACGCTCGACCGCGTGGCGGGTTCTTCGGCCACGGCTTGCGCCGCCAGCAGTAAAAACTGCGAACAAACCGCTGAGCGCGGTTTGTTCGCTTCTTCTTGTGCCTCCAAGGAAGTAATTCCAGGGAGGATCTGGATCAGTTGGGTGTCAGCTAGGCATGGTGATGGGACGACGCATCTGTGCCTTCCTTTACATCTTGTCGGCTGCGGCTCCGCCGGGTCGTGAGCAACTTATCACAGTCCGTGACAACTATTGCAACTTGCTTGAGCAAGAGTTGCTCGAATCTTTACGGCACGGTCCGTGGGGGTTGGCGTCTCACCCGATCGGTAGCATCAGGGCATGCTCACTGCCGGTCGACCAGCGCCCGAGTTCACCTTGACGAACCAGAAGGACACCGAACAAAGCTTGGCCGCACTGCGTGGCCATCGGGTGTTGGTGTACTTCTACCCGCGCGCCGACACGCCCGGCTGCACCCAGCAGGCATGTGGGTTGCGCGACATCGCCGCGCAAGTCGGCGACACCGTGATCCTCGGCATCAGCCCCGACAAGCCTGCCGCGTTGGCGCGGTTCGGCGACAAGTACTCGCTCAACTTCGACCTGTTGTCCGATATCGATCACTCGGTGGCAGAGGCCTATGGCGTCTGGAAGGAAAAGAAGAACTACGGCAAGACCTACATGGGCATCGATCGATCGGCATTCCTGATCGGCGCCGACGGTTCGATCCGCAACGCCTGGTACAAGATCAGCCCGAAAGACACCCCCACCCGCCTGCTGGAAGCACTTGCCGAATGACGGTCATGCCGGCGCCGGCCGACGTGTTGCCACACCGTCCGCCGTTCTTGTTCGTCGATGCAATCGTGGCCCTCGAACCGGGCATCAGCGCCGTGGGTGCCTGGCGGCTGACGGGTGACGAATGGTTTTTCGCCGGCCACTTCCCTGGTCGGCCGACGCTGCCAGGCGTGCTGATGTGCGAGGCGATCGCCCAGGTCGGAGCCATCGCCGTGCTGACCGACCCACGGTTCGCGGGAAAGCTGCCGTTGTTCGGCGGACTCGACAGTGCCCGGTTTCGCCGCCAAGTCGGACCCGGCGACACGCTCGAGCTCCATGTGGCGTTGGATCGCATGTCGGCCCGAGCCGGCAAGGGCCACGGCAAGGCGTCGTTGAACGGCGAGACTGCGTGCGAGTGTGCATTGATGTTCGTGCTCGTCGACCGCTGACCGGAGCTACGCGGCGGCACGCCACAGTGGCGCCGCCACGAGTGTGCAGTGAGGACATGGGGTGCCGCGCTCGACCAGCTCTGCCGCGGCGATCAGGCCATGTCGGAACGCGACCTCTTCGACCACGTCGGGATCGTCGCAGGGGCCGCCGAACCATTGGTCGACCACATCGATGAGCCCGACGTGCTCACTGCAGTCCAGCTTGGTGTGAACCAGGTTCGGTCGGTCGATGTCGAAGATCACGTAGTGAGCTGGCCGGGTAGGCGGCCGGGCCGGAGAAAGAGTCGCGGGATGGGCGTGGTTGATGCGGTGTCTCATACGGCGATCATGACAAGGGGGTGTAATGAAGTTTCTGAACCCGTGCCGCAGAAGGGTTTGGTTGGGGTTAGGCAGCTGCGGTGAGTTCGACGTTGTAGCCGAGTTGTTCGAGTTGTCGAACGAGGAGTTTGCGTCTCCGGTCGGGCT
>JANMNE010000114.1:0-13241 GCA_031373785.1 Ilumatobacteraceae bacterium
GTTCGCTCGGCGCGACTACAACATCTTCTCGCTGGCCGTCGCGCCGGCCGAGGAGACGGGGTTCAGCCGCATCACCATCGTCGTCGACGTCGACTCCGCGCCGCTCGAGCAGATCACCAAGCAGCTGTTCAAGCTGATCGAAGTGGTCAAGATCAGCGAGCTCGATCCGCGCCGTTCTGTCGAGCGGGAGCTGCTGTTGGCCACGATCCGCGTCAGCCCCGAACATCGCGGCCAGATCGTGGAATTGGCCACCATCTTCGAGGGCAAGATCCTGGCCGTCGGCACCGAGGCCATCACCATCAGCCTCGACGGGCACCCCGACAAGCTCGACGATTTTGAAGAACTGCTCAGCGGATATGGCATCGTGGAGCTGCAGCGCACCGGTCGGGTGGCGCTGCCCAAACTCGATCGTGAGGCACGTCTGCGTGCCGCGAACTCCAATTCCAAGAAGAGCGACTACGGAAAGGCTGGCTGAGATGGCCGCGAAGATGTACTACGAGGCGGACGCCGATCCGTCGATCATTCGAGGTCGCAAGGTAGCCATCATCGGCTACGGCTCGCAGGGCCATGCCCACGCGCTGAACCTGAAGGAGTCGGGTGTCCCCGTCGTCGTCGGCCTGCGCGAAGGCAGCAAGTCCGCCGCCAAGGCGCAGGCTGCCGGGCTGACAGTGATGGAGATCGGGGCCGCCGCCAAGTGGGCCAACGTGATCATGCTGACGATGCCCGACACCGAGCAGAAGGCCACGTACGAGGAGTTCATCAAGCCGCACATGCGCAAGGGCAAGGCGCTCGCGTTCGCGCACGGCTTCAACATCCGCTTCAAGCGGATCCGCCCGCCGAAGACCGTCGACGTGGTCATGATCGCGCCGAAGGGCCCCGGCCACCTCGTGCGCCGTACCTACACCGAAGGTGGGGGTGTGCCGTGTCTGATCGCGGTCCATCAAGACGCCACCGGTGGCGCCCACGCGCTCGCGCTCAGCTACGCCGAGGCAATCGGTGGCGCTCGCGCCGGCGTGATCGAGACCACGTTCAGCGAAGAGACCGAGACCGACTTGTTCGGCGAGCAGGTCGTGCTGTGTGGCGGCCTGACCTCGCTGGTCCAGGCCGGCTTCGAGACACTGGTGGAGGCCGGCTATCAGCCGGAGATGGCCTATTTCGAATGCCTCCACGAGGTGAAGCTGATCGTCGACCTGATGTACGAGGAAGGCATCGCCGGCATGCGCTACTCGATCAGCGACACCGCCGAGTACGGCGACGTCACTCGCGGGCCGCGCATCGTCAACGCCAAGACCAAGCTGGAGATGAAGAAGATCCTCAAGGAGATCCAGAACGGCAAGTTCGCCAAGGAGTGGGTCGCCGAGAGCGAGACCGGTCGCATCAACTTCAACGGCCTGCGCGAAGCAGGTCGGGTGCACCAGATCGAGGAGGTCGGTGGTCGCCTTCGGGCAATGATGCCGTTCCTCGGCGCGGGTCGCCAGAAGGTTGCCGACGTCAGCGGCGGCTGAGGGATCAGGCAGATATGGCGCATGGTGTCTGTGTCAGCTCGGTGGCTCGACAGTCCGTTCTATGAGCTGACACAGACGGGTGAGAACGTTCGCCGCTACGGCCGCGTCAGCCGGCCATCCCGACGATGAAGTAACCAACGACGAGGCTGAACGCGATCAGCATCCCCACCTTCACGCGACGCTTCACGCGCCAACCGTCGTCCAACGCTGCGATCGAGTACCTCGTCGCGACGATGATCGTGCCGTAGATGGCGAGCATCACCACGAACCCGGCGAGGGCACGCAACGACCACCCGAACGAGCCGACCAGTTGGCTGGCCACCAGCACCACCGGTCCCGCTGCGGCGAGGATGCACAATGCCCGAACGGCGCGTCGCCATTCGGTGCGGTTGAAGGCGAGCCCGCCACCGACGACGGTCGGCATCATGATCGCGCCGGCGCCGACGAAGAGCGGGAGAAAGCCGATGCCGCCGAGCACCCTGGCAATCGTCAGCGTCCATCGACGTCTGGCCCGTCGTCGGGTGACGGCGGCGACCGCCTGCGTGATCCCGAAGATCGTGAACGCGAGGACGATGAAGATCGTCCCATTCCATGTGAAGTCGGGGTCCTCGGCGATGAGGCGCATCCAGGCCCGGGCGATCGCACCGAGCGCGGGTCCACCGAACAGTCCGAGGGCGAGGATCGGCAGCGTGCGCGACTGCGCCCGCCGGGCCCCGAGATTCGTTGCTACTGCGAGGTCTGTCATGGTGACTACAGACGGACGAACCACCGGATCGGGTGACATTGGACCGGATATGGTTGGGCCGAACCGTGCGGCATAGGGGGACAATGACTCTGACTTGGGAAGAGGCGTGTGCGCGGGTCTGCGCGCCCGGCACACCGTTCGAGATCGTCGAGGACGAGCACGGCGACCGGCGTTTCAAGGGCCCGCCGCCCAACCTGCGCGCCGTGTTCGACATCGCACGCGGCGGTGGCGACGACATCTTCATCGTCTACGAGGACGAACGCTGGTCGTTCAACGCTGTCTTCGCCCAGGTTGACGCCCTCGCCGACACTCTTGTCAACCGCTACGGCATCGCCAAGGGCGACCGCGTCGCGATCGGGATGCGCAACTACCCGGAGTGGATCATGTCGATGCTGGCGATCATCTCGATCGGCGGTGTCTCGGTGTCGCTGAACGCCCTGTGGGTCGAGGACGAGATCGACTACGCGCTCGCCGACAGCGGCGCGTCGCTGCTGATCGCCGATGTCGAACGGGTCGGCCGGGCGATCACTCCGTGCCGTCGACTGGGCATCCGCATGCTCGAGGTGCGCGCTGTCGAACCGTCGGGCGACGATGTCGACCAGTGGAGCGCCGTGGTCGTGCCGGGGGCCGCGATGCCCGCCGTCGATGTCGGCTGGGACGACGACGCAACCATCCTCTACACCTCTGGAACGACCGGCCGGCCGAAGGGCGCTGTCTCGACCAACGGTGCGGTCGTCTCGTCGATCCTGGCGTTCGCAAGCCGCACTGCGGCCGACGGCGCACGTGCTGCGGCGGCGCTCCCACCCGGAACCGAACCACCCCAGCCGACCCCGCTGTCGTTCATCTTGATCGTGCCCCTCTTCCACGTCACCGGTTGCGTGCCGGTGCTGCTCAGTTGCATCGTGACGAAGTCGAAGCTGGTGGTGATGTACCGCTGGAACGCGGAGAAGGCACTCGAACTGATCGAGCGTGAGCGGGTCACCAACTTCATCGGCGTGCCCACCCAGAGTTGGGATCTGGTCAACTCGCCGCGGTTCAACGACTTCGACACGTCCAGCCTGCGCGGGGTCGGCGGCGGCGGTGCGCCAGCGCCGCCGGCGTTGGTCGAGCGCGTGGCCGACAGCGTGAAGAGCGGCGGCCCTACCCTTGGGTACGGCATGACCGAGACCAACGCCTACGGGCCGAACAACACCGGCGCCGACTACCTGTCGCATCCGACCTCGACGGGTCGGGTGATGCCGATCATGCGCATCGAGATCCGCGATCCGCAGGGCCGGCAGGTAGCGACCGGTGAGCGCGGCGAGATCTGGTTCAACGGCCCGATGCTGATCCGTGGCTACTGGAACAAGCCGGAAGCGACTGCCGAGACCATCGTCGATGGCTGGCTGCGCAGCGGTGACATCGGCCGCGTCGACGAGGACGGTTTCTTCTACGTCGAGGATCGCCTGAAGGACATGATCCTGCGTGGCGGTGAGAACGTGTACTGCGCCGAGGTCGAAGCGGCCATCTACGAGCACCCGGCGATCCATGAAGCTGCGGTGTTCGGCATTCCCGACGATCGCCTCGGCGAGGAGGTCGCTGTCGCGATCCACCTCGTCGACGGCGAGTCGCTGACTCCCGCCGAACTGCGCGCGTTCCTGTCGACCAAGATCGCCGCGTTCATGATCCCGTCACGAACCGTGATCGTCGACGACCCGTTGCCGCGCAACCCGGCAGGCAAGTTCCTGAAGCGCCAACTGCGTGAGGACCTCGTCTCGTAGACGATTGGCTCCAAGGGGGCGGCGCGCTCCGACGCCATTCGGCGAAGTGCGTACTTTCAACGCGACCTGTGTGCTCCGAAAGTACGCACTTCCCCGCAAATGACTCATCTCTTGAATTCCGAGTTGATTGGTCGGGATTTACGTCTGTAGCGTGAGCGGCCATGAGTGACGCATGGGGTTTCGAAACACGCCAGATCCATGTCGGGGGAGACCCCGACCCAACCACGGGCGCTCGGGCGGTGCCGATCTACCAGACGACGAGCTACGAGTTCCGCGACTCTGCGCATGCCGCCAACCTGTTCGCCCTCGCCGAGGTCGGCAACATCTACACGCGCATCATGAACCCCACCCAGGGTGCCCTCGAAGCGCGCCTGAACGCGTTGGAAGGCGGCTGCACCACGGCAATCGGCATCCCCGGCACGCTGGTCGTCAGCTCCGGCCAGGCCGCCGAGATGCTGGCCATCACCACGATCGCCGAAGCCGGCGATCACGTCGTGGCATCGCCGTCGTTGTACGGCGGCACCTACAACCTCTTGCACTACACGCTGCCCAAGCACGGCATCGAGATCACGTTCGTCGACGACCCCGACGATCTCGAACAGTGGCGCGCCGCAGTCCGGCCGAACACCAAGCTGTTCTTCGGTGAGGTGCTGTCGAACCCGAAGAACGATGTCTTCGACATCGAGGGCGTGTCGAAGGTGGCGCACGATGCAGGCGTGCCGCTGATCGTCGACAACACCGTGCCGACGCCGTACCTGATCCGCCCGGTCGAGTGGGGCGCCGACATCGTCGTGCACTCGCTCACCAAGTTCATCGGTGGCCACGGCACGTCGATCGGCGGTTCGATCACCGACGGTGGCACGTTCGACTTCGGCAACGGCCGGTTCCCCAACTTCACCGAACCAGACCCCAGCTACCACGGCCTTCCGTACTGGCCGGCGCTCGGTCACGGCGCGTTCATCTTGAAGGCTCGCGTGCAGGGCCTGCGCGACACCGGCGCAGCCGTCTCGCCGTTCAACGCCTTCTTGTTCCTGCAGGGTCTCGAGACGCTGAGCCTGCGCATGGAGCGCCACTTCTCCAACGCCGCAAAGGTCGCCGAGTTCCTGCAGGGCCGTGACGAAGTCGAGAGCGTGATCTGGGCCGGCCTGCCGACGAGCGCGTGGCACGAGCGGGCCAAGAAGTACGGCCGCGACAAGGGCTACGGCTCGATCCTGGCGTTCATCATCAAGGGCGGCAAGGAAGCCGGTACGCGCTTCGTGGAAGCACTCGAACTGCACAGCCACGTCGCCAACATCGGCGATGTGCGCAGCCTGGTCATCCAGCCGGCCACCACGACGCACAGCCAACTCACCGAGGAGGAGCAGGCCTCGACCGGCGTCTACCCGGGGCTCGTTCGCCTCAGCGTCGGGTTGGAGTCGATCGAAGACATCCTCGCCGACCTCGAAGCAGGCTTCCGCGCCGCCAAGGGGTAACGGCTCAGGCCACCATCGAATCGATCTCGGCTGCAGCGGCGGCGTAGACGGCGATCCGTCGTTGCTCGTCGTGCAATGCAGCGACCAAGCCGGTGATCAGGCGTTCCTTCAACTTGTCCGCAGCCTGCGCTGCTCGGTACGACCGCGAGATCTCCAACTGGATGGCGGTCGCGCCTTGGCGCTGCGCCCACGACGTCATTGTGCCGGGTTTGGTGGCTCCGAACCCGCGCTTTCCACCATCGTGGTCGACGGCGACCTTGGCGGCCTCGAGGTGCGTGGCGACGCGCCGTGCCAGTGCCGTGGCCGCAGGCGAGCCGTTCCCGCAGCCGATGATCACGTCGGCGCCGTTGCCGTCTTTCATCCCATGGAGATCGAGATAGATCGTGCGCTCGTCGACGTGGCCGAGCTTCTCGAGTTGCGCCTTCAGCGGGTGGTACTCGTCCCAGTTGGCGTCACCCATCATTGGCACGCTGCGCGTGACGGCGATCTTGGAACAGCCGACTGCGGCGCTGAGCGCCATGGCCAACCCACCCGTGCCGGCGTCGGTGTTCTTCCACCGGCCGTCGCGTTCGTGGTCGACGGCGTGCACGGCACCGACAGCGAGCGGGCCGCGCCAATCGATGATCCACCGTGGACCGTCCTTGGGTCCGCGATTGGAGTTGGCAGCGAACGGCGCGTTGAGTTCCGTCCACTGGCGCACGAGGGGGCTCTGTTTGAACAGCATGACGTAGCTATTTCGGCGGAATGCCACCGTTGCTTTAGCTCTCGTCGTCGCGCTGGTCGCGCAGGAACCGCTCGAATTCGGCGGCGAGATCGTCGCCGGTCGGGATCGCGGCCTCCGAGTGTTGGTCGTACTCACGCTCCAGCATGGCGACGTACGCAGTCGCTTGTTCGTCGTCGGCGACGGCCTCGTCGTGCAGCACGCGGCGGCGGGCGGCCTCGGCAGCAAGGCGCGCGGTGTGCACCGGCACACCCAGCACGTGGTGAAGATGTTGCAGCAGAGCGATCGACGACTGCGGATGCTGGGCATTGCCGAGGTAGTGAGGGACGCCGACACGCAACGACACCGCGGGCACCCCGGCCCGATCGAGGCGCTCCTGCAACACGCCGACGAGGCCGGTGACCCCCTGGTAGCGCGGTGCCGACAAGCCGAGGGCGCTCAGCAGATCGGGGTTGGTGGTGCTTCCGACGACCACTGGCGGGCGCGTGTGCGGGATGGTGTCGGCGACCGCGCCGACGGTCACCACCACCTCGCACTTCGACGCTGTGGCGACCTCCAGCACGCTGTCGGCGAACGTGGCGTAGCGAAGGTGTGGCTCGACGCCGGACAGCACCACGAGATCGTGTGAGGCGCCGGAAAAGCGGGCGAACCGGAACTCGTTGTCGGGCCAGTGGATGTGGCGGACCTCGTCCTCGTCGAGCTCGACCAGCGGACGTTCTTGCGTGAAATCGAAAAACGGGTCCGGATCGATCGATGCCACGATCGGGGCGACGCGATCGAGCACCAGTTCGTTGATGGCCGTGGTGGCGACCTCGGCGATGTCGAACCAGCCGCGCAGTGCGAGCACCATGATCGGCCTGTTCAGTGGCGCGACGCCCTCGAAATGGGTCGACAGGACGTCGCTGACGTTCACCCGCCGAGCTCCTTGACGACGTAGTCGATGCAGCCGGTCAGCAGGGCGACGTCGTCGGGTTTCACCGAAGGGAACATGCCGATGCGCAGCTGGTTGCGGCCGAGCTTGCGATAGCTGTCGGTGTCGACGATGCCGTTGGCGCGCAACGCCGCACAGACATCTTCGGCACGGATCGCGTCGTCGAGGTCGATGGTTCCGACGACCGCCGAACGCTGTGCCGGATCGGCGACGAACGGGGTGGCATACGCGGACGATGTTGCCCAGTCGTAGAGGTGGCTCGATGAGGTGCGGCAGCGATCGACGCACCACGCCAAGCCACCGTTGTCGAGCATCCAGCGCAGCTGTTCCTTGAGCAGCACGAGCGTGGCCAACGCGGGAGTGTTGTAGGTCTGGTTCAACAACGAGTTGTCGAGTGCGATCGTCAGATCGAGCGAGGCCGGCACCCACCGGCCTGACGCGTCGATGGCTCGGATCCGCTCGATGGCGGCCGGCGAGCAGGCCGCCAGCCACAGCCCGCCGTCGCTGGCGAAGCACTTCTGCGGGGCGAAGTAGTACACGTCGACCTCGGCCGGCGACCACGGCAAGCCGCCGGCCGCAGATGTCGCGTCGACCACCACCAACGCCTGGCCGCTCGGTCGGCGGAGCTCCATCGAGACGCCGGTCGAGGTCTCGTTGTGGGTGAGCGCGATCACGTCGACATCGTCGGCGGCGGGAGCGATCGGCGGATGCGTGCCGGGCACGCCGCGCGTGATCGCCGGATCCTCGATGTGGGGCGCGGCCTTGGCAGCCTCGGCGAACTTCGAGGAGAACTCGCCGAAGACGTAGTGATGACTGCGGCGCTCGATCAGGCCGAACGTGGCGATGTCCCAGAACATCGTTGATCCACCGTTGCCGAGCACGATCTCCCACCCATCGGGAAGCGAGAAGAGCTCGGCGAGGCCGGCGCGGATGGTGCCGACCAGGTTCTTCACCGGAGGTTGCCGATGCGAGCTGCCCAGCAGGTTGCTGTTGGCCTTGGCCAGGGCGAGGGCCTGCTCGGGTCGGATCTTCGACGGCCCACACCCGAACCGTCCGTCGCTGGGCATCATCGAACGGGGAATGTCGAGCATCGTAGGGGTGGTCGTCACCCGTCCAGTCTCGCCGGTCAGGGCCGATGGACCAACGGACCCGGTCGAAATGTTGCGTCGAAATGTCGCCGGTCGTGACGGGGGTACCGCAACTAGCATTCGTAGTCGCAACTCCACCGAAGGGCTCATCCGTGAACCGCACGTCAGCACGTCTCGCCGCCATCGCCGAATCGGCCACGCTCGCCGTCGACGCCAAAGCCAAGGCACTGAAGGCCAAGGGCGAGAACGTGATCGGGTTCGGGGCCGGCGAGCCCGACTTCCCGACGCCCGACAACGTCGTCGAGGCCGCCGTTCGGGCCTGTCGGGACGTGAGGTACCACAAGTACACACCAGCGGCCGGCCTGCCCGAACTGCGCGAGGCCATTGCGGCCAAGACGCTCCGCGACTCGGGCTTCGCCTGCCAGGCCAGCCAGGTGCTGGTCACCAACGGTGGCAAGCACGCGGTGTTCACGGCGTTCGCTGCGCTGTGCGACCCGGGTGACGAGGTGATCTGCCCCGCCCCGTACTGGACGACCTATCCCGAGGCGATCACGCTGGCCGGTGGTGTGCCGGTGATCGTGCAGACCGACGAGACCACCGGTTTCAAGGCGACGATCGAGCAACTCGATGCGGCGCTGACCCCACGGACCAAGGTGCTGCTGTTCGTCAGCCCCGACAACCCCAGCGGAGCAATCTACGAGCCGGAGGAAGTCGAGGCCATCGGCCGATGGGCGGTCGACAATGGGGTGTGGGTCCTCACCGACGAGATCTACGAGCACCTCGTGTACGGCGACAACCGATTCGTCAGCATGCCGACCGTTGTGCCCGAACTGGCCAACCAGTGCGTCATCGTCAACGGGGTGGCCAAGACCTATGCGATGACCGGTTGGCGCGTCGGTTGGATGATCGGGCCGAGCGATGTGATGAAGGCGGCGATCAACTACCAGTCGCACAGCACCTCGAACGTCGACAATGTCGCCCAGGTGGCCGCGCTCGAGGCCGTCAGCGGCGACCTCTCTGCGGTGGCCATGATGCGCGAGGCCTTCGCTCGCCGCGCTGTCACCATGCACAACATGCTCAACGCCATCCCCGACGTCTCGGCGATCGTGCCGCAGGGGGCGTTCTACTGCTACCCGAACTTCTCGGGGTTGCTCGGCCGCCCACTCGGTCCCAACGGCACCGTCAGCGCCACCACGCTGGAACTCGCCGACAACATCCTCGGCGAGGCCAAGGTCGCCTTCGTGCCGGGCGAGGCCTTCGGCACGCCCGGCTACGCGCGGTTCAGCTTTGCAATGGCCGACGCCGACATGGAGGAAGGCATTCGTCGCATCCACGAATGGGTCAAGGTCTGAAGAGGCGGTGGTAGCGAACTGCTACCAGCCTGTGTAAGGTAGGCACATGTCGGTGAACATGCACATCCGCGACGTGCCGGACCACGTCCACGAGGAGTTGCAGCGCCGTGCAGCGGCTGCCGGGATGACACTGCGTCAATACACCGTGAAGGTGCTCGACGAGCACGTCGCAGTGCCAACGATGGATGAGTGGATGGAGCGGATCGCACGTCGCCGGGCGCGATGGCGTGCCGAGGATCGTCATGTCGAAGTCGACGCGGCGAAAGCAGTGCGCAGGGCACGGTACGAGGACGACGAGGGACTGTCGCAAGCAAATGGCTGACCACGCACCGATGGCCATCGTGGTTGATGCGTCGGCCGTCGTCGATCTGCTGGTCAACGGCTACCCGCTGCCAGAGCCCGCTGCGATGTCGTCGCCGGCACATCTCGACGCAGAAGTCCTCTCGGCACTCGGCCGGCTGCATCGGGATGGCACGCTCACCGCCTTCGACGTCGAAGAGATGCTGGAAGATCTGGCGACGCTCGGGGTGGTTCGCGTGCCGATCGCGCAACTCACGATGTTGGCCTTCGCGTTGCGGCACAATGTTGCGCTGCAAGACGGGCTCTACGTCGCTCTGGCCCAGTTGTCGAATGCGTCGTTGAAGACGACCGATGCTCGCTTGGCGCGTACGTGCGCGGATCAGAGGTTGTGCTCGCTCGTCGCGCCCGGCACAGAGCGCGGCTAGATCCACCAGGGTTGGTAGTGAGTCGCCAGGCCGGTCAGCAAGACGAGGCAGAGACATTCGGCGACTTGTTCGCACGTGCCCAACACGTCGCCGCTGATGCCGCCGATCTTGCGCATGGCCAACCATCTCACGGCGACGATCGACACGATCGTCACCGCGGCCAGCGGGGCGGCCCACCATCCGACCGCGAGTGCGGCGAGCGCGAGCCCGCCGACCATTGCCGTGATCGCTCGGGATCGCGTGGTCGCCTGCCCGTAGTCGGCGCCAAGACCCTGGTGAGTCGCCAGCGGTGCGGCGCCCATGAGGCCGACCGCGGCGCCGCGTGCCGCAGCGTGCGCGGCAACGGCCGCGGCGAACATCGCCGCAGGGCCCGGCAACGAACCGAGGCAGACGATGCGCACGACGATCGAACTGCAGAGCGCGGCCACGCCGTAGCTGCCATGGCGTGAATCCTTGAGGATCTCCAGGCGACGCTCGATCGTCCAGCCACCCCCGAACGCGTCGGCCACATCGGCCAGGCCATCCTCGTGGAACGCGCCGGTGATCAGCAATCCGACGACCACCGCAACTGCCGCTGCCACCAGCGGGGGAACCACGTGCCACAGGCCGGCGGCAGCGCCACCGACGGCGGCACCGATCAACGCACCGACGACCGGGAACCATGGCACGCTGGCGGCGACATCGGGTTCGCGACGCAGCCGGATCGGGATGCGTGTGAGGAACTGGGTGGCGGCGAGCAGGCCCGTCAGCCGAACCACTCCCCGAACGTCGGCACCTCGGTGATACCCGTGCAGGCCATCGCCACCAGCGGCACCGCGGCCATCGCGCCGGAGCCCTCGCCCAGACGCATCTCCAGGTCGAGCAACGGTTGCTTGCCGAGCTGCTCGAGAAGGCGTCGGTGGCCAGGCTCGGACGAGCAGTGACCGACCAGGCAATGGTCGATCGCACCGGGCCGGCTGAGTGTGAGGGGCAACGCCGACGCAGTGACGACGTACCCATCGAGCAACACCGGCAGTTGCCGGTGGCGGGCGGCGACGATTGCTGCGGACATCGCCACGAGCTCGGCCCCGCCCACCTCGCGCAGGACTTCCAGCGGATCGGTCATCCCGGCGATCCGCTCGACCGCCAGCCGCACCGCGTCGCGTTTGCGCTGCAGGCCCTCGTCGTCGACGCCGGTGCCGCGGCCGACCCACGCCTCGATCTCGCCACCCGCGAGCGCAGCCGCCACCGCTGCAGCTGCCGTGGTGTTGCCGATCCCCATCTCGCCCAGCACCAGCAGATCGGCATCGAGTTGCTCGACCGCGTGCCGGCCGGCCGCGCACGCCTCGTCGAAGCGCTCGGGTGACATCGCCGACTCGAAGCGGATGTCGCCGGTCGGCCGCCCGACGCCGACATCGATGGCGTCGACGGTTGCACCCGCAACGGCGGCGAAGGCACTGACGGTCGACTTGCCGGATCGATATGCAGCGAGCATCGCCGCGGTGACGTCGACGGGGTACTTGCTCACGCCGGCGGCGGCGACGCCGTGGTCGCCCGCGAAGATCAACGCGGCCGGCCTGCGCACCGCCGGCGTCGGGGTGCCCTGCCACTCGGCAACCCACGCGGCGACCTCGTCGAGGCGCGCCAGGGCGCCGACCGGGCGCAAGATGTCGGCAGCACGGGCACGCACCGCATTCGCCGCATCGTGGTCGCCGGGCGGCATTGTCGCCAATGCGTCTGTGAACCAGGTCATGACAGTTCCTTCCAAGGATCCTCGAGCCGCAGTGCCTTGCCGGCGACCATCAACAGCGTGGTCGTGGCGACCGCGGCAATCAGCTGGTTGGCGCGCCCGAGGTCGTCTCGGTATCGACGGCCGAGGTCGGTCTCCGGGTGCACACCCAGGCCGACTTCGTTGGTGATCACCACGCTCGGCCCGCGGCGCTCGGCGAGCGCTGCGGCGACACCGCGTGGATCGACCTCGCCACGATGATGCAACTCGTTCCCGACCCACACGGTGATGCAGTCGACGATCAGCAAGGCGTCGGCAGGCATGCCGGCAATCGCTGCGTCGAGGTCGAGCGGTGCTTCGACGGTCGGCCAGGCGGGCCGGTCGCGCTGATGACGGGCGATTCGCTCACGCATGTCGTCGTCGAACGGCTCGGCCGTTGCGATCATCACGACATCGCCGTCATGCCGTCGACCCATCTCGACCGCCAGCGCCGACTTCCCGCTGCGCACCCCACCGATCAGCAGCGTGACGTTGCCCACCTCAGTACTCGATGCCCTTCTTGGCGGTGATGCCTTGGTCATAGGCGTGCTTGATCTTGCGCATCTCCGTGACGGTGTCGGCGATCTCGACGATCTCCTGCGGACAGTCGCGACCGGTGACGATGATGTTGACGTTGGCCGGGCGGTTGCTCAGTGCATCGACCACTGCACCGGTGTCGATCCAACCCCACGTGCACAGGTAGGTCAGCTCGTCGAGGATGACCAGCCGGTGCTTGCCCGCGGCGATCACATCGGCGGCGATCTTCCATGCCCGCTGGGCCACATCCTTGTCGTGGTCGAGGTTGGTCGAATCCCACGTGAACCCCTCGCCGAGCGAGTGCCACTCGACGCCGAGCTGGCGGCCGATCTTCTCCTCGCCGACCTTCCACTCACCACTCTTGACGAACTGCAAGACGGCAACCGGCCATCCCATGGCGACCGAACGGAGCATCACACCGAACGCTGCGCTGCTCTTTCCCTTCCCGTCTCCGGTGTTGACCAGCAGCAGCGAATCGGCTCGCGCCAACTTCTCCGGACGAGGGTCTTGGGTGGGCGGAGTGTCGGTCATGGAGTGTGGAGCATACGCAGCCCACTGCTAGCGTAAGCGCCGTTCGGCTTGCCGAATGTATGGAATCCAGCGAAGTCCGGTGAGATCCCGGCACTGTCCCGCAACGGTGGTTCGTGTTCGACACGAC
>JANMNE010000131.1:0-4037 GCA_031373785.1 Ilumatobacteraceae bacterium
GGCGGGTGGATCAACAACGACCCTCGCACGTTCTCGTGCGGTTACGCGTCCAACCACCTCGGCACTGCGCAGGGTGCGTTCGACTTCATCGCGGCCTACGTCGCCGGTCGCGACGACCTCAGCTCGTCGGAGGCGGTCAAGGTTCGCCTCGGGAGGATGGACGCTCAGTTGTTCGCCGCGCGCGCCGCGTTGCGCTCGACTGCTGCTCGCCTCGATCGCGGCGACGATCCCGATGAGTGCGAGGCCGACGCGATTCGCACCATGCACCTGGCCAAGAACGCGGTGCTCGACATCCCGTACCAGGGCTTCGACATCGTCGGTGCGCGTGCGGCACACGAGCGCTACCCACTGGGCCAGATGATGCGCGACGCACGTACCTTCACCCTCCACTTCCGTGACGACCTGTACGTGCAGCGCCTCGCCGACCTGGCGATGGGTAGGGGCTTCTCGGCGAAGAAGGCCCGCAGCGGCTCGACACCGTTCGACCAGTCCGCCGCAGGAGCGTGAGATGCACGACGACACCGCGTTGCTGATCGACGTCTGTTCGATCGACTCGATCTGGGGCAAAGAGCGCGAGCTGGCCGAGTTCTTCGCTGGATTGTTGACGTCGTGGGGTTGTGATCAGGTCGAACTCGTCGAGTCCCGCCCCGGCCGCCCGTCAGTCGGGGCTCGGTTGTCCGGCACCGGAGGAGGACGGTCGCTGGTGCTGAACGGCCACCTCGACATCTACGAGCTCAGCGAGGACTGGACGCGCGATCCGTTCGCCGCTGCCCTCGACAACGGCAAGGTGTATGGCGCAGGCATCGCCGACATGAAGGCGGGGACGGCAGCCGCTGCCGCAGCCGTGCGGCGCATCGCCGCAAGCGATCAGCGGCCGCGCGGCGATGTGGTCTTCCAGGGCGTGTCGTGCCACTTCGAGGGTGGCGTCGGGACCCGGTCGTTGTGTGCCGCCGGCTTTGTCGGCGACGCGGCGATCGACTGCGAGCCGTCCAGCAACACGATCGGCATCGCCCACCGCGGAGCGGCGTACCTGAAGATCACGACCCGGGGCCGCCAGGCGCATACGACGTACAAGCACCTC
Source organism: Ilumatobacteraceae bacterium (assembly GCA_031373785.1). Taxonomy (GTDB): domain Bacteria; phylum Actinomycetota; class Acidimicrobiia; order Acidimicrobiales; family Ilumatobacteraceae; genus JAENVT01. The sequence goes on from JANMNE010000131.1 coordinate 1,082, forward strand.
GGCGTCAACGCGATCGAGACGATGGAGCCGATCCTCGCCGGCCTGCGTGAGTTGGAATCGGCCTTGCCCTACGAGCCGCACCCGTTGCTGCCGGGTGGACCGATCCTGAACATCGGCACGATCAGCGGGGGCACCAAGCACAACCAGGTTCCCGACCGGTGCACGATCACCCTCGACATCCGCCTGCTGCCCAGCCAGGACGCCCACGACGTCAAGCGACGGGTCGAGGACATGATCGAGGATCTACGCACCACGGTCGATTCGCGGATCGACGCGACCGTTGATTTCAGCGAACACTGGTTGTCGGGCCCGCGGCTGCCGTACGAGATTGCGGCCGACGCGCCCATCGTGCACGCCCTCGACAACGCAGTGCGCACCGTCACGTCGAGCCAGCCGGCCTACGTCGGGGTGCCGTTCTGGTGTGACCTGGTCGCGCTGAAGGACTTCGGCGTGAACGGCGTCAACTTCGGTCCTGGCGACCCGCCGTACAACTTTCCCGACGAGTACGTGTACGAGGCCCAGTATCTGCAAGCCGTCGATGTCTACGAGCGACTGATCCGCGAGTTCTGCGAATGAACGACCTGAACGTCGTGCACGCGGCGGCGCTCGCTCGCGTCGACGACAACGGGCAGCCGCGACGCGGCGAGTCGCAGGGCGACCTCGGCATCGTTGTCGACGGTGCCGTAGCCGTGCGCGACGGCGTGATCGTCGCAGTCGGATCCACCGATGAGGTGCTGGCCGCGCACGGAGGAAACGACGTTCCGACGATCGACGCCAGCGGGCGATGCGTACTGCCCGGTCTCGTCGAGTGTCACAGCCATCCCCTGTTCGGCGGCGATCGCCACCACGAGTACGCCGAGCGGCTCGGTGGCGCGTCACTGGCCGAGGTCGCGGCGCGTGGCGGTGGTATCTGGTCGAGCGTGGTGGCAACTCGCAACGCCACCGACGACGAGTTGTTGACGAGGCTGGCGACCACGCTTCACCGAGTGATCGCTGGTGGGGTGACCACGCTGGAGGTCAAGTCGGGGTATGGCCTGACGGTTGCGGAGGAGCTCCGCGAGCTGGATCTCTTGCAACAGGCCAGCGCACTCACCTCGGTGCAACTGGCGATCACCTTCCTCGGCGCACACGTCGTGCCGCGTGATCTCGACGGTGACCCGGAGTCTCGTGGCGATCGCTACACCGATCTGATCGAGGGACCGATGCTGTCTGCCGTCGCAGCCCAGGGCATCGCCGAGTTCCAAGATGTCACGGTGGAGCAGGGGTACTTCACGCCGGAACAGGCACTGCGGCTGATGCGCCGCAGTCGCGAAGTCGGGCTGCCGGTGCGCGTCCACGCCGACGCCTGGGCATCGTCGCGAGGCTGGGCCACGGCAGTCGAGGGCGGTGCGATATCGGCCGAACACCTCACGTACACACCCGCCGACGAGATCCGCGAGGTCGGCGGCACCGACACGATTGCGGTGATCTTGCCGATGGCCGAACTGGTCTATATGACGAGTGAGCGGGCGAGGGCGCGGATGTTCATCGACCACGATGTGGCCGTGGCCGTGGCAACCGACTTCTGTTCCTCGATCCACGCCACCTCCCTGCTCAACACCCTGGCAACTGCTGCGCCCTGGTTCCGCATGACACCCGGTGAGGTCATCGTCGGGGCAACCCTCAACGCGGCGTACAGCCTGGGTCGGCAGGCATCGTGCGGTTCGCTCGATGTCGGCAAGCGTGGCGACCTCATCGTCCTCGATTGCCCGCATCCCAACGAGATCTGCCTCGCGGTGGGTGCGCCACTGCTCGATCAGGTGGTCATCGGCGGCCGGATCGTCAGCGGGGTGGGGGCATGATCCGGGTCGTCTCCGGCGAGTTCGGAGGACGCAAGCTGGTGGTGCCGGACGGCTTGGCGACCCGCCCGACGACCGACAAGGTTCGCCAAGCCGTGTTCAACTCCCTCGACAGCGCCCACCTCATCGATGGGGCGGCTGTGGCCGACCTGTTCGCCGGCTCGGGTGCGCTCGGCATCGAGGCGTTGTCTCGGGGAGCAGCGACCTGCGTGTTCGTCGAACGCGACCGCGCTGCGCTCCAGGCCCTCCGCGCCAACATCGCCGCACTCGGGCTCGAGCAACGCACGACCGTCGTCACGTCCGACGTGCCGGCCTGGGTTCCGGCGCTTCGGGGCATCGACCTCGCCCTGATCGATCCTCCGTACGAGTTCGACGGATGGGAACGGTTGCTGGCGATGCTGCAAGTTCCCTACGTCGTGGCCGAAGCCGGTCGCCAGATCGAGTCTCCCGACGGTTGGGAAGCCGTGAAGTCGCGGCGCTACGGCCGGACCTGGGTGACACAACTCGAACGACTAGCGTGAGTCGCCGCATGGCCCCTCGAACGACTCCTCCGATGATCACGGTGCTGTACCCGGGCAGTTTCGATCCGTTTCACCTCGGGCACCTCGACGTGATCGAGCAGTCGGTCGCCCTGTTCGGCGAAGTGGTGGTCGGCGTCATGCACAACCCCACCAAGCCCAGCGGCATGTTCACCCTCGACGAGCGCGTCGAGATGATCCGCAACAGCATCGCCTACATGCCATCGGTGAAGGTCGTGGCGTTCGGCGGACTGGCCGTCGACGCGGCCCGCGAGGTCGCGGCAGCGTTCATCGTGAAGGGCCTGCGGACCGGCGGCGACTTCGAGGTCGAGCAGCAGATGGCGCACACCAACCACGCCGTCAGCGGTGTTAGGACCGTGTATCTGCCCTGCAAACCGGCACTGGTGTCGATCAGCAGCCGCTTCATTCGCGAGATTGCCCACTACGGCGGCGATGTCTCGGCACTGGTTCCGCACCCCGTCGCGGCCCAGTTGTCGCGGGTCCATCCACGCGACGAGGTGTTTTGAGGCCTATCTTGGCTGGAGAAATGACGTACGACGACAAGCACGACGAGTTCGAAGACGACGAGGAGTTCGACGA
>JANMNE010000152.1:0-4352 GCA_031373785.1 Ilumatobacteraceae bacterium
TACAACAAGTTCAGCTACGGCGTGTCGAACCGCGGCGCCAGCATCCGCATCCCGTGGCAGGTCGCCAAGGACGGCAAGGGCTACGCCGAGGATCGCCGTCCGAACTCCAACTGCGATCCCTACACCGTGACCCGGCTCATCCTCGAGAGCGTTTGCGCCTAGTCATCCCATTCCAGCCCAGCCCGTTCGAGCTCGCGCCCTGCCTGCTCGAACGGGCTCGGCGTTTTTCCGGGGTTAGATTTGCCGAATAGAAAGAACCGTCATGCTTGAGCAGCAACGCGATTACGTCCTGCACACCGTCGAAGAACGCGGGGTGCGACTGATCCGGCTGTGGTTCACCGACGTGCTGGGCAGCTTGAAGAGCTTCGCCATCAGCCCGGCCGAGTTGGAGAACGCGCTGGAAGACGGCATGACGTTCGACGGGTCGTCGATCGACGGCTTCGGGCGCACGCTGGAGAGCGACGTGCTGGCCATGCCCGACGCCAACACGTTCGAGGTGTTGCCGTGGGGCGACAGCAAGGCCACCGAGGCCCGGGTGTTCTGCGACATCCACAACCTCGACAACACGCCCTTCGAGGGCGACCCGCGCCAGGTGCTGCGGCGCAACCTGCAGGCCGCGCACGAGCGCGGCTACACGTTCTTCGTAGCACCCGACATGGAGTTCTTCTACTTCTCCCCGCCGGAGAAGGGCCAGCCACCGGTGCCGCTCGACGAGGGCGGGTTCTTCGACCTCACCACCACCGACGTGGCCGGCACCTTGCGCAAGCAGACCATCCGCACGTTGGAGACGATGAGCATCCCGGTGGAGTACAGCTTCCACGAGGATGCGCCGAGCCAGCACGAGATCGACCTCCGCCACACCGACGCGCTGACCATGGCCGACAGCATCATGACGTTCCGTCTGGTCGTGAAAGAGGTGGCCGCGAGTCAGGGCGTGCACGCCACATTCATGCCCAAGCCGCTCGAGAACGTGCAGGGCAGCGGCATGCACGTGCACCTGTCGCTGTTCGACGGCGACGAGAACGCGTTCTACTCGCCCGACGACCCGTACAACCTGTCGCCGGTTGCCAAGCAGTTCATGGCCGGACTGTTGCGTCACGCCGCCGAGATCACGGCCATCACCAACCAGACGGTCAACAGCTACAAGCGGCTGGTGCCCGGGTTCGAGGCGCCGGTGCACGTCAGCTGGGCGCGCAACAATCGCAGCGGGCTGGTGCGTGTACCGATCGCCAAGCGCGGCAACCCCAGTGCGACTCGGATCGAGTTCCGCTCACCCGACCCGGCGTGCAACCCGTACTTGGCGTTCGCCGTCATGCTGGCCGCCGGCATGCGCGGCATCACCGAGGGCTACGAACTGCCGCCCGAGGCCGACAGCAACCTGTTCGAGATGAGCGACGCCGAGCTCGGCAAGTTGGGCATCGACCTGGTGCCGCAGTCACTCAGCGACGCGCTGCGGGTGATGGAGCAGTCGTCGTTGGTGCACGAGGCGCTGGGCGAGCACATCTTCGAGTGGTTCCTGCGCAACAAGCGCAGCGAGTGGCGGGCGTACAAGACCCACGTCAGTGCCTTCGAGCACGACCGATACCTGCGGGTGCTGTAGGGCCACCGTGATGGAACAACTGGTCGTCTACCCAGAGCCGCCGCCGCCCGATCTGGCGCGCACCCTCGATCTGGGTGGGTACCGCTGGAAGGCGGTGGCCACGCCCGAAGACGCTGCCACCCACGAGCCCGCCGCCGGCTGGGCCGGGGCGATCGTCGCCTGCGACGTCGATCCCGAAGGGGCTTGGGCGTTCTGCCGGGCCTTGCGCAAGCGCGACGAACCGACGCGGTTGCTGCTGCTGTTGACCGGCGCCCAACTCGGTGAGCTGGAGCTGCGCGACGACCTGTACGACGACTTCTGCCTCACCCCGTTCCACCCCGTCGAGGTCGAGGCCCGCCTTCGCCACCTGCTGTTCCAGGGCTTCGCCCAGGTCAAGAGCGAGACGGTGGAATACAGCGGTCTGGCCCTGAACGTGGAGACGTACCAGGCGTCGATCGAGGGGCGACCGCTCGACCTCACGTACATGGAGTACGAGCTCTTGAAGTTTCTCGCCCAGAACCCGGGCAAGGTGTTCACCCGCGAGATCCTGCTGTCGAGGGTGTGGGGATACGAGTACTACGGCGGCGCACGCACCGTCGATGTCCACATCCGTCGCCTGCGCGCCAAGCTCGGCGAAGAGCAGGCCAACCTCATCCAGACCGTGCGTTCGGTCGGCTACCGCTTCGGCCAGAGCCGGTGGGGTTCGTAGGGGTTAGGGACCGAAGACTTCTACGAGGGAAATCGAGGGCGGAAACATGGACGGACGGATCGAAGCGCGCAAAGTTGGGCTGGAAGCCGAGATCGCCACCTTGAAGGCGATGGTGGCCGGCGAAGCCGAGAGCGAGGTCGAGGCCGGCCCGCCGACGTCGGATCGACGCGGCATGGTCAAGCTGCTCGCGGCCAGCGCCGTGGGAGCGGTTGCCGGTGTAGCGATCTTCAACGCTGAGCCTGCGGCCGCGCTGACCGGAGACGCGATGACGGTCGGCGGATCGTTCACGACCGACACGGACAGTGGGTTGACGATCTTCGGCACCCCGGTCGGGCTCGTCGCCGACGGCGCCAGTGCCAACGCCTTGTTCCCTGGCTCCGGGCCGGCTCCGACCAGCAACTTCGGCGCTGTCGGCCTGTTGTACGTCGATGGAGCGGGCGATTGGTGGGCCTCGACAGCCGATGGGACTCAGGGGTTGTGGCGCAAGTTGGCCGGGCCGAGCACCGCCGGGCAGGTGCACATCCTGCCGGCCCCAGTGCGCGTCTACGACTCGCGCCCTGGGCTGGCACCGACATCAGTTCTGCCCAAGGTTCCGACGGTCGGCAACTCGCCGCGGACGATCGACACCACCGGCAACGGCAGCGGTGTTCCGGTCGACGCCAACGCGGTGCTGATCAACCTGACCATCACCGGGCCCCAGACCCCCGGCTACGCCTCGGCCTGGGCTACGGGGCCGTTCCCGGGTACGTCGAGCATCAACTTCGCTGCGCAGCAGAGCATCGCCGCCACGACGGTCGTCGGCTGCGGCCCGTCGGCCACGATCCAGATCCTGGCCAACACGGTCACCGACTTCCTGATCGATGTGATCGGCTTCTCCCAATAGCAAGATCGTGGGTAAATGGGTCGCGCGGCCCATGTCGCATCGCTGACTGCAGGGTTACGCTCAACTCTCTTCATACGAAGGGACGGGCACATGGACCAGCGGGTCGAAGCGCGGATTGCTGCGCTCGAAAGTGAGCTGAAGAGCTTGAAGACATTGGTGGCCGGGGAGACCGAGGCCGCCCCATCGACATCGGACCGCCGCGGCATGATCAAACTCGTTGCGGCCTCCGCTGTCGGTGCCATGACCGGCGCGGCACTCCTGAACTCGCAGCCCGCCGCCGCTGCCGACGGCAGCACCGTCACGCTCGGCGAGATCAACGACGCGACGTCTCCGACGATCTTGAACACCGCCGGCAACAGCGCGCTGGTGGTCAATGGCGACGGCGGCTACGGAATCGAAACCGACGGCGGGCTCGCCAACGCCTTGTTCAACGGCACCGGAGAAGACCCGATCACGTTGAGCCTGGGCGCTACCCTCGGCGCGTTGTACGTCGACGCCGCCGGCGATTGGTGGGCGGCGACCGTCACGGACCCAACCAACCCCACCTGGCGGAAGCTGGCCGGCCCACAATCGGCCGGTCAACTCCACCTGCTCGACGCACCGGTTCGTGTGTACGACTCACGCCCCGGCGAGTCGCCGACGGCCGTCGGGCCGAAGGCTCCGACGGACGGGAACATCCAACGGTCCATCGACACCCGGCAGAACAACAGCGGGGTCCCGACCACGGCCAACGCGGTGTTGATCAACCTCACGATCGCCGGACCCCAGGCCGGAGGCTTCGCCTCGGTGTGGCCGAGCGGGCCGTTCCCCGGGACCTCGAACATCAACTTCACGCCAGGCCAGAACATCGCCACCAGCGCCGTCGTCGGCTGCGGTCCCGGTGCGAGCATCCAGGTCATGTCGAACACGGTCACCGATTTCCTGATCGACGTCAGCGGCTACTACCAGTAGTCCTCCGCCACCCTTCCGATCTCGACCAGTTCTGCCTCCTGAGCAGGGGCGAAGCACTATGTAACACCCTGCGCGTAGTGTGGTTGGCAAGCGACGTTCCCCGTCTCAGTCAACTGGTTTGCAGCGTGTGGAGGGGGTTGTCGTGTCGGTCGTTGGGATGGTCGAAGCACTGGTCGGTATCGACTGGTCGGCGTGCGATCAGGGTGCGGTCAGTTCGGCGTTGACCGAGG
>JANMNE010000169.1:0-4187 GCA_031373785.1 Ilumatobacteraceae bacterium
GGAGAAGGCCAAGACGCTGCCCGCCGATTGCATCATCTTCGACCTCGAGGATGCAGTGGCGCCCGACGCCAAAGATTCGGCGCGGGCCGCGGCGTGTGCAGCCGCAGCGTCGGGTCAATACGGGCGCCGGGAGCTGACCATCCGGTGCAACGGCCTCGCCACCGCTTGGGGCGCGGCTGATCTTCGGGCGATCGCCGCCTCCACGGCAGCCGCCGTCGTGGTGCCGAAGGTCAGCTCGGTTGCGTACCTCGACGACGTGTCGTCGCGGCTCGACGCGGCGGGTGCGCCGGGCACCATGACCGTCTGGGCGATGATCGAGGCCCCAACCGCGATCCTCGACGTCCGGGCGATCGCCGCCCACCCACGGGTCTCGGTGCTGGTGATGGGCACCAACGACCTGGCGCGCGAGCTGCGCATCCCGTTGGTCGCCGGTCGCAGCGCGCTGCTCCCCCACCTCGCCTCCGCGCTCCTGGCAGCGCGCGAAGCGGGCAAGACGATCCTCGACGGCGTGTACAACGACGTGAAGGATCTCGATGGTTTCGGCGACGAGTGTGCCCAAGGTGTCGAGTTCGGCTTCGACGGCAAGACCCTGATCCACCCCGGGCAGATCGACATCGCCAACCAGGCCTGGGCGCCGTCGACCGCCGACGTCGAGCAGGCCGGCCGCATCATCGCCGCATTCGAAGAAGCGGTCGCCGATGGTCGAGGTGTGGTCACCGTCGACGGCCGGATGATCGAGAACCTGCACGTCGCCAACGCCCAGCGCACGCTGGCCATCGCCCAGGCCATCGCCGCCCTCGACTGACATTGTTCGGGCACAAAGTGCTGTCTGTACGCCATTGGGAGTATCGAATACCATTGACCCATGACCGTGCTCGACACCCATCCAGAGAATGCGTTCGCCAATGATCGCTCCCATGTCTTCCACTCCTGGAGCGCGCAGGGCGCACTGAATCCACTGGTGATCGAAGGCGGGCAAGGCAGCTACTTCTGGACGCAGGACGGCACGCGCTACCTCGACTTCTCCAGCCAACTGGTCAACGTCAACATCGGTCATCAGCACCCGAAGTTGGTGGCAGCGATCAAAGAGCAGGCCGACCGCTTGTGCACCATCGCCCCGTTTCACGCCAACGACGCACGCAGCGAGGCCGCCCGGCTGATCTGCGAGGCTGCCGCTACCAAGATCGACAACAGCAACCTCAACATGGTGTTCTTCACCAACGGAGGTGCCGAAGCGACCGAGAACGCGGTGCGCATGGCTCGGTTGCACACGAACCGCAACAAGGTGCTGACCCACTACCGCAGCTACCACGGCGGCACCAACGGCGCCATCACGCTGACCGGCGACCCGCGGCGCTGGCCGAGCGAGCCCGGCATGCCCGGCGTCGTGAAGTTCTGGGGACCGTACGCCTATCGCAGCGCGTTCCACTCCGCCAACGAGGCCGAGGAATGCGAGCGAGCGCTTGCCCATCTCGACGACGTGTTGATGGTCGAGGGCAGCCACACCGTCGCCGCCATCATCCTCGAGACCGTTGTCGGCACCAACGGGATCCTGGTCCCGCCCGATGGGTACTTGCAGGGCATCCGAGATCGGTGCGATCGGCACGGGATCGTGATGATCTGCGACGAGGTGATGGCCGGTTTCGGCCGCTGCGGCGAATGGTTCGCGTTCCAGAAGTGGGGCGTGCAGCCCGATCTGGTGTGCTTCGCCAAGGGCGTCAACTCCGGCTACCTGCCCCTCGGGGGCGTGGTGATCAGCCAGACGATCGCCGACACGTTCCGCGACCGGGCCTTCCCCGGCGGGCTGACCTACTCGGGTCATCCGCTGGCCTGCGCCTCGGCCGTGGCCAGCATCAACATCTTCAACGAAGAGGGCATCATCGACCACGCCCGCATGCTCGGCACCGATGTCATCGCCCCCGGCCTCGAGAAGTTGCAGGCCAACCACCCCAGCATCGGCGAAGTGCGAGGCCTCGGCGTGTTCTGGGCGCTCGATCTCGTCACCGACCGGGCCACCCGCCAGCCTCTCGTGCCGTACAACGCGGCCGGCGCCGAGGCCAAGCCGATGGGCGATCTCGCAGCGGCATGCAAGCAGCGGGGGCTGTGGCCGTTCACCCACTTCAATCGGTTGCACGTCGTGCCGCCCTGCACGGCCACGGTCGACGAAGTGACCGAGGGCCTGGCCATCCTCGACGAGGCCCTCACGGTCGCCGACTCGTTCTACACCGGCTGACCCGGCCACCAATGTGGCGCAAGCCGGGTCGCACCGGCGCAATCTTGTACGCGGTCCTGGCGACCGTGCTCGGTTCCGCCGCGGCGTTCTTCAGCCGACTCGAGATCGAACGTCAGCGTGGCCGGCGCGAGGCCGCACGCACCTTGCCATCCGGACCGATCATCGTCATCTCCAACCACACCAGCTACGCCGACGGCGTCTTGCTGGCGTTGGCCTGCCGACGAATGGGACGTTCGTTGCGACTGCTGGCAACGTCGGGAGTGTTCGGCGCGCCCCTGTTGGGCACGGTTGCCCGCAAGCTCGGCTTCATCAAGGTCAAGCGCGGCGCGGCCGACGCCTCGACATCACTCGATGAGGCGGCGCACGCCTTGGCCGAGGGCGAGGCGGTGGGCATCTTCCCCGAAGGCCGACTGACCCGCGACCCGATGATGTGGCCCGAGCGCGCCAAGACCGGTTCGGTGCGGTTGGCGCTGCGCACGGGCGCGCCGATCGTGCCGGTGGCCATGGTCGGCGGGCATCACGTCATCAGTCGCCGGCGCCTGGTGCCGACGTTGCTGATGAACCTGATCCGCCGCCCCAAGGTCAACACCCGCATCGGTGCATCGATCGACGTTCGGGCCCTGATGAACATCGGTCCCACCACCGAGCCGACCAACGACGAAGTTCGCCTGGCCGCCGACCTGGTGATGGGTCGTCTGGTCGCCGTGGTCGCCGAATTGCGCGGCGAACGGGCACCCGACCCGCACGGAGTCCAGCGCACCGCCGACTGACTCACCGACCCGGTCGGGTGCGGTGTGAGTATGAGCACTACCGGTATCGCGCCCGATGAGCGGGTGTGCCCTGCACCGCCGACTCAGGCGGAATTCAGGCGCGGGTGAGACGGCACGACGAAGTCGTACCGGCTCACGCGACTTGCCAGGTGCCGTTGCTGCGCAGCAGGGTGCTGAGGTCGCCGGGGCCCTTCTTGGAGGATGCTTCGGCGAGTTGGCGGCCGACGGCCATGCCGTAGTCGGGCCGATCGACCGATCGGAACACGCCGAACGGGGTTGCCGAGTGATCGTCGTGCGACAACCGCGCCAGGGCGAACGCAAGGCCCGGATCATCGCGATGCGCGTCGTGCACCAGGATCGCATCCTCACCGACGTCGGCGACCTCGACGATGCGCAACAAGCCGTCGGTGCCCATGACCACACCCTTGCGGCCGTCGGCCCCGAAGCGGATCGGTTGCCCGTGCTTCAGGTCGATCATCATCTCCTCGCGCACCTGGCGACTGGTGATGTCGTCGAACGCGCCGTCGTTGAACACGTTGCAGTTCTGGAAGATCTCGACGAACGACGATCCCCGGTGGGCATGGGCCTGGCGGAAGGTTTCCATCATGTGCTTGCGGTCGAGATCGTGCGTTCGAGCAACGAAGCTGGCCTCGGCGCCGAGCGCGACCGACAGCGGATTGAAGGGCGGATCGACCGAGCCGAACGGGGTGCTCTTGGTGACCTTGCCGACCTCGGACGTTGGCGAGTACTGGCCCTTCGTCAGCCCGTAGATGCGGTTGTTGAACAACAGGATCGTCAGGTTGACGTTGCGGCGTAGCGCATGGATGAGGTGGTTGCCACCGATCGACAGACCGTCGCCGTCGCCCGTGATCACCCACACATCGAGGTCGGGTCGAGCGACAGCCAGACCAGTGGCGATGGCCGGCGCACGACCGTGGATGCCGTGCATGCCGTAGGTGTTCATGTAGTACGGGAACCTGCTGCTGCAGCCGATCCCGCTGACGAACACGGTGTTCTCCGGGGTGATGCCGAGGTCGGGCATGAGTTGCTGGACGGCCAGCAAGATGCCGTAGTCACCACAACCCGGGCACCAACGCACCTCCTGGTCGCTGGTCCAGTCCTTCTTGGTCGTGATCGGCACGATGGTGTCGCTCATTTCAACGCTCCTTCGATGGCGTCTTCGA
>JANMNE010000193.1:0-15129 GCA_031373785.1 Ilumatobacteraceae bacterium
TCCCGATCGGCATCGACAACCGGTCGAAGAACGGTGGGCCGACGGCGATCTGGCGATCCTGCAGCGCCTCGACGATCAGCGGGAACACCGTGCCCAGCAAGACGACGAACGCGAACACGGTGAAGATCACGTTGTTCGCCAGGAACGCTCCCTCACGCGATATCGGCGAGTCGATCGCCCCCGGTGATCGCAGCCGGTCGCCGCGCCACGCGATCAATCCCAACGAGACAGCCACGATCACACCGAAGAACCCCAGCAGGTACGGACCGATCGTGCCGTTGCTGAAGGCGTGCACACTCTTCAGCACCCCGCTGCGGGTGATGAACGTGCCGAGGATCGTCAGCGAGAAGGTGGCCACCAGCAAGCTGATGTTCCACACCCGCAACATGCCACGACGCTCCTGCACGAGCACGGAGTGAAGGTACGCGGTGCCGGTGAGCCACGGCAGGAAGCTGGCGTTCTCGACCGGGTCCCAGCCCCAGACGCCGCCCCAGCCGAGCACCTCGTAGCTCCACCATCCGCCGAGCAGGATGCCGACGGTCAAGAACCCCCAGGCGTACAGCGCCCACCGGCGGGTGGCCACCAGCCAGCCCTCGCCGACCCGCCCGGTGATCAGCGCAGCGATCGCGAAGGCGAACGGCACGGTGAACCCGACGAAGCCGAGATACAGGATCGGTGGGTGGAAGAGCACCAGGATGTGGTTCTGCAGCAATGGGTTGGGACCCAGGCAGCAGCGGTTGAAGTCGGGGATCGGGCCGGACTTGAACGCGTCGATCGGGCCGAAGGACAGCAGGAAGAAGAAGGCGGTGACGACGAACATCACGACCAGCGCCCACGCCACCAGCGGGTCGTCGAGGCGGCGTCGGTTGCGACGCATGATGACGGCGGTGTAGATCGCCAGGATCATCAGCCACAGCAAGATGCTGCCTTCCAGCGCGCTCCACAGGGCCGTGACGTTGAAGAGGACCGGGGTGTCGCGCGAGCCGACCTGCTGGATGTAGGCGAGCGAGAAGTCGCGGGTGATGAGGGCCCGCTCCATGATCGCGACCGCGACGACCGCGCTGACCAACGCCATCCATGCGTAGTTGGAGATCGATCGAAGCAACCGCCGATCGCCGGTCACGGTGGCGATGGCCAGACCGAGCGCGCCGAATGCGCTGGCCGCCAGACCGATCACGAGGGCGGCGTGCCCGATGAGCCCGTTCAGGCTTGTGGTTGCGAACATGCCGCTGACTTCGAGGGGTCGAGGCGATCAGGGTTCTTGGCCGCGTACTCGTTGCTGTGCTTGACCTCGAGCTTGTCGCCCTCGAAAACATCGTTGGTATCGAGCGAGCCATGGACCACGACGGGGACGCACTCCTGGAACAGGCCGCCGGGATCCCCCTCGTAGTGCACCGGCATGGTGACCCCGTTGAAGGCGATCACGAAATCGGTGACCGCTCCGTCTTTCTTGACGGTGCCTTCCTCGACGGTGCCCTGGATACGCAGCCGCCGCCCGGCTTCACAGCCGCTCTTGTGGCCCACCTCGTCGACGTTGCAGTAGAAGTCGATGGCCGATGTGAGGAACTTCGTCACGACCACTCCACCGGCAATCAGCACGACGACCAACAACGCCACGGCGCGCCAGTTGCGCCGCCGCGAGGGCGGCAGCGTGGCGGTGGTCGTCGTGGTGCGCGGGCTCAGGTCCACGGACGGTCTTCCGGTGGAAGTCGCTGGGCCAGCGCGCGGGCCCTGCGCAACATCGCCAGGGTCAGCAGGCCGACGCCGCCGAAGGTGGCGATGTAGCTGATGATCACGAAAGTGGTCTCCACTACAGGCTCGCTTCTTGACGGCGCTCGGCAATGGCGAACTCCAGGCCGTGGTCATCGAGTGCGTCTTGCATCGCCAGAACGCGCTGGCGGTGCAGCACCAGCCAGGCGTACAGCAGCGTGAACACGATCACCCCGATGAACAAGCTGAACAGCATCAGGTTCTCCAGCTTGCCCTTGGCGATGCTCTCTTGTTGGTGCAGGGGCCGCCACCATTCGACGCTGAAGTGCACGAGCGGGATCTCCAGCACCGACAGCAGAGCGACAACGGCGCTGCGCCGAGCGCGTTGTTCGTGGCTGCCACCCAGACCGCGCACGGCGAGGTAGCCGAGATAGGTGACGAACAAGAACGCGGTGGTCGTGACCCGCGAATCCCACACCCAGTAGACGCCCCACGAGATCCGACCCCACAGGCTGCCCGTCAGCAACGTGATGCCCATGAACAGCACGCCGACCTCGGCGCTGGCGCCGGCCAGGCGATCCCACGTCAGCGAACGAGTGCGCTTCGACAGGTAGGCCGCGCTGCTGACCGCGGTGACGATGAAGGCGAGGTAGGCCAACCACGCGCTGGGCACGTGGATGTACAGGATCCGCACGCCCTTGCGCTGCACGGCGTCGTCGGGAGACAGGAACAGCCCGAACAGCACGAACCAGCCGAGGCCGACCAGCGTGGCGATCCCGAGTGCTCTGGTGACGCGTGTGCCCGTCGGGTGCGGCACGGTCTCGGGGTTGATCGGAGTGTTCATACGCTGTCGTCCACCAGTGGGCCGAACGAGATCGAACCGCCGATGCCGAACAGCAACGCGTAGGTCACCAGTAGTGCGACCCATGCCCAGCCCTCGCGCATCGAGATTCCTCCTACGCCGAGTGCCGCTTCGGTCGCTCGGGTTGCTCCGATCAGAACTGGCGCCACAACCGGCAGGAGCAGCAACGGCAGCAATGATTCGCGACCTTTGGTTCCGGTGGTGAGACCGCCATAGAGCGTACCGACCAACCCGAGCCCGCAGGAAGCGGCTAGCGCGCTCGTGATTAACAGCCCCAGGCCGGTGCCGTGGATCCGACTGTTGTAGAGCACGAAGGCGGCCAAGAACAGCAGTGCCTCCAGCACCACCAGCTGCAGGGTCAGCGCCACTGCCTTGCCGAAGTAGATGCCCTGGGCAGGCACGCCGGCGGTGCGCAGAGCGTCGAGCGCGCCGTCGGCCGCCTCGACCGCGAACGAGCGCTGCACCACCACGAGCATGCTGAACAGGGTCGCCAGCCACACCAGGCCCGGGGCGACGCGCACCAGCAGATCGTCGGCGTCGAGTGCGAAGGCGAACAGCACCATCACGATTGCCGCGAACGGCAGCACCTGGTTGATCAGGACGCGGCTGCGCAGTTCGATGCGCAGATCCTTGGTGGCGACCAGTCGGGCCACGCCGAGGCTGGTCACGACGATCCGCTGCTCTGGCCGCGGATCTGCCCGCCGACCACTTCCACCACGCGGGTCGCCAACGCTCCGGCGCGGTCCAACTCATGGCTGGCGACGATCATCGTCGCGCCCACCGCGGTGGCGGCACGCAGGACCGTGTCGAGCTCGTCGCGTCCGGCCGCATCCAGACCGGCGTGGGGCTCGTCGAGCAGCCACAGTTCGGCGCGGCGGGCGATGAGGCACGCCAACGCCGTGCGTCGCCGCTGACCAGCCGACAACTTGCGCACCGGTACCCCGCCGAGCCGACCGGCCAGGCCCATGCGCTCGAGGGCGGCGCTGATCTCGATCGGCGTTGCCGTGACCGTGGCCCCCCAGAACGTCACGTTCTCGTCGACGGTCAGGTCGGTGTACAACCCGTTCGAGTGCCCCAGCAAACCAACGCGCGACCGCACCGTCTGGCGGTGGTCGGCGAGGTCGAGACCGAGCACCTTGGCGGTGCCGCGCGCCGGCGGCAACAATCCGGCGCAGAGGCGCAGCAGCGTGGTCTTGCCAGCGCCGTTGGGGCCTTGCAGGAGCACGATCTCGCCGCGCTCGACGGTCAGGGTCGCTCCCGCCAGCGCAGGGAAGCGATCGAGGACGGCCACGACGTCGACGAGTTGAACGACCGGAACCGTCTCCATAGGACGTGGCAACGCTACCGGCAGTCAAGCCGGGACTCGATCGTGCCGATAGCGTCAATCGTTGGTTCGGGCGAGCGAGATGCTGCGGTCTACCCAGCATCCACGCGTCGAATCGATTCCACCATGTCAGAAAAGCCACCAGCAAGCCACGAGAAGGTCAGCCACTGGGACCGCCCGAAGCCGCCCCACGATTGGCGTTGGGTCGTCGGCGGGATCGGCCGCACCCTGATCTCCCTCGGCTTGTTGATGTTCGCCTTCGTCGCCTACCAACTGTGGGGCACCGGCATCCAGACCGCTCAGGCACAACGATCGCTGGCCAAGGAATTCGACGCTCAGATCGCCGCGACGCAACCTGCGCCGACCACCACCACGACGGCACCACCGACGACCGACCCGGCGACCAGCGGCAGCACCGCACCAACCGACTCGGTCGCGCCGGCCACGACGCTCACGCCGGTTCTGCCATCTGCCAAGCCGATCCCCGCAGCGGAGGAGGCGGTCGCCCGCCTCGAGATCCCTCGGATGGGCCTCAACCGCATCGTGGTCGAGGGCGCCACCGCCGACGCGCTGACGAAAGGCCCGGGGCACTTCCCGGAGACCCCGCTGCCCGGCCAGTTGGGCAACGCGGCTATCGCCGGCCACCGCACCACCCATCTCCACCCGTTCTTCGATATCGACAAGCTGCAGCCGGGTGACGAGATCATCGTCACCACCCTGAACGGCCGCTACGTGTACCACGTGACCGGCACCGACGTGGTTGCGCCGGAGGACTACGCCGCGGTGATCCCGACGACCGACGTCACCAAGGCCACGCTGACGCTGGTGTCGTGCACGCCTCGCTACTCGGCCAAGAACCGCATCGTGGTGCGCTCCGAACTGGTGCCATCGCTGTCGGATGCGTTGACCGAGGCATCCCCGGTCGTTCCGTTGCTCCCCGACGACACCGCAGCCACGCTGCCCAACGAAGGGCCCGTGACGGTGGTCGACACGGTTGCCCCGACAGCGACGTCGGCGGCGACATCGGCACCGATCTCCTCGCCGGCCGGCACGACCGCGGCCACGGACAGCCCGGTGGACACCACGGCCGACACCGCGCCCGCCGTCGTAGCGCCTGCGGTCGGAGCGACACCCGACGCGTTCAGCGACGGATGGTTCAGCGACACGTCGGCCATCACGCCGTCGATCCTGTGGGCGCTCCTACTCGCCGTCATTGCCTACGGCGTCTACTGGCTCAGCCACAAGGTCCGGCGGTACTGGGTCGGCTTGCTCTCCGGGTTCGTCCCGTTCATCGTCTCGTTGTACTTCTTCTACGAGAACATCAACCGACTCCTGCCCCCGAACCTGTGACAATCGCTTCTCGATGACGGATCCGGTACGCGCTCGACGCCAGCAAGTTGCCCGGTGGACGCGCCGCGCCAACCGCCTCGGGTACCTCTGCTTCGGCATCGCCATCGCCACGTTCGTGGTCGGGTTCATCGTCAGTTTCAACGGCACCGTCGCGACGATCGTGATCGCCTCGATGATCGTGGGGTCCGTCCTGCTGGCACCGGCGATCGTGCTCGGCTATGCCGTCAAGGCGGCCGAACGCGACGATCGCGAGCGCGGCATCTGATCAGTCATTTCCGCAACGGGTGCGCCAGTTGTTACCCTGAGGTAACCGTATGAGCATTCGCCTTCCCGCACCCGCTCGCCGCGAGCAGATTCTGGACGTCGCCGTCGAGGTGTTCGCCCGCAACGGATTCCACGGCGCTTCGATGAACGACGTCGCCGAGGCGGCCGGAGTCACCAAGCCCGTGCTCTACCAGCACTTCGACTCCAAGCAGGATCTGTACATGGCCCTGCTCGACGAGGTCGGAAACCGCCTGTTGACGTCGATCGCCAAAGCCACCGCCGGTGTCGCCAGCGGCCGCCAGCAGACCGAACAAGGCTTCCTAGCCTACTTCCAGTGGGTCGCCGACGACCACGACGCGTTCTTGCTGCTGTTCGGCTCGCGGGCCAGCCGCGACGAAGAATC
This sequence comes from Ilumatobacteraceae bacterium, assembly GCA_031373785.1. GTDB lineage: Bacteria > Actinomycetota > Acidimicrobiia > Acidimicrobiales > Ilumatobacteraceae > JAENVT01. The sequence continues at coordinate 5,914 of JANMNE010000193.1, forward strand.
CACGCAAGCCATCCGTCGGATCACCGCCGGCGCAGCCGACGCCATCGCTCCGCTGATCGCCGCCAACATCGGCGCCGATCACCGCCGCACGCTGGCCCACGGCCTCGTCGGGCTGGCCGAGGGCGTCAGTCGTCGTCTCGTCGAACAAGGCCGTTCCTTCGATCCGCTGGTGCTCGGTCAACAGGTCGCCGACCTGGCCTGGGCCGGCCTGCGCGCCGTCCACGACTGAGCTCATGTCGTTCTGGTCGACGCTCCGGTCAGCGGGCGATGCGCTCGGGATCGCCAGGCGCCGCGTCGTGCCGGTCGGTTGCGCCTTGGGACAGTCGGTGTTCGCCGAGACGAAGCGCGCGACACAGATCGTCAACATCGCCAGGCCGCGCCGATCGCTGCAGGCCGCGACCATCGCCCGTCTGAAGCCGCTGTTCCCCGATCTCGATCTCGCCAAGATCCAGGTGCGCACCAAGTGCCGGCTGCCGTCGAACCAGTTCCGCCAGACCGGGTCGATCTACGCGATGACGTTCGGTTACTCGATCTTCTGGCGCGACGAGCTCGACGAGCGCAATCCGAGCGATCTCGTGAAGCTCATCCACGAGATCGTGCACGTCGACCAGGTGCGGCGCCGGGGCAGTGAATCCATCTTCGCCTGCGAGTACGGTCGGGGCTACATCGAAGGTGGCGGCACGCTGCCCGCCTACATCGATGCTCCGACGGCGTACCACCGCAACCCGCTCGAGGCCGAGGCCTACTCGTTCGAAGCGCAGTTCCGCGACGCTGCGGGCAATGTCGTCGCCGCTCGACTCCCTGCTGGGTGACCCTTCGGCTGACGGTGTGCGACTCCGCAGCGGGCCTGTGGAGTTGTTGGCGCCCACATGGCTACCTCGAAAGACTCCATGAGCCGGCGGCACCGCGCCACAGCACGGGCTGACTACGCGAGCGCGCCGATCACGAGCACGACCACCACCAGAACGATGATGACCAACGCGATGATCTTGATGCGCCGTGCGCCGAGGCCACGAGCGAACATGCCCACGCTCTCGATCTGACCCTCGGGGGTGTTCGGGTTGTAGCGGCGGCCGACCTCGCTGGCGGCACACCACGAGGACACCAGCGCTGGGGCGAACTGGATCGCCAACCCCGACCCGACGCGGCTCGATGCGACCTTCGTGCCCGGTGTGCCCACTGCTGCCTTGATCTGTCGCTACCCGGCCATGTACGTGACGACCGCTGCCGCCGATGGACGCCAACTCGACGGGGGCGCGCTGTTCAGTTCGACGACCCTCGACGCCGCAACGGCTGCGACGCTGGCGACGGCCCTCGACGACATCGTTCCCTGGGACTTCGTTTCGGGATGCCTCTTCGGGATGCAGCACGCCCGGTACACGGCCATCGTGTTCGCGATCCCCGGGCGAAGTGATGTCGACCTGTGGCTGAAGGACTGGATCGGGTGCCCGGAGGTCGGCAACGGAGCACGCACCTCCGGCCTATTGGTCAACGGTCAGGGCACCGCGTTCCTGGCGCAACTCGACGCCGCTGCCCCACCCGCTCCCCCGACCGAGGACTTCACCTCCACCACGTGACCGCTACAGGTTGGCGGCGAGGTCGGCCCACAGATCGTCGACATCCTCGATGCCGACGCTCATCCGCAACAGACCGGGCAGCACATGGGCATCGCCCGCATACTTCTGGCGGCGCTCGATCGTGGTCTCGACACCTCCGAGGCTCGTCGCCGGCACCAGCACGCGCACGCCGTCGCACAGCGCATCGGCGGCCGCTGACCCGCCGGTGACCACAAACGAGACCATCGCTCCGCAGCCCGGATACCGCACTTCGGCAACGGAGGGATGGGCGCGCAAACGCTCGACGAGCACCTCGGCGTTTCGTTGCATCGCCGCGAGGCGGATCGGCAAGGTGCGCAAGCCACGCAACGCCAGGAACGCCTCGAGCGCGCCCGGGGTTGCTCCCTGGAAGGTGCGCGCCTGCACGAGCCGGTCGTAGATCACATCGTCGGCGGTCACGCACAACCCGATCAACAGGTCGCTGTGCCCGCCGATGAACTTGGTGCCGCTGTGCAACACGATGGCCGCGCCATCTTCGAGTGGTCGCTGCAACAGCGGCGTGGCGAACGTGGAGTCGACCACCATCGACGCGCCGGCGTCGCGCGTTGCCGCGCCGATCGCCGCCAGATCAGCCACGTCGAGCGTCGGGTTGGTCGGTGTCTCGACCCACACCACGTCGGCGCCTTGTGCAGCGTTCGCCACCGCCGTGGTGTCGGTGATGTCGACCGGACGCAACTCGACGTGACCCCGCGACTGGTATTCGGAGAGCAGCGAGCGCACGCCCATGTAGCTGATGGTCGGGATCACCACGATCTTCGGCGCCAGCGCGAACACGATGGCCGAGGCAGCCGCCATGCCACTCGAATAGGCGATCGCTCGACCGCCTTCGAGCGCACCCACCGCCGTCTCCAACGCGGCCCACGTGTCGGTGCCGTGCGTGCGTGTGTACTCGCCGCCCGATCGAAAGTTCGAGGCCAGCACGATGGGCTGGTTCAGCGGGTCGCCCGGTGCCGACGGCCGGCCTGCCGTGACGGCAATGGTCGCAGGGGCAAGGCGACGATCGTCCGGCATATCGCCATGATCACATATGCCGACGACGCCAGATCGAGTAGACCCGCCACAGCCGGCCGACGAAGATGGTCGCGACGATCCAGATAACCCAAGCAAACGGGGTCCACGCGCCGCCCACATACGTGCTTTCGCCGTTCACGAAGGTGTACGTGACTGTGTCTTGCAGGTAGCGAATGCCTCGCCACGTGAAGGTGCCCGTAGCGCTCGGGTTCGCGGCGGTAATGCCGTCGCCGAAGGCCAGCGCGGCCTCGGTCAAGATCGAGGTGAGGATGAGTTGGCCGGTGAGCAAGAACAGAGCGGCAGCCATCCACGACGGTCGCGCCTCGTCGCCGAACTCGGCGGAGAGGTACTCGGCGGCCAGTTGGCGACTGTTGCCGAGGTTGCGCAGCGCGCCGCGTGCACCGATGTCGGTTGTCGCGGTGATCAGGTTCTCGCGCACCTCGCGTCGCTTGGCGATGCGCGACTTGCGCGGCAGGTCGTACAGGCGTTGATCGAGCGCCCACACGGCGCGCTCGATCCGCGCCCGGTCGATCCAGCTGATGGAGTGGGTCATTTCAGGCTCCTTCGATTGGTTCTGCGGGGGTCGGGCGGTTCAACACCGAGCCAACGACGTCGGCGAGCGACAGCCAACTGGCCGTTCCTGACGACAGTGCCGCGTAGCCGGCGGGGGTCGGTCGGTAGTACTTCCGGGCGGGCCCGGCTTTGGAGGAGACGAGTCGAGCACTGACCCGACCCTCTCGCTCGAGCCGCGCCAGCGCCGGGTAGACGGTGCCTTCGAGAACGTCGAGGAGGCCGATCTGGTGGAGCCGCTGGACGACCTCGTATCCGTAGGACTCCTGCTCAGCGAGCAGTTGCAGCAAGAGCAGCGACAAGACACCCTTCAACAGCTGCGGGTCGTGAGTGGACGGCACGCAGCAAGACTATGTCAACTACTATGTTTAGTCAAGTAGTAGATCTGCGGTGCACCTACACGCTGCGCAGCACGAATCCCCGGTATCCGTCGGCGAACCCGGCGGCCAGCAAGGCCACGGCCTCGCTGCCCTTGCGGTCGATCGGGTCACCGTTGACCTTGCGGACCTCGATCGAACGTTGTCGCCCGTCTTTGACCAGCGCGGCCAACGAATCGGCCCAACCGCCGTCGGCCGCTGCGGGAAAGGTGACGAGATGCGACGAGCGCCGGTCGAACCACACCAGCGGCACTCCGTCGCGGAGCACCACTAAGGCGCCGGCCGTGCGACTGGGGCGGCCGGCGGACGTTGGCCAATCGAGTGCGGCACCGTAGGGTTGGGCCGGGTCGGTCGCCGACATCACCACGGCTGGTGGGACGAGTTCCGGATGCAGGGCCGGGTCGGCCACATCACGCGCCGATCGCAGACGGTCGACGGCGCCGGGCAGCGCGAACTGGGCGGCACCGAGGCCGGCGACGAAGTAGCCGCGGCGCACCTGACCGCGCTCCTCCAACACCTTCAGCACCCCATAGGTCGCCGCATACCCACCCTTGGCCCCCTCGGCCAGCACCGCCTCGCGTGTGACGACGCCGTACCGCTCGAGCAACTGCAACGACGCGGCGTGGGCTACTTGGGTCGGCGAGGGAGCAGGCACGCGCAGCGGCGCCACCAGCGACCAGCGACCGGAACCGGCGGGGGGCCCGATGCGGGTCAGGCGTCCCGGCCTCGGCCGGCCACGCGGAGCAGCGGACGATCGCGATGACTTGCCACCCGACAGCATCGCCCGCAATGGCGCCAAGGAATCGTTGGTGACCTCGCCGGCCCACACCAGATCCCACAAGGCGGCGAGCAGTTCCCCGTCGGTCGCCTCGCCCGAAGCGGCGCGAAGCTGGTTCCAGAAGCTGGCACCGTGCGAGGCGAGGTGGGCGCGAATGGCATCGTGCAGCGGCCCCTCGGGAGGGTCGTCAGCCTCCAGCGAGGCGTCGATCGCGGCGAACTGGTCCGTGAAGTAGAGCCGCACGCGGCCATCGTTCGGGCCGATCGCGCCGCTGCCCACCCACACGACGTCGCCGGTGGTGCACAGCTCGTCGAGGTCGGCAGCGCGGTAGCTACGCAGCCGCGACGGCAGCAGTTCGGTCTCCAGCGTCGACGCCACCAGCGCAGCGCCCTGTAACTGAGCCAACGCCTCGACCAGCGAGTCGAGGCCACGACGTTCGCCCGGTATGCCGTGCCACACCTGGATGAAGCGGGCGTACGCCTCGGGCTCGACCGGCTCGATCTCGCGGCGCAAGGTGGCCAGCGAACGGCGACGCAGCTGCCGCAGCACCTCGGCGTCGCAGTACTCGCGACCGACACCACCGGGTCGGAACTCGCCATGCACGATGCGATCCGCAGCCTCGAGGGCAGCTAGGGCGCCGACGATCCGCTCGACGGGCGACGCAAACCGCCGCGCCACATCGGTTGCCGTGAACGGGCCATGCGTGCGGGCATAGCGCGCCACCAACGACTCGAGCGGGTGGGCCACAGGTTCGGTGAACGCCATCGGCAGACCGAGCGGCACGTTGCAGCCGAACGCATCGCGATACCTGGCCGCGTCGTCGGCGGCGACATGGCGCGACTCGCCGCCGAGCTGCACTTCGATCGCCCTGCGAGTGCGGATGAGCTCGTCGATCCACTCTCCGCCCGGGCCCTCACTGCGCAGATCGATTTCGGCAGCGCTGAGGTCGCCGACCTTGCGCAACACGTCGTGCAGTTCGTCGGCACGACGAGCACGACGACCATCGGCGACGCATTGCAGTTCGAGCTCCACATCGGCCAGCACGCCAGGGTCGAGCAGCTCGCGCAGCTCCTCGGCACCCAACAGGTCGCGCAGCAGATCGCGATCGAGCGAGAGGGCAGCGGCACGGCGCTCGGCCAGCGGCGCATCGCCCTCGTACATGTACGCGGCAATCCAGTTGAACAGCAGGCTCTGGGCGAATGGCGACGCCTTGGCGGTGTCGACGCTGACAACACGCACGGCGCGGCTGCGCAGCTGACCGAGCACGTCGCGCAGCCCCGGCAGATCGAACACGTCTTGCAGACATTCGCGCGACGTCTCCAACAGGATCGGGAAGGTCGGGTACTTGGCGGCCACCGCCAACAGGTCGGCGGCGCGCTGGCGTTGTTGCCACAGCGGTGTGCGCCGGTCGGGTCGACGACGCGGCAGCAGCAAGGCCCGCGCCGCGCACTCGCGAAAGCGAGCCGAGAACAGCGACGTCTGCGGCAGCGCGCCGACGACCAGTTCGTCGATGTCGTCCGGGTCGATGATCAGGTCCGCGAGGGGCACGGCGTCGGCGGCCTCGGGCAAGCGCAAGACGATGCCGTCGTCACTCCACATCGTCTCGATCGGGATGTCGTACAGCTCGATCATCCGCCGCTCGATCGCCATCGCCCACGGCGCGTGCACCGGTGTGCCGAACGGGGTGAGGATGCACACCCGCCAATCGCCGATCTCGTCGCGGAACCGCTCGACCACGATCGTGCGATCGTCGGGCACAGCGCCGGTTGCTTGCGCTTGCTCGTCGAGGTAGGTGACGACGTTGCCGGCGGCGAAGCGATCGAGCCGGTAGTCGTCCATCAGCCGCTCGATGGCGACCTCATTGCCCATCGCCCGCATCTCGCGCTGGAACGCGCCGAGTGCCCGGCCGAGCTCCAATGGCCGGCCCGGACGATCGCCGTGCCAGAACGGCATCTTGCCCTGCTCGCCCGGCGCCGGCGTGACGGTGACACGCTCGAACGTGATCTCCTCGATCCGCCAGGTGCTGGCCCCAAGCATGAACGTCTCGCCGGGGCGGCTCTCGTACACCATCTCCTCGTCGAGCTCGCCCACACGAGTGCCATCGGGCAGGAACACGCCGTACAACCCGCGGTCGGGGATGGTGCCACCGCTGGTGACCGCCAAGCGTTTGGACCCCTCACGCGCTCGCAGCGTGCCGGCCGTGCGATCCCACACCAGGCGCGGCCGTAGCTCGTTGAACTCGTCGCTGGGGTAGCGGCCCGACAGCAGGTCGAGCACGTTGTACAGCAGGTCGTCGCTGAGCTCGGCGAAGTTGGCGCAGCGCCGGACGAGCGCGGCGACGGACTCCACCGCGCATTCGGGATGGATGGCGACGTGGGCGACGATCTGTTGCGCCAACACGTCGAGCGGGTTGCGCAGGAACCGGGTGGTCTCGATCTCGCCGTTGACCATTCGCCGGGCAACCACCGCGGCCTCCAACAGATCACCGCGATGCTTGGGGTACAGCGTGCCGCGGCTGGGCTCGCCGACCGAGTGGCCGGCCCGGCCGACGCGCTGCATGCCCCGCGAGACAGCGCCCGGTGACTCGACCTGGATGACGAGGTCGACGGCGCCCATGTCGATGCCGAGCTCGAGCGAACTGGTGGCGACGATGCCGCGCAGCACACCACGCTTCAACTCGTCTTCGATCACCACACGTTGCTCGCGCGCCAGCGAGCCGTGGTGGGCCTTGACCAGCTCATCGCCGGCCAGTTCGTTGAGGTTGACCGCCAGCCGCTCGGCCTGGCGCCGGGCGTTACAGAAGATGATGGTGCTGCGGTGGGCCAGGACCTGGGCGAGCACCGCCGGGTACACGCTCTCCCAGATGTTGCCCATCTCCTCGACCGGCACGACAACGTCGACCTCCATCTGCTTGCGGATCCCGGCATCGACGATGGACACCGGCCGCCGGGCGCCGTCAGCGCCGTGCCCACCGAGGAAGTGCGCAACCTCCTCGAGCGGGCGCTGGGTGGCCGAGAGACCGATCCGCTGCGCTGGGCGGACCGTGATGTCCTCCAGCCGTTCGAGCGACAGCATGAGGTGGGCACCACGCTTGGTGGTGGCCATGGCGTGAATCTCGTCGATGATCACCGTGTCGATGTTGACGAGGGTGTCGGCGACCGACGACGTGAGCATGAGATACAGGCTCTCGGGCGTGGTGATCAGCAGATCGACGGGATGGCGGATCAGCGCCTGACGTTCGCGCTGCGAGGTGTCGCCGGTGCGCATGGCAACCGTGGGCTGGTGGAACGGCACCCCCAACCGCTCTGCCGCCAGCTCGATGCCCATCAACGGCGCACGCAGGTTCTTTTCGATGTCGAAGGCCAGCGCCCGCAACGGCGAGATGTACAAGACGCGAGTGCGCCGCTTCGGGTCGGCCGCCTCGGTCGTACACAACCGGTCGATCGAGGCCATGAAGGCGGTCAGCGTCTTGCCGCTGCCGGTCGGTGCACAGACCAGCGTGTGGCCGCCACCGAGGATCGCCGGCCAACCTTCGATCTGCGGCTTGGTGGGCGTGGGGAACGACGCCGCGAACCAGGCCCGCACCGCCGGCGAGAACGCCTCGAGCACCGGGTGATCAGCCATCGCGTCAGGTTAGGCGTGAGCCGGTGCGCCTTCGGCGCGCCGTCTCACCCACGACGGCAAGTCGAGTCGACGGATGCTCCGATCCCCGATGGTTGCGAATCGTCCGTGACGATTCAGCACAGCTCCAACTCGGATCTGGGCGCCACGCTCGCCGCCGACCGGCGGAAATCGGAGAGAGTGGCGCCCGGATCGACGAGACGCCCTGATTGGTCGACTGTGAGCCCGATCACGCGCCTGGTCGCGGTCCGGGCTCACACCGGTCCGGGCGACTGCGCACTGTGAGCCCGATCGCGCGACATATCGCGACACCGGGCTCACACCGGGCCGGAGCGGCCGAGTGCCGGGGCCGGTCGCCGGGGCGGGTTGGCGTCGCCGAACACGCCGATAGAGTTGAACGACCCATGACGCAGCAGCACCCCGATCTTGCCGCCGAACAGGACTTCATCGAGCACGCCTACCGGTGTCTCGAGGTCAGCCGCGATGCGGCGTGGCGGATGCGAAACCTCCACGAGGGCACCCTCGGAGGCACGTTCCAGGCGCGCTACGAGCGCGATGTGTTCGACGAAGCCGTGGTCAACCGTTTGACCCAGCTCGACCTCGGCAACGCCGCCTTGGTGTTCGGTCGCATCGACCGGATGGCCGAGACCCCTGACGGCCTTGAAACGTTCCACATCGGCCGCCTGGCGATCGCCGACGAGGAAAGTGAGCCCGTGGTGGTCGACTGGCGGGCGCCCGTCGCCGAGCCGTTCTACCGGGCCACCGGACGCGAACCGATGGGCCTCGCCCGCCGGCGCCACTTCGCCGTGCAGGGACGCACGCTGTTGGGCCTGGAGGACGAGTTGTTCGGCGAAGGTCACCTCGGCGTCGGCCACGACGACGGCCTGGCCACCGCCGGCGGCAATGGGCAGCGCCTCGGCCCCGACTCGGGGTTGCGGGGCTACAGCACGCTGATCGCCGCGCTCGAGCGCGGCCGTACGGGCCAACTCGGCGACATCGTCGCCACGATCCAGGCCGAGCAGGACGAGATCATCCGCAGCCCACAGGCCGGCGTGCTGGTCGTGCAGGGTGGCCCGGGCACCGGCAAGACCGTTGTCGCTCTGCACCGCGCTGCCTACCTGCTCTACACCTACCGGTTCCCGCTGGAGGATCAGGGCGTGCTCGTCATCGGCCCCAACCGGGTGTTCCTGCGCTACATCGAGCAGGTCCTGCCGTCGCTCGGCGAGGCCGGCATCGAGCAGGT
>JANMNE010000268.1:0-13904 GCA_031373785.1 Ilumatobacteraceae bacterium
TCCACGACACGGTGCCGCCACAGGCCACCGAGGCCGTGATGTTGGAGTGGTGGGCACTCGCTGTGCCACCAAACGCTGGTACGACCACAATCGCGCCGAGCAATACCAAGATTGCTGTACAAATCCGCCGTATCTGTCGCATGATGCTTCCGCTCTGTGAGGCCGATCGTCCGCCGGATGATCGGGTTGTGTTTTCACTGACGTGCGGGGTTTCGCTCTTGCTCCTCGCTGGCGAAGCGACCAATTACGGCCAGCAAGTCAATGCATCCACGTGTCACTCACCGTAGCGGTCGAACCCTCAGAGTGAAATGGGCTGTTCGGCCCAAATGCTGCATTTGGAAGGTGTCGTCCGTCACCCGGGGTCGTCAGAGGTCGAACAGGCCCTCAGGGGGATCGATGATCGCGACACCATCGACGCAGCTCACGACGAAGATCACTGGAATCAGCGCGCCGGTGTCGAGCTCGAGGATGTCGTGTGCGGGGTTGTCGATCACGGCAACACAGGTCCCGCGGTCGACGCCGTGCTGATCGACGACGCGCGACCCGATCAGCTCGTGCACCCACAGCGCATCGTCGTCGCCATCGACGTCGATCGGCTCGGCCTGCAGCACCGAGTTGGTCAGCTTCTCGGCGGCGGTTCGGTCGTCGACGCCGACGAAACGCACGAGCCACCGCTGCGGTTGCAGGCGCGACTCGGCGACGGTCAGCCACTGGGTGCCCGCCAGGAGCCAGGCACCAGGTGCAAGACGTTCGACTCGATCGGTGATCAGGGTGACGTACAGTTCGCCCTGCACACCATGAGCGCGGCCGATGCGCCCGACTTCGCGCAACGCGTCAGTCGACAAAGTCGACGTCGACCTCGACGCCATCACGAGTGGCGGCAGCACGCACGACGGTGCGAATGCTCTGCGCCGTGCGGCCACGACGACCGATCACCCGGCCGAGATCGCCCGGGCCGACCTTGACCTCGAGCTTCAGACGATTCCGACCCTCGACAGCATCGACGTGGACGGCGTCTGCATCGTCGACGATCGAACGGACGACATGAGTCAGCACTGCAGTTGCGGTCGGCGCTGCTGAGCCGCTGGTCGCAGCGTGGGGAACCGACGCCTCGGCCACCTCGATGTCGGCGATGTCTTCGTCGGCTTCGATCTCGGCGGCCGGCTCGACCGAGTCGTCGGACTCGTCGTTCACCGGCTCGTCGTTCACTGGCTGGTCGGTCACTTGGCTGCTCGGGCGGCGCTGAACTCAGCCATCGCACCCGACACTTCCAGCAACTTCCTGACCCGCTCGGTCGGCTGAGCGCCGTCCATCAGCCATTTCACGGCTTTTGCGTTGTCGATGTTGAGCGTCGACGGATCGGTACGGGGGTTGTACGTGCCGACGATCTGAATGAACCGGCCATCGCGGGGCGAGCGGCTATCGGTGGCGACGACGCGATACTGCGGCTGCTTGGTCTTGCCAACTCGGGTGAGGCGCAGTTTTACTGCCATACGAATCCAGGGCTCCTTGCACAATACGAACGACGAGAGGCTATCAATTGAAGTTCGGGAAGCCACCAGGCATGCCGCCCATACCGCCCAAGTTGGGCAGGCCACGGCCCGTCTTGCCTTTCTTGCCCTTGCCGCCCATCGCCATGCCACCCATCTTCTTCATCATCTTCTGCATCTCGCTGAACTGCTTGACGAGACGGTTGACGTCGCCGACCGTCGTACCACTGCCGTTGGCGATGCGAGTACGGCGGCTGCCGTTGATCACCTCGGGCTTGCGCCGCTCCTGCAGAGTCATCGAACGGATGATGGCCTCGACCGGCTTCAACTGGTCGTCGCCGATCTCGGCGCCCTTCAGCTCCTTCGGCATGCCGGGCATCATTCCCAACAGGTTCCCGAGCGGACCCATCTTCTTCAGGGCCTGCATCTGCTCCAAGAAGTCGTCGAGGGTGAACTCGCCCTCCATCATCTTCTCGGCGGCGGCCTCCGCCTGATCCTTCTCGAAGACCTGTTCGGCCTGCTCGATCAGGCTGAGCATGTCGCCCATGCCCAAGATGCGCCCGGCCATGCGGTCGGGGTGGAACTGCTCGAACTCGTTGAGCTTCTCCCCCGTCGAGGCGAACGCAATCGGCCGGCCGATCACCTCTTTCACGCTCAACGCTGCACCACCGCGGGCGTCGCCGTCGAGCTTCGACATGATCACGCCGTCGATCGCCAGGGTGGCGTGGAATGCCTCGGCAACGCCGACCGCGTCCTGGCCGGTCATCGCGTCGATCACCAGGAACGTGTAGTCGGGCTGCACGGCCTTGCTGATCTGGCGGACCTGCTCCATCATCTCGGCATCGATCGACAGACGGCCGGCGGTGTCGACGATCAGGACGTCGCGACCGAGGCGACGGGCTTCTTCCAGACCGCGGCGCGCGGTCGAGACGGGGTCACCCGGCTCGCTGAACACCGGCACGTCGATCTGCCGGCCGAGCGTCCGCAACTGTTCGACGGCGGCGGGTCGCTGAAGGTCAGCGCCGACCATCAGCGGCTGGCGACCCTGGCTCTTGAACCAGCGGGCCAACTTGGCAGAGTTGGTGGTCTTGCCCGAGCCCTGCAGACCGGCCATCAACACCACGGTCGGCGGGCGGCTCGCGTAGGTGATCTTGAGGGTCTCGCCGCCCAGCATGGCGGTGAGCTCGTTGCTGACGATCTTGATGATCTGCTGGCTGGGGTCCAGCGCCTGACTGAGCTTGGCGCCGACCGCTTGCTCGCGGATGCGGCCGGTGACGTTCCGGACGACACCGACGTTGACGTCGGCCTCGAGCAGCGCCGTGCGGATCTCCTTCAGCACCTCGTCGACGTCGTCGTCGGTCAGTCGTCCCTTGCCGCGAATCTTCTTGATGACGCCTTCGAGGCGCGAGGACAGTGAGTCGAACATCGCCTGGAAGGTTATCGGCGCCCGCCCGCCCACCCAGCGTTCGGCACCTCCGACCCCCATGCGGGGGCCAGCCACCAAACGCTGTGGCGGATCGAAATGGGTCAGCCGATGGAGATGATCTCGGCGACGATGCCGCCCTTGACCGCGACGTTGAAGCGGTGATCCGAGAAGTCGGCCGTGACGGGCAGGTCGACACCGTCTTGGCGCACGACCCGAACCGAGTACCCGAGGAACGATGCCTCCGACTCGGCGTACGAGAGGCACAGGCCGATCCAACGCTGCCCGAAGTCGACGCCGATCCCCGGCACGGTGACCTCTGTCGGTGCCTCGAACTTCGTGCAAGCCACATCGGTGGATCCGCCTGCCGCAGGGGCGGTGTCTGGCGAGGGGACCGCTCCGGGATCTTGCCCGGGAACCTCCGTCGTGGCGACCTCGGGGGCGGCTTGCTGGATGTAGGCATCGTCGACGGCGATCACGGTGTACTGGCCACCGTCGGCGGTGCCGAAGGTGTACGCAGGCAACAGCCAAATCGTGTTGTCGGCGGCCCAGACCATGGTGAGGTCGGCCTTCACGCTGTTCAAGGTGACGGTGATCGGCGTTGCGTCGACCGGTGCGCACTCGGCCCTCGCCGCTCCTGCTTCGCAGGGGGCGATGGCCGGAGCACCAACGGCCGGTTGCGGAGCAATGTCGGTCGCTGCCTTCGTGGCAACTCCGTCGGCGGCGAGCCCGATGTACTGGTTCTGCTGGGTCTTCAACCGCTCGAGACCGGCGGCAGCGCCGATCGTCGGATAGTCGGCGCCGCGCTCCGGCGTCGCCAGGAAGCCGGAGGCATACGTCACGGTTCCGTTCTCGCCGAAACCGACCGACAACATCACCGGTGCCTTCATGCCTTCGAGCACGAGCGATGCGTTGACGCTGGCACCCCACTCGTCCGCGTACGGCTCGTCGAACTCGTACGACTTGGCTTCGTAGCCCCAGCCGGCGAACAGCTGCTTCGCCTTGGCGAGTGCTTCATCCTTCGTCGGAACTCCGGCCGGCGGCTGCGGTGCGGGGCAGTCAGGCGCAACGACCTCCGGGGCGACCGGTTCGCCGGCCGGGACGGTGCCGTCCGGCGCTGGTGGGGTTGTGGACGCAATCGCGTCGGTTGCGGTGCCGGAGCTGCCGGCCACTCCCTCGCCGATCGGTGGGTCGATGGCAGCGCCACCCACGGAAGCGCAAGCGACGACGCCCGTGGTCGGTGCGGCACTCAACCACCAGTTGAGCATGCCGTCGGAGCCCACGGTCAGCACGGCGCCGCTGTAGTCCTCCGGCCCCACGGCCCAGCCACCACCCTGATCGGCCGGCAACGTGCGCACCTCGCCCACGACACCCAGTGAGGCGGCCAACGTGGCGATTCGGTCGGGATCGGCTTTCTGGCCGGCAGCGAACGACCACGAACCCGCCGGCCCGTCGAGCGCCGGCAGTTCACCGTCGTAGACGAACTCCGTCGGCCCGAACACGCCCATCTTCGATTCAGCAGAAGCATCGGCGGTCGACGCGGCGGGAGCGGCGCCACCCCCGGATCCGGTCTGGCCGTTGGCCAATTGGATCACCTTGGGCTGAGCGGATTGATCGGCGAGGGGTGTGGTGGTGTTCGGATCGCCGCAAGCGGACAGACCGAGGATGACGACAATGGAGGCAAGTGCCAGACGGCGTGAGCGAATCATGCTTGTTTGACGTTGCCGGACCGCACGGTGGTTCCCGCTCTCATCAGTCTTCTCGGACCAACGCGTCGATGAACTCGACCGGGTCGAACGGCACCAGATCCCCGATCGACTCGCCGAGCCCGACGAGCTTCACCGGCAGGCCGAGCTCGGTCTCGATCGCGAACACGATCCCACCCTTGGCCGAACCGTCAAGCTTGGTCAGCACGACACCGGTCACCTCGGTGGCATCGCCGAACTCGCGCGCTTGGGCCAGACCGTTCTGGCCGGTGGTGGCGTCGACCACCAACAGCACCTCCGTGACGCGACCGGCGCCCTTGGCGGCGACTCGGCGGACCTTGCGCAGTTCCTCCATCAAGTTGGTCTTGGTGTGCAGGCGACCGGCGGTGTCACCGAGCACGAGATCGATGTGGCGCGCCGTCGCGCTCTCGATCGCATCAAAGATCACCGCGCTGGGGTCACCACCCTCGTTGCCGCGCACCAGTTGAGCACCGCTGCGCTCCGCCCACGTGCCCAACTGCTCGACGGCCGCCGCACGGAAGGTGTCGCCGGCAGCCATCAGAACCGACCGCCCGAGCGCCGCCTGCTGGGCGCCCACTTTGCCGATCGTGGTGGTCTTGCCGACGCCGTTGACGCCGACGAACAACCACACGTTCGGCCCGCCCGGCACGTCGTCGAACGTGAGGGCGCGGTCGGCGCCGGAGAGTCGCTCGACCATCTCGGCCTGGAGCGAATCGAGGAGCTGCGCCGGATCGGTGATCTCCTTGGCTTTGACCTTGGCACGCAAGCCGCCGAGCAGATCATCGGTGACACGAACGCCGACATCGGCGCGCAGCAACGCTTCTTCGAGGTCGTCCCACGTCTCGGTGGTGATGCCGCCGCGTGCGCGGATGCCGAGCAGCGTGCCGGCCAGCGCGTTGCGAGCCTTCGACATGCGGCTGCGGAAGTTGGGACGCTCGACCTCGACCTCGACCGGCGCCGCGGTGTCGAGCGCTTGCTCGACGGTCGGAACCACATCCGGCGGTGCTTCAGGAGGCGGGGACTTGGGGGCCCGAACCGGGCCAGGTGTTGCGGAAGGAGGGGTGGCGCCGCGGCGCCGATTGAGCGCCACCACGCCCAGACCGACAACGAGCACGACGACAACGAGAACGAGATAGATCCACGGCATGACGGCGACCACGCTATCGGGACGGGCTCAGCGGGTACCGCCCGTCAGCGGGCCGTCGTCACTGGTCAGGCGCTGCGCTACCCAGACGGGGATCACCGACATGAGCATGACTGCGGTGGCCACGACTGTGACGATGGGCTGCTGCTCGCCGCGGCTGAGGTTCCGGAAGATCCAGATCGGCAACGTCTCCAACCCGGCGCCGGCCGTGAACGTCGTGACCACGATCTCGTCGAAGCTCAACCCGAACGCCAGCAGCCCACCGGCCAGCAGGGCGGTGCGCAACAGTGGGAACGTGACGTACCGGAACGTCTGGAACGTGTGCGCGCCGAGATCGGCCGACGCTTCCTCGAGGTTCGGTGACAGTCTGCGGAAGCGGGCAAGCAGGTTGTTGTAGAGCACGACGATGCAGAAGGTGGCGTGGGCGATGATCAACGTCAACAGGCCGAACTCGACGCCGGCCTGTCGAAACGCGGCATTGAGTGCGATGCCGGTGACGATGCCGGGCAGCGCGATCGGCAAGACGATCATCAGGTTCAGTGACTCCCGCCCGAAGAATGCGAAGCGGTGCACGGCGAGCGCCGCGAGCAGACCGAGGACGAGCGCGACGAGGGTGGCTCCGGTGGCCGTCTTCAAGCTGACGACCAGCGCATCCCGGGCCCCCTCGCTGTGGAAGGCCGCCCGCCACCATCGAAAGGTGAAGCCCTTCGGTGGCCACGACAACGAACTGACCGTGTTGAACGACAGCACGACGATGATCGCCAGCGGGAGGTACAGGAACGCCAACACCAGACCGGTGATGCCGCCGAACAGCATGCGGACGCGCCGAGTGAACTGCATCAGAGGTTCTCCAACGCGCCGGTACGCCGGATGCCGAGAATGTAGGCGACCATCACGATCACGGGCACCACTGCGAATGCCGCCGCGAACGGCAGGTCGGCGGAGAAGTTGTCGTACACGACCGACCCGATCACCTGTGTCTTGCCGCCGACGAGGTCGACAGCGATGTAGTCGCCCAACGACAGCGAGAACGTGAACACCGAACCGGCCACGATCGACGGGAACAACAGAGGAAGTACCACCTTGCGAAACGTGAACCCGAAGTGTGCACCAAGATCGCTCGACGCATCGAGCAGCGAATCAGGCAACCGTTCGAGGCCCGAGTAGATCGGCACGATCATGTACGGCAGCCACAGGTAGGCGAGCACGATGATCAACCCGACCTCGCCGTAGTTGGGGCTGAAGCCGAAGGTCTTGTCGAGGACGCCGCCCGGTGATCCGATGATCGCTCGCCACGAGAACGCCTTGACGAGGTACGAAGCCCACAGTGGTACCAGCACGGCGGCGACGAGCAACCGACGCCAGCGGGCTTTGACGACCTTGGCGATGAAGAACGCGATCGGGAGCGCCAAGACGATGTCGAGCAACGTCACCAACACGGCGATCTTGATGGTGCGGGCGGCAATGTCGAGATACACCGACTTGTCGATGAGCGTGCGGTAGTTCTGGACGCCGATCACCTGGTCGATGCCACTGCCATCCTCGTTGAGCCGGTACAGCGAGGTGAGGAACAGCGATGCCAGCGACCCGACGTACAGCACCAGCATCCATGCTGCGGGCGCGCCGATCAGCGAGACCAGCCGGGCGCGCGGATGACGATGCAACCAGCGCGATGCCGATCGGCCGGGGCTCGATGGGAGTGTGGTAGCGGTCATCGGTCGATGAATCGGGCCGGCTGGGAGCGACACGTCGTCGCGTCCAGCCGGCCGATCACGATCAGCCCTTGATCTCGGTCCAGGCCTTGATCCAGTCGACGAACGGCACGCAGTCGCTGCCCTTGCCGTTCAGGCACTCCTTGCGGGGTGTCGCCCAGAACGAGATCGACTTGGCGAACGCCTCGTCGGTTGCCTTGAAGACGTCACAGTGTGTGGCGTCTGCGTACAGCGTGTTGATCTCGGCGCAGGCCTTCGGGTTGGCCGGTGCCTCGCCGAAGTAATACGCGACCTGAGCCTGCACCCCCGGGCTGGTGATGTAATCCATCCACATGTACATGCAGTTCGGGTGCGCGGCCTTCGACGAGACCATCCAGGTGTCGCTCCATCCCGTCGAGCCCTCCTTGGGGATCACCGTCTGCAGCTTGTCGGTGTTCGAGGCCAGGTTCTTGATGACCTGCCACGTGGTGCCGATCACGGTCGACCCCTGCTCGAACGCGCCCATCGTCTTGGTGTAGTCGTTCCAATACTCACCAATGACCTTGTGCTGCTCCTTCAAGAGTGCGACCGACGCGTCGAACTGCTTCTGGTTCAGCGAGTACGGGTCGTCGATGCCGAGATCGGGCTGAGCGGTCTTCAGGTACAACGCGGCGTCGGCGATGTAGATCGGCGCGTCGTAGGCGGTGACCTTGCCGGAATACGGCGACGCCGGATCGAACACGGCGTTCCACGAGTCGGGAGGCGTCGTCACCTCATCGGTGTTCCACATCAAGTAGTTGGCACCCCAACCGTGCGGGATCCCGTAGTTCTTGCCACCGCTGGAGTTGTACTTCGTGTCCTTGAGGAACGACGAGAGGTCGGCGTAGTTCTTGATCAGCGAGGTGTTGACCGGCGACACCAGACCGGCGTCGATCAGGCGAACGCTGCTGTCGCCCGAGGCCGACACGCCGTCGTACTGCCCCGTGCTCATCAACTGGAACATCTCGTCGGAGGTCGCTGCGATCTTCGACTTGACCACACATCCGGATTGGTCCTGGAACGGCTTGACCCAGTTGTACGCTGGGTCGGTCGTGCCGTCCTCCGCGTAGCCGGCCCAGACGATCAAGTTGAGGGCCTTCTCGCCGGTGCCGATCGATGTCAACGCGTCACCTCCCGACGACTTGCTGTCGCTACCGCAAGCCGATGCCAGCAGAGTTATGGCCGTCAGCGCACCGAAGTACCGTGCTGATTTCATGAGTCTCCCCCTTTGGAGATTTCTGTATTGGCGACGGGAAAGGCCGCATAGCGCGACCATGCCAGGCGGACACTGCCGCCAATGGCAACACCAGCAAGCCCATCGCTTGGCACGCTGGCGATCAGGTGCGTGCCGTCGTCGAGTTGCACTCGAACTCGACAATCGGCACCGAGATATTGGATGTCACTGACGACACCGGGAACGGAGATCTCCGTGTCGCCCGTTTCGTGTTGCACGATGCGCAGCCGTTCGGGTCGTATCGAGTGCGGCTCGGCAACACCGAGCAACTGCTGCGAGCGTTCAGCGCTCAACATGTTCGATGTGCCGACGAAACCGGCGACGAACGCCGTGGCCGGATGGTCATAGATGTCGCGCGGAGTGCCGACCTGCTCGACTCGGCCGTTGTTGAACACCGCGACGCGGTTGCTCATCGACAGCGCCTCGCCCTGGTCGTGCGTGACGAAGACGAACGTGATGCCGACATCACGCTGGATCGACTTCAACTCGACCTGCATCTCTTCGCGTAGTTTCAGATCGAGAGCGCCGAGCGGCTCGTCGAGCAACAACACCTTCGGGTGGTTCACCAACGCCCTGGCGAGCGCAATGCGCTGGCGTTGACCACCACTCAGCTGGTTCGGGCGGCGCCCGCCATAGTCGGCCAGACGGACCGCCTCGAGCATCTCCAACGCCCGCTGGCGCCGGTCGGTCTTGCCGATCCGCTTGACCTTGAGGCCGTATTCGATGTTCTCCAGCACACTCATGTGTGGGAACAGGGCGTAGTCCTGGAACACCGTGTTGACATCGCGGTCGTACGGCGCCAGCAGGCTGACGTCGTTGCCCTGCAGCAACACGGCGCCACCGGTCGGCAGTTCGAAACCGGCGATCATCCGCAGCACCGTGGTCTTGCCGCTGCCCGACGGCCCGAGGAGCGAGAAGAACTCGCCCTCGTAGATCTCCAGGTCGATGTCGTCGACGGCGACGACATCGCCGAAGCTCTTGCGGAGCCTGACCAGTTGGATGGCGGGCGTCGCACGACGCTTTTCGTCGTCCCTGGCGCCGATTGCCACGGCTTCACTCACGATGCGCTGCTTCTCCCCCGGTTTTCGTCGCGACCAACCCGGACGACGTTAGTCGGTCGCAGATTGGGCGCTGACCATCAGGTGGCAGCGGTGACCCGTTCGGTGATCACCTTCGACGACCCGCCGGGCTCCATGGTGATGCCCAGCAAGCTGTCCCCGGCCTCCATCGTGCGCTTTTGGTGGCTGACGACCAACAGCTGCGCTTCCTGGCGGAACTCGTGGATCAAGCCGAGGAACCGGTGCAAGTTGACGTCGTCGAGGGCGGCCTCGACCTCGTCCATGACGTAGAAGGGCGACGGGCGGCTGCGGAACACCGCAAACAGGTACGCCAGCGCGGTCAACGAACGCTCGCCACCCGAGAGCAGCGATAGCTTCTTCACGTTCTTGCCGCTCGGCTTGGCTTCGACCTCGATGCCGGTGTTCAACAGATCGTCTGGCGTGGTCAGGACCAGAGAGCCAACTCCGCCAGGGAACAGCATCGAGAACAGTTGGGTGAAATGCGTGCTGACGTCGGCAAACGCCGCCGCGAAGACGGTCTGGATCTCGAGGTCGACAGCCTTGATGACACGCATCAGGTCGCGGCGGGTGTTGCGCACGTCCTCCAGCTGCGTCTCGAGGAACTGGTGGCGGGTCTGCAACTCGTTGAACTCTTCCAGCGCCAGCGGGTTGATCGGGCCCATCAGGCGGAGCTCACGTTCCAGATCGCGGACGCGTGCAGCGGCCGAGACCCCTTCGGGGAGCGTCGGCAGCTCGGCTGCCTCGGCTGCGGTGGGTTCGAGGTCGTGGTCGTGGCGCAGCGCCTCGACAGCGCCTTCCAGGCGCATGCGGACCTCCGCTTCGTCGACCTCGACGCGCCGCGATCGCTCGCGGTTCTCGTCGAGCGCCTTCTCCGCCACGCCGCGCCGGCGACGGGCGTCGTCGAGGCGTTGGGCAATACGGCGGACCTCATCGCTCTGCTTGCGACGGATCTCCATCAACTCGTTGTGTCTGGTCTCGATCATGTGCCGGTGACGGTCGACCAGCGCTGCCAGGTTCTGGACGGCACCGAGGGCCTGCTCGACCTCGAGGCGGCGTTGCCCGGCTTGCGCCCGAGCGACAACGTCGACCTCCAGCCGCCGCTCCGTCTCTTCCAGCCGCCGTTGGAGGAACTGTTCGCGCTCATGAAGGCCGGCGTTGCGGACTTCGAGATCCTGACGGCGATTGGCCAGAAGTGCCGCCCTCGAGTCGAGGCGCGCCCGAGTTTCTCCACGTGCCTTCGCCGCCTCGGCTTCTGCCGCCTCGTCGGCATCGAGTGCCGGCACGAGCGCATCGAGCTCTGCGATCCGGCTGCGCTCGCGGTCGAGGCGCTCGCCGGCCTCGCCCGCGGTGTGCTCGACCGTCTCGAGTTCGGACTGCGTGTCGCGGCGTTCGCTCTGCGCACGGGCCAGTGCGGTCGACGTTGCCGAGAACCCAGCGTCGTGGGAGTCGAGCTCGCGGCTGAGCTGAGCTTCGCGCGCCCGGGCAGCGTCCAACTCGGTGCGGGCGGCCTGTTCGGCTCGCACCCGGCCCTCGAGCTCAGCGGTGGCGATGCCGAGCCGCTCCTGCGCTTCCTCCAACGCCGAAGCGGTGGCTCCACCACTGGCGACGCCAACGCGCCACCCCGTCGGTCCGAAGCGGTCGCCCTCATCGGTGACGATGACTGCGGAGGGGTGAGCGATCGCCACATCGATCGCGTCCGCCCAGGTCGTCACGCGCACGGCCGACCCGACGATGGCGTCGAGCAACTCGGAGACACCGGCCTGCTGGCTGCGAACGTGCGGGCGCACCGGCACGCCTTTGTCCAGCGGCGCCGAAGGCATGCCATGCGCAGCGCCGAGCGCGATCACCGCGCCGTTCACGTTCGACGCCCGCAGCGAGTCGAGGGCGCGTCGACCGGCGTGCGTGGAGGCGACGACAACGGCCTCCAACGCCTCACCCAGCGCTGCCTCGACGGCTGCTTCCCACCCAGCATCAATGTCGATGAGGTCGAGCAGAGTGCCAAGGACATCGTCGACGCCTGCAAGGTGTTCCGCGCCGGCACGAGCTCGGGCGCTCTCCAGAGCAAGGTGCAGCGCCTCGGCGCGTGCTCCCCACCGCGACACATCGTCGGTGGCGATCTGCCGTGCGTCCACAGCCGACTCATGGACGCCCTCGGCCGTCACCCGACGAGCTTCGGCAACCTCCAGGTCGGCGACCAAACCAGCTTCGACGACCTGGGCGTGCTCGCACTCCAGTCGCAGCCGCTCGGCATCGGCGTCGAGACGCATGACGCGCTCGCGCAACACGTCGAGCCGAGTGCGCAGTCGCTGCAGCTCACTGTCGGCACGGTCGGCGCTGCCGCGCAGCGAGCGCAGCTCACCACGGACTTCTGCCGCCGCGCTGGCGGCGGAACTGCTGGCCACGACGTTGTCGATGGTCGACATGGCCTGCTCGCGCTCGGAGCCGAACTCTTCCTCTTCGATCGCCAGGTGCTCCGCCTCGGGACCAAGCTGCTGGAGATCATCGGCGACGCGCTCCAGCTCGCCGCGAAGATTGCTGGCGTCGGCCTCGAGACTGGCGAACACACCAGAGTCCATCAGCTGTCCGCGATCGCGCTCCATCGACCGTCGCCGCTCGACGAGCACGGCGGCGATGCCGCGGGCCCGCTCACGAAGCTGCTCGACACGAACCATCTCATCGGACAGGTCGAGGTCGCCGCGGGCCGTCAGCTCGGCCTCGGCCGCCATCACGCTGGTGTCCAGGGCGGCGAGCTCGGCTCGCAGCTCCTGCTCGGTGGTCTGCAGGGTGATCTTCTCGCCGGCGAGTGCGGCGAGCCGGGTGCGCTGCGTGGCGATCTCGCGCCCGCGCTGATAGATCTGCAGCGCGCTCAACTCGGCGACGAGATCGCCATGCCGACGCGCTGCCTCGGCCTGGCGTTCGAGCGGGCGCAGTTGTCGGCGTACCTCGCGCAGCAGGTCCTGCACCCGCAACAAGCTGGCCTCGGTGGCATCGAGGCGGCGCTCGGCGCGCTCCTTGCGACGGCGGAACTTCAGCACACCGGCTGCTTCCTCGATGATCGATCGCCGTTCTTCGGGCCGCGCGTTCAGCACTGCGTCGATCTGACCCTGACTGACGATCACGTGCTGTTGGCGACCCACGCCCGCATCGCTCAGCAGTTCCTGCACGTCGAGCAGACGACACGTGACCCCGTTGATCGAGTACTCGCTCTCGCCCGTGCGGAACAGGATGCGCGACACCGTGACCTCAGTGAACTCGATCGGCAGGAGTCCGGCGGAGTTGTCGATCGTCAGGCTCACTTCGGCGCGACCGAGGGCCGGACGCTTCGCCGTGCCGGCGAAGATCACGTCATCCATCTTCTGGCTGCGCACCGCGCTGGGGGCCTGAGCGCCGAGGACCCAGGCAATGGCGTCGACCACATTCGACTTGCCCGACCCGTTGGGCCCGACGACCACGGTGACCCCCGGCTCCAGCTGGAGGGTGGTGGCGTCGGCGAACGACTTGAATCCTTTGAGGGTCAGCGACTTCAGGAACACGGCGCTCGCGACCATAGCCGCGCCCACCCCACGCCCCGAAGAACCCGCCCCCGCCGACTCGACGAGCCGCCTTCGGCCACTCCTCGTCTCGCCCCACCGATCTGGGCGCTCGCCCACTCGTGCTGGTCAGCGCCGAGACTGGCACCCAGATCGCCGCCGGGGAAGCGGGTCAGCGTTGGCAGCGGGGGCAGAAGCAGGTCGAACGGCCGCCGGAAACGATGCGCACGATCTCGGCACGTCCGCAGGTCAGGCAACGCTGGCCGGCCCGGTCGTAGACGCGATGATCGAGCTGGAAGCTGCCGCCGTCGCCCATCACGTCGACGTACTGGGTGTCGCTCAAGGTGCTGCCGCCGGCATCGATCGCGGTCTGCAGGATCGAGTGGATCGCGTCGTGCAGCCGTCGCACGTCAGCGGGTTTCAGCGTGTTGGCCAACCGGTCCGGCCGCAACTTGGCCCGGTGGAGGATCTCGTCGCAGTAGATGTTGCCGATGCCGGCGATCACGTGCTGGTCGAGCAGCAGCGGCTTCAGCTGGCGGGCACGACC
>JANMNE010000300.1:0-3450 GCA_031373785.1 Ilumatobacteraceae bacterium
CCGACGATGAAGTTGCTGCGGAACGCTGCATCGGACTGCCGTTCGCGGATGTCGGCGACGCGACGAAGGAAGCGATCGCCATCCCCCCACCGACGCATGCGCCGAAGCAGTGGCTTGCTGACATGCTGCAGCGAGAGGTCGAAGTACGCCACGCCCGTCTCCAAGATCGCGTCGATCAACTCGTCTGTGAGATCGCTGGGATAGAGGTACAACAGGCGCGTCCACGGCGCCACGGCGCTGACCGCTTTCACCAGCGGCACGATCGAACCGGCACCCAGTTCGTCGGGGCGGTCCTTGCCGTAGCTGGCCAGGTCCTGGGCGACGAGCACTTTCTCCTGCGCCTCGAGTTGGCCGACCTCGTCGAGGATCGACGAGACGTCGCGGCTGCGTTGCGGGCCGCGGAACGACGGGATCGCGCAGAACCCGCAACTGCGGTCGCAGCCTTCGGCGATCTTGATGTAGGCCCACGGGCTCGCCGACTTCGGCCTCGGCAGGTTCAACAGGTCGAGCATCGGGATCGGCGCCTCGCTGACCGACAGCGGCTTGCGGCCGAGGGTGATGGGCACACCGAAGCCTGCGACCTGATCGACCTCGGGCAGCGCTGCCGCCAACTCGTCGCCGTACCGTTCGGCCATGCACCCGGTCACGACCAGTCGGGCGCCCTCCTTGCGTTGATCCTCCAACGCCAGAATCGTGTCGATCGACTCCTTGCGGGCTTCGTCGATGAACGCACACGTGTTGACGACAACGAGATCGGCAAGTGCTGCGTCGTCGGTCGGTGTCATCCCGTCGGCCAGCAGCGTGCCGACCAACTTGTCGCTGTCGACCTGGTTCTTCGGGCATCCGAGGGTCTCGACGTAAAACCGCTGTGCCACGACCAACGAGACTACCGACGCCATCCGCGTTCGCCGAGGCTGTCACATGCTGACCATCGCAGCGACGGTGGCGACAACGAACGCCCTCGGCCGAATCGGGCAGCCCCAGAAGGCTACGTAGTGAAAAGGGGCTGCCCGGTTCGTCGCCGGCGAGCGGCGATCGCCACATCTGTCGCGTGGTGAGCGGTGACGGTTACAGAGGGTGCACCGACCCTGTGTCGACGTCGGTGGTCTGTGGCGAGGGTCAGAACGTGGCGCGCTCCAGGGCACACGTGCCCAGCAACGAGGATCTACTCGACGCGTACGGCATCGAGGCCCGGCGCCTTCGTCGGCATACGTTCGGGTTCGAGAGCGCTGGCACCGAAACGGGCCGCATGAGCCCATTTCGCGTCCAGCGCTGTCGGCTACCTGTCGATGTCGGAGGCCGCACCGCACCAGTTCAGTGACCGGCTGGCAGCTTCGTCGCGACATTGCGCGCGTTGCTCATCGACAGAACGCCGACACGGGGCGGTTTTGGGACTGGCCCTCGCGGGCTCGTCGGGTCAGTACGACCGTGACGGTGGCAGCTGCAGGCGAAGCCCGACGAGCGCGGTCGCCAGGTCGGCGCCGAGATCGAGGTGTCGCTTGATGGTGACCGCGGGCGGCGGTGCACCTTCGAGTCGGTTGGCGGTGGTAGCCAAAGAGTGCTCACCGATGGCGATCATGTCGACGACACTGCAGTCGTTCGAATTGAGCCATGTCTCGGCGGCGCCTCTGTCTACCGGGGACGGTGTGTAGGTCCAGAAGAGTTGCACGTGTCGGACAGTACGCCGCGTAAAGTGGGCATGTAAACGCTTGAAGTGTTCAGTGTTTCGCAAGATCGCCTTGCCGCAACCTAGAGGTAGTTGAGGCGCAGGCCAGGCTGCTCCCAGCGCGTGTGCAGCAGCTTTCCGGTGGCCGACGCGGTGATGTAGGCGTCGCGGTACTCGCCGCTGCCGTCGCGATCACCGAAGCAAATGTTGGTGGTCATCATGTCGCCGGTCGGGATGTGGCTGATCGACGCGCCATCGGGCGAGATGATCGTGATCCCGCCGTTGACCAGTGTGCCGACACAGATGTTGCCGTCGCCGTCGACGCACAGCGAGTCGAGCAACTGGTATCCGGGCAGCCCGGCGAGGCACACGCTGGGATCGAGCGGTGCGGCCGGCGCCAACTCGCCGGGCGCGGCGATCGTGCGCCTGAACACACGGCCGGTGAAGGTCTCGGCCCAATACAGCGTCGAGCCATCGGGTGACAGCCCGATCCCGTTGGGCGCCTCGACAGGATGCACCTGCTCACTGATGTAGCTGCCGTCCGCCTTGGCGTAGTAGATGCTGGTCAGGTCGCTCGTGCGGGCATGGCCGTCGCGGATGCCGTGGTCGGTGAACCAGAAGCCGCCGTGGGCATCGAAGACGAGATCGTTCGGGGCTCGCAACGGTCGTCCATCACACTCGTCGTACAGGTCGGTGACCGCCCCGGTCGACAGGTCGACGCGCTGGATCCGCCCGCCGATGTACCTCGACGGATCATGCGGGCCGGGGAACATCAAGCCACCGAGGTCCACCGGTGTGAAGCACCCACCGTTGTTGCACAGGTACAGCGCGCCGTCCGGACCGATGGCACCGCCATTCGGTCCACCGGCGATGTCGGCGATCGTCTCCTTCTCGCCCGTCGGGCTGACACGCGTCAGCCGCGGTCCGAACATCTCGACCAGGATCACCGATCCGTCAGGCATGGCGATCGGCCCTTCAGGGAAACGGAGGCCGGCGGTGATCTCGGTGAGTTCGTGCATCGCCGGATTGTGTCGTATCCGAGAGGCCGCTGACGGGTCCTGGTCCTGTGATGGTGCAACCCTGCATCCCGGGTGCGAGTGACCATCGCAAAGTCGTGCGTTGGCACCGGCCGTCGAGCGTCGGGCTGATCACGGGGTTGAGCGCGCTGCTGGCCTCGGTGTCGTTCAGCGCCAGGGCGGTCACCCGCCAGCCGTGAGTCAGCTCTCGCGGTCGCGCGAGGCCTGTTGCAGCAGCTCGAACTCTTCGACCGTCATCAACACGCTCCGCGCCTTCGAGCCTTCGCTCGGCCCGACGACGCCGCTCTGCTCGAGCAGGTCCATCAGCCGCCCGGCACGCGCGAAGCCGACCTTCAACTTGCGCTGCAGCATCGAGGTCGAACCGAGCTGGCTGCGCACCACGAGTTCCATGGCCTGACGCAACAAGGTCTCATCCTCGTCCTCGTCGCCAGTGGCGGCGCCGAACAGCGAGCCACCGTGGCCACCTTCTTCGTCACCCTCGACGCCGCTGACGTAGACCACCTCGGGCGCCTGACGTCGCCAATGGGCGACGACCTTGCGCACCTCTTCCTCGCTCACGAACGAACCCTGGATGCGTTGCGAGACGTTGGAGTTGCCCGGCAGCAACAACATGTCGCCCTTGCCGACCAGCTTCTCGGCGCCCGGCTGGTCGAGGATGACGCGGCTGTCGGTGAGGCTGTTGACCGCGTACGCGGCACGGGCCGGGATGTTGGCCTTGATCACGCCGGTGATCACGTTGACCGACGG
>JANMNE010000319.1:0-1617 GCA_031373785.1 Ilumatobacteraceae bacterium
TCGCGCCGCACGAGGGCTTCGGCCTGCACCCGCTGATGACGGTCACCCGTGAGGGCGCCAACTTTGCCGGCGCCGGAGCCGCGGTGTCCGGCAGCACACCGCGAGCGCTTGCAATCGCCCGAACGCTTGCCGTCGCCTGCCGGATGATCCCTGTCGAGATCGACGACGTCGACCGCGCTGCGTACCACGCCGCCGCATCGATCGCCTCGAACTTCCTGGTGACCTTGGAGGACGCCGCCGAGGTCATGCTGCGCACTACAGGCGCCGACCGCAGCGTCCTGGTGCCCCTGATCCGCGCCACCCTCGCGAACTGGGAGTCGCTGGGCGCGGCCGCGCTGACCGGTCCCATCGCCCGTGGCGACAAGGCGACGGTCGCCCGTCAACGAGCGGCCGTCAGTGAACGGGCGCCGGAACTGATCGCCATGTTCGACGCCCTCTGCGAGCGCACGCGAACCATCGCTGATCAGGCGATGGCTGCCTCGAGGGTCTCGACGGATGGGGCGAAGTAGTACGAACCCGAGGCCGGGGTGGAGTAGTCGGTGAGGGCGTCGCGTCACTTCAGGTCGTGCACCCAACGCTGGGCGATGCAGAACGCTCCCCCGGCGCCGCCAGTTGAGGGACCGAACCCTACATTCGCGGCAACCCGATCAACATTTCGTGGCTCCTCACCGCACCAGTTTCGCCCCGTTGCATCCAGGCCCGCCATGTTCGACGTACTTCATCACGACACAAACCGTCTGGCCTCGCTGCGGCGCGGCCACCCCTCAACGAATGTGGAGTACATGTAATGAAACCATCAAGAACCTCAACTGCGTTCGCCGCCGTGGGCTTGGCAGCGGTCCTGGCGTTGAGCGCCTGCGGCGACGACGCCAAAGACGCTGCGTCGACCGCGGCACCGACCACCATCCCCGCAGCCGCTGCGGCGGAAACCACCGCGGCTGCTGTGGCCGACCAGCCGGGAACCATCGTCGATGTGGCTGTTGGCGCCGGCAACTTCACGGTGCTCGTCGAGGCAGTGAAGGCTGCCGGCTTGGTCGACACGTTGAGTGGCCCCGGGCCGTTCACCGTATTCGCCCCGACAGACCAGGCATTCGCCGACGCCCTCAAGACACTCGGCATCACCAAGGAGCAACTGCTGGCCGACCCGGCCAAGTTGAAGACCATCCTGACCTACCACGTGGTCTCCGGCGCGGTGATGGCCGCCGACGTCATGAAGTTGGACGGCCAGGACGTACCGACCGTCGCCGGCCCACCCGTGAAGGTCAAGATCGACGGCTCGACCGTGATGATCAACGATGCCACGGTCACCACGGCGGACATCGCCGCCTCGAACGGCGTCATCCACGTGATCGACAAAGTGCTGCTGCCGCCGAGTTGATGACTCTCCCTCCCCACGAGTCGCCGGCCCCAACCAGCGCCAGCGCCGCCCGCAACAGTGCATTCACCTGGGCAACCTGCACAGGAACACGGAACACTCGCAGCAGTGCGATTACAGGGGAAAGCGGTGGACTACAACGAGGACTCTGAAGACGATGGAGCACTAGCCTTTGCTGCCGTCATCAGCTCATCCCCGGACGAGCCGGACCCTCTCACCGTGGAGCAGGCCAAGGCGTCGGC
>JANMNE010000327.1:0-2430 GCA_031373785.1 Ilumatobacteraceae bacterium
GACCACGCCATACCGATGGAAGACGTCGACAAGGTCATCGTCGCGTGGCCAGATACAACCGTCTACGTCTACGACGCCGAACACGGCTTCAACTGCGACCACCGCGCCTCGTTCGGCGCCGTGCCCGCAGCGATCGCCCAAGCGCGAACCTTCCGCTTCTTCGACGAGCAACTGGGCTGACCGCGTCGCGAGCCGACGTTGCGGCGTTGCGGCGTTGCGGCGTTGGGAGTCTGGCGCAACTAGGCAGTCACCACTTCAGCGGGAGCCGAGGCGTCGCGCAGGCGCCACGACGTACCCGACAACAGGGCGCCGCAGGCGATGAGCGCCAGCATCATCACGGCGCAACTGGTATAGGCGACCGTACGGCCGAAGTGCTCGTAGATCTGGCCGATTGCGGTCGCCGCCACCCCAGCAGTCAGCGTCTCCACACCGCCGAGCAGACCCTGCCCACTCGCCTGGCGCTCGACGGGAACCACGAGTCCGACGGCGACACCGCAACTGCTGACCGTGAAACCGTCGTTGGTCGCGTGCACCAGCGAGATCGCCAGCATGATGCCGCCGGATGGTGCGTGCCCATAGGCGAACATCGCCCCGGCGCCGACCAGCAATCCGAACGTCCCGAGCCGGAAGGGTCCGACCGATTGAGCGAGGCGTCCGCCGATCGAGGCGAACAGCACCATCGGCACGGCGAACAACGTGATGCCGAGGTTGGCGATCAGGTCGCTGGCGTGCAAGTCGTCGAGCACCAGGGCCCACAGCGCGTCAAATGCGCCGATCATCATGAACACCGCCGCGCCCATCGATAGCGCGGCGAGGTACGGCCGGATGCGGAGGAGGTCGAACGCGAACCTCGGCGGCACCTCGGCCTCGAGATCGGTCTCGGCCACGCGAGTCCGGGCGATCAGCGGGTACATCGCCACCGTCAACGCGGCGATCAACAGGAACGGCGCGGCGATCCCGAACGGGCCGACCAGCACTGCCGAGATGGCCGGGCCGACGGCGAACCCGCCGACATCGGCGGCGAGCATGCGACCAAGGTTCTGGCCGAGGTGATCCGGATCGGCCAAGATCACGATCCGCCGTGTGGCGGGGTACGCCAACCCCACACCGACACCCATCACGAACCGTGAGATCAGCAAGATGACGAAGGTGCTGCCGTAGGCCATGCCGAGCAGGCCGGCGACGTTGAACACCATGCCGAGCACGATCATCACTCGGGCATGTCCGCGATCGGCGAGTGGAGCGATCGTCACCTGGGCGACGAACGACGACAAGAAGCCCATCGCCACGATCAGGCCGAGGGCTCCCTCGCCGATGCCGTACTGGTCGCGGAACTCGTCGAGCACGGTGAACATCACGCCGTACCCGGAGGCGAACAGCGCCGTCAGCGCGCCGAAGACGACGACGACGGAGCGGGTGCGCATTCGGCCAGTATTGCCGAGCGGTTGCGGGTCCGGCGCGGTGATTGTTGCCACGACGATTGACCTATGTCCGACTTTTCCCTATCATTCGATATATGTCGGACATTAGAACCCAGCTGCCGTCGTACGAGTTGGGCTACGACCTCGACGAGACGATCGTCGCCGACTCCCCCGCCCGCTTGAAAGCGCTGGGCAACCCGTTGCGGGCCCTCATCCTCGACCTGGTGTTGGAACGGGCGATGACGGTGACCGAGCTTGCCGCCAGGGTTCGCAAGCCGCGCGGCACTGTCGCCCACCACGTCGACGTGCTCGCCGATGTCGGACTGTTGAAGGTCACCGGCACCCGCCGCGTGCGGGCGATCGAGGAACGGTTCTACGGCCGAACCGCCCACACCATCATGTATCCCGACGAGGCGATGGATGGCGACCTCCCCTTCATCGCCGACGCCCGCGCCCAGGCGGACCTCTCCGCCGTCTCCGACGACGCCGGGGGATTCACCTTGCGGCACGCCCGCATCCCGGCTGAGCTCGCCCAGGAGTTCACCGAGCGAGTCCTGGCACTGGCCAACGAGTTCACCCGCATGCCACGAGGCGGCACACGCGAGTACGCGTTCCTGGCCGGGGTGTTCCCCACCATTCGACCGGTCGCACCGGAGGATCCAGCATGACCGCCACGACCACCAAGAAGCGCCTCGGGTCGAGCTACCGCAAGCTGTTCATCTCCACGACCATCTCCAACATCGGCGACGGCATGTCGCTGATCGCCTATCCGTGGCTGGCGTCGGCGCTCACTCGCAACCCACTCCTCATCGCCGGGGTCGCGTTGGTGCAGCGACTGCCGTGGCTGATCTTCACGCTGCCCGCCGGCGTGATCACCGATCGGGTCGACCGCAAGCGGGCAATGGTCGTGGCCGACTTCGCCCGCTTCGGGCTCACGCTGGTCGTCGCGCTCGCCGTCCTCAGCCGCCAGGGAACCTTGCCCGCTGCGGACGAGTTGGCGAAGGTCACC
>JANMNE010000401.1:0-7060 GCA_031373785.1 Ilumatobacteraceae bacterium
CCTCGAGAAGTACGGCCAGGACCTGACCCAACGGGCCCGCGACGGCAAGATCGACCCGGTCATCGGGCGCGACGACGAGATCCGCCGCGTGATCCAGGTGCTCAGCAGGCGTACCAAGAACAACCCGGTGCTGATCGGCGAGCCGGGTGTCGGCAAGACGGCCATCGTCGACGGCCTTGCCCAGCGCATCGCCGACGGCGACGTACCCGAGGGGTTGAAGACGAAGCGGCTGATCTCGCTCGACATCGGTTCGATGCTGGCTGGCGCCAAATACCGCGGCGAGTTCGAGGAACGGCTGAAGGCTGTGTTGAAAGAGATCATCGACGCGGCCGGCGAGGTCATCACGTTCGTCGATGAACTGCACACGATCGTTGGCGCCGGTGCCGCCGAGGGTGCGATGGATGCCGGCAACATGATCAAGCCGATGCTGGCGCGTGGTGAGTTGAAGATGATCGGCGCCACGACGCTCGATGAGTACCGCAAGCACATCGAGAAGGACCCGGCGCTCGAGCGACGGTTCCAGCAGGTCTATGTCGGAGAGCCGAGTGTGGAAGACACGATCGGAATCCTGCGAGGGCTGAAGGAGCGGTACGAGGTGCACCACGGCGTGCGCATCCAAGACTCTGCGCTCGTCAGCGCGGCCGTGCTGTCGAACCGCTACCTCACCAACCGCTTCCTGCCCGACAAGGCCATCGACCTGATCGACGAGGCCGCCAGCAAGTTGCGCATCGAGATCGACTCGCTACCGACCGAGATCGACATCGTGCAGCGCCGCATCCTGCAACTCGAGATTGAGCAGGTCGCACTGAGCAAGGAGACCGACGCGGCCTCCAAGGAGCGGCTGGATGCGCTGGTCGACGAGCTCGCCACGCTCAATGCCCAGGTGCACGAGATGAAGCAGCACTGGGAAGGCGAGAAGCAGGCGATCGATGCCATCCGCTCGCTGAAGGAAGAGCTCGGCCAACTCGGCCAGCAGCTCGAACGCGAAACCGACCTCGCCGTCGCCGCCGAGATCCGCTACGGGCGCATGCCCGAGATCGAGCGGCGCATCGCTGAGGCGACCGCCCACCTCGACGACCTGCAGACGGGCAACCGCATGCTCAAAGAAGAGGTCGACGCCGAAGACATCGCCGAGGTCGTCAGCAAGTGGACGGGCGTACCCGTCAGCCGGTTGATGGAAGGCGAGATGAGCAAGCTCGTCAAGCTGGAAGAGTTCTTACACCTGCGGGTGATCGGCCAGGACGACGCGGTCACTGCTGTTGCCAATGCAATCAGGCGCTCGCGTGCAGGGCTCAGTGATCCGAATCGGCCGATCGGCTCGTTCATGTTCCTCGGGCCGACCGGTGTCGGCAAGACCGAGTTGGCTCGCGCCGTGGCGGAGTACCTGTTCGACGACGATCACGCCATGGTGCGCATCGACATGGGCGAGTACATGGAGAAGTTCTCGGTCAGCCGCCTGATCGGTGCGCCTCCCGGCTACGTCGGGTACGACGAGGGTGGCCAGCTCACCGAGGCCGTGCGCCGTCGCCCGTACAGCGTGGTGTTGCTCGACGAGATCGAAAAGGCCCATCCCGACGTGTTCAACGTGCTGTTGCAGGTGCTCGACGACGGCCGCCTCACCGACGGCCAGGGTCGCACGGTCAACTTCACCAACGTC
This sequence comes from Ilumatobacteraceae bacterium, assembly GCA_031373785.1. Classification (GTDB taxonomy): domain Bacteria; phylum Actinomycetota; class Acidimicrobiia; order Acidimicrobiales; family Ilumatobacteraceae; genus JAENVT01. The sequence continues at coordinate 1,658 of JANMNE010000401.1, forward strand.
GTGCTGGTGATGACCAGCAACCTGCAGGGCGATCCCTCGTCGTTCTTCAAGCCCGAGTTCATCAACCGCGTCGACGACATCATCCGCTTCCGGTCGCTGACCGAAGAGGACCTCACGCACATCGTCACGATCCAGTTGGCGCACCTACGCAAGCGCATGGCCGAGCGACGGTTGACCCTGAACGTCACGGATGCGGCGATGGCGCAGTTGGCCCACGACGGCTACGACCCGTCCTTCGGCGCCCGACCGCTGAAGCGTGTGATCCAGCGCGAGATCAGTGACCCGGCGGCGCTGCTGATCCTCGAAGGTAAAGCGGTCGAGGGCGACACCGTTACCGTCGATTCCGTCGACGGCCACATCACCATCAGCGCATAGAACGTTCACCTCCGGCTCCACCGGCCGTCGGTGTCCGTTCACCTCCGCGACACCCGGCGCGCTCATGCTGCATCCATGAGTCGTCGTCGACGTTGGCTGCAGCGATACCTGGACCTGTTCGTGAGGGAGGTTCGGTGTGCCGACGGATCGACCTACCTCGTGTCGATCGATTCGACCGGCTTCGGCGAGTGCTGGCTACCCCTCGAGATCATCGACCTCGAGGGGAGTGACGTCTCCCTCGTCCTCTGATCCGGGCACCACGCTCTGCCACGACCTGCCTCGCTGCCCGAGCGTGGCGCCCAGATCGGTCGGGGAGTGCGGTGTGAAGGCGGGAATCGGCTAGAGAGAGGGGCGATGATCACCCCGGATGGGCGACGCCTGATCGCCACGCGTGGCTTGCGCGGGTACGCCGACGGGTTGGTCGCCGCATCGCTGGCGGGGTACCTCGGCGATCAGCTCGGCTACAGCGCCACCCGCATCGGCGTGATCGTGACGGGCATGCTGCTGGGCTCGGCCGTGCTGACCATGTTCACGGGAACGTGGGGATGGCGGTTCCAGCGCCGGTTGCTGCTGCGGGCGGGCGCCCTGTTGATGGTGACCACCGGCCTCGTCTTCGCCACGTCGTCGACGTTCTTCGTGCTGTTGGCCTTCGGTGTGATCGGCACGATGAACCCGGGTGGCAGCGACGTCAGCGTGGTGCAACCGATCGAGCAGTCGTTGTTGCCACTGACCACGACCGAGGAGAACCGTTCGCACGTCTTTGCCCGCTACACGTTCTTCGGGGGATCGCTGGCCGCGCTCGGGGCGTTGTCGGCGGGCTTGCCCGCTCGGTTGCATTGGCCGGCCGAGTCGGTCTTCGTCGTCTACGCCGCAGCGGGTGTGGCAATGCTCGGCGTGTATTGGACGATGTCACCACAGGTCGAGGCGGCAGCCCAGGTGACGACGCCGACGCCCCTCGGTCCGTCGAAGCGCGTCGTGTACCGGCTGGCAGCGTTGTTCAGTCTCGACTCCTTCGGTGGCGGCTTCGCCGTGCAGTCGTTGTTGGTGCTGTGGCTGCTGCGTCGCCATCACTTCTCGGTCGGCAAGGCCGGCGCGGTGTTGGGCGTGATGCAGATCCTCGCTGCTGCGTCCGGTTTCATCGCCGTGCGCATCGAACGCCGGCTGGGTCCGTTGCGGACCATGGCCTTCACCCATCTGCCCGGCCAGATCCTGCTGATCTCTGCGGCGCTGATGCCCACCGCACCGTTGGCGGTGGCCTGCCTGATCGGGCGCAGCCTGCTGTCGAGCATGGATGTGCCGGTGCGCAACGCCTACGTGATGTCGGTGGTCACCCCGGCCGAACGGGCCGCTGCTGCCAGCGTGACCAATGTGCCCCGCAGCCTCGCCTCGGCGCTGCCGCCGATCGCAGCCGGGTGGATGCTCGATCATTCCTCGTTCGGCTGGCCGCTGATCATCGGAGGCTCGATGAAGATCGTCTACGACCTCCTGCTGTTGCGGATGGCCAGGATCACGACGAGGGAATCAGCGGGCGCGGACAGCATCGGCGAGCGGACCGGCTCGGTATCGCCGCCACGTGATCGCCTGCATGACGGCGAGGACGAGGGCGATTCCCCCGACGGCGGCTGAGCCGGCCAGTGCCGACCCCACGAGCAACCACGCGGCGATCACGGCAATCGCCACGAAGCGCTCGGGCGCCAGTCGGTGCACCACCCGCCACTGGATGTGCAGGCACCCGCCGATCAGCAGCACCATCGACGCGAACAGCAACCGGCGATCGTTGATCGGCAACGACTCGGTCGGGTCGGCGACCATGTGCTTCACCACGACCGCGTAGGCGATGATGCCGATCACGATCGGGAAGTGACCGAACGTGAAGAGGTCGCGTGCAAGCCGCGCCCGAAGCGCGTTGCCGGTGTGCGCGAGCGTGTGCTCGACGACGCCGGGTATGAACGCAAAGTACACCCACCACAACACGCACGCCACCGATGTGGCTGCGACGACACCGATCAGGGTTCGCAGCGACAACCCGACGTCGGATGCGGTCGCGCCGATGGCCACGACGGCCTCGCCGAGCGAGATGATCACGAACAACGTGTGCCGCTCGGCGAAGTGCACCGGGTTGATCGACCACTCGCCCGAGGCGCCGCGGATGGCACTGACAATGTTGATGAGCCCCGCTGCGATCCACCACGCCAGGCGGATGCGATCGTGGGCGAACCCGCCGACCATGACGCACAGTGGGGAGATCGAGGCGACCGATGCGAAGTCGATGAAGGCCTGGCGTCTCGCCGTGTCTCGCACCGCTTCGGTTCCCTGCATTCCGAGCACCAGCAACTGCACGGCCATGTAGGCCACCCCGAACCATGGTCCGGTGTCGTGCGAGCCGGGCTCGTGGAACGAGTGGGGGATCGATACGGCCATCGTCAGCGTCGCCGGGATGGTGCACAGCACGAGCACTCTCGTGGCGACGCGCTGTTGGAGGTCGACCGCCGAGCCGGCCCACGTGAACTGCGACCACTGCCACCAGACCAGCCAGGCGATCAGCAGCCCGCGCGCCGCACCCCGCAGCGTGAGGTCGTGGCTGACGAGGGATGCGATCTGCGTGACGGCGAATACGAAGACCAGATCGAGGAAGAGCTCGAGGTTGGTGGCATGGCGTTCGGTCTCGTCCGTCATCGTCGCCGACGTTATCGGTGGGCGCGCAGCCAGATCAGCAACCCCGCGGCCCACAGTTGCTCGTACGGGACGTTGCGGCCGATCTCGTCGGAGAGGTCGAGCCGCAGTTCGCCGAACGCGGCGTCGAGGTCGGCGGCGATGGTGGCCTGCACGAGACGTGGGCCCGACGATGCCTGATCGGCCATGCGGCGGACATCGGTCAGCCGTGGGGCGACTTCGTCGCGCTGTGCGAGCAGCAGTTCGACGGCCTCCGTGGCGACATCGTCCCACGTGACGCGGCGACCGCGGCGAGCCTGCTGCGACAACTTCAGCCGGCGCGCGTCGGCATGCAACGAATGCGGCACGAGGTGGCCGCGCAGGCGACCGCCGTGGGACCCGCGGCCGGGCCGATCGGAGCGTTCGAGGCGATCCCCGCGACCCTGTGAAGGATGACCGGCGGATGCGCGCCGCGCCGTCGCTCCGACAGGTTCGCGTCGCGTCGGTTCCGGATCGGCAAGCGCTCGACCGCGCGGCTGGGCAACGTCCAGCCGATCGGCGAACCGCTTGGCGAGGTCGGCGCTCTTCGACGCGGCCACTACAACAGCTCCGGTACGTGGAAGCGCCACCCGCGCCGTTGGATCAGTTCATAGGCGACGTGCCGGTAGGCGGTCGCGGATCGCGCGGTGTAGTGGTATGCACCCACTGGTAGGCCGACGAGATGGGCCTCGCCGAACTTGGCATCCTCGGGGATCTTGTTGCGGAACAGCGGCACCGCGAACCGATCGGCAATGGCGCGGATCTGCTCCTCGGCGACACGCCGGTACACGCTGGTTCCCCAGATGCGCATCTTGATGATGCCGTAGACCTCGAGGCGATCGTTGGTGCCGGCAACGGAGTCGATGGTGTTGAGGATCGCCGGCAACTCGGTCACCGGGCCCGCCTCGGGCACCATCGGCACGATGACTCCCGAGGAGCCACTGAGCGCCGCGGCGACGACACTCGACTGATGCCCGGGCGTGTCGACCAGCACGATGTCCCAGCCGTCGCGCGTCATGTCGAGCAGGTCGATCAACCGGCTGCGCACCCATGGGTCGGTGAGCTGCCGACCGGCGTGGCCCATCGAGACCTCGTCGGCCGGGAGCACGTCGAGGTTGGGGTACACCTCACGGATCAACGCGTCGTCGATGGTGGCATGACCGAGCAGCACGGCACCCACATCGGCGACATCGCCGCCTTCGGTCGAGCGGCGCAGCGCGGCGTCACGGAGGAACACCGACTGCCCGGTCTGCTGATCGAGATCGACGACGAGGACGCGTGCGCCGCACGTCGACAGGGCATAGGCGAGGTTGAACGTCAGCGACGTCTTGCCTGCTCCGCCCTTGGTGTGGGCCACCGTGATGACCTCACCCAACGGCGCGAGGGGAACCGGGCGAGGCAGCTCGCTCATCGAGGCCCCCGTGTCACACATTGCGTCGACAAACCCATGAGCAGGAGCGTAGCGCAGAACTGCATATATGCATATATGCAAATTGAACATCGGCCACGGAAGCGTCAAGGTTTCGGCAAGTTTGCCGATGGAATCCCTGGTGGAAACGAAGATTCGTATCAACGCGCTGAGCCGGGACTGGCACCAGGACACTCGATTGCATGGTCGCGCGCGGCGGGGCACCGGTGTCGCCGGATGTGATCTCGGCTCACTATATTGTTCTCTGCGGGCGGGCCTGCACACACATGCCTGACGACAGATCCTCCCATCCTCACGCCCGCCGCTGGTCGGGGTTGCGACGCAGCGCCCTCGCGACGACGCTCATCGGTGCATCCGTTCTCGTCGGCAGCGGTCTGTTCGTACCGACGGCCGCGGCCGCCGCGTTGTGCGCCTCACCACCATTGACCGGCACGACGACGGCGACCGGTGTGATCAACACCTACTACCCGGGTCAGACCTCGATCGTCGCCGGCACGGCCAGCACGACGGCCACCGTTGGCACGAGCCGCGGTTCGGCCGCGCCGATCGCGGTCGGAGACCTCGTGCTGGTGATCCAGATGCAGGGCACGCAGATCGATTCGACCAACACCAACACCTACGGCGACGGTGTCGCGTCTGCGACCGCGTCGGGCTACCTCACCAACGCGTCGTTCATCGCCGGGCAGTACGAGTACGCGACGGTCACCTCGGTAGCCGGCTCGGTCATCGGCCTCAGTGGCGCGGGTACCAACGGCGGACTCGTCAATGGCTACGCCAACGCGGCCGAGACGGCGACGCAGGGTCAGCAGCGCTACCAGATCGTGCGCGTGCCGCAGTACTCGTCGGCCAGCCTGAGCGCGGCGACGCCACCGGCGGCCGTCGCGTGGGATGGCTCGAGCGGTGGCATC
>JANMNE010000001.1:0-3983 GCA_031373785.1 Ilumatobacteraceae bacterium
TTGTTGTGTGTTCACGCTGATGGTTGCTGCGCTGCTGACGACAGGTCAGCCGCTCTTGCGGGTGGACTCGTACCAGCGCCCCACGACGAGGTTGTTGAGCCATCCGAAGATGATGAAGACGACGATGCCGAGGGCGGCCGCCAAGATGAGTGCCCCATACATCTGGGGAAATTGATTCCGTGATCGATAGGAGTCGAGCAGGATGCCGACGCCCTTGTCGCCACGTTTGAAGAAGATCTCGCCGACGATGGCGCCGATGACCGACAGCCCGGCGGCGATGCGGAACCCGGTGAAGATCGTCGGCATCGCGTTCGGGAGTTGCAGCTTGGTCAGCCGCGTCCAGCGCGACACGTCGTGCAGCGTGAACAAGTCGTGTTGGCCGCGATCGGCCGACAGCAGACCGAACAACGTGTTCGACACGATGGGGAACAACGAGATCAGCACGCAGACGAAGATTCGCGACGGGATCTCGAAGCCGAAGATCGATCCGATGATCGGCACCAGGGCGAGGATCGGGATGGCCTGCATCGCCACCAGGTATGGCCAGATCGATCGCTCGAGCCAACGAGCCTGCGACATCACGATCGCCAGGGCCATGCCCACCACGATGGAGATCACCAGGCCCTGCAGCGACACCCGTGCAGTCCAGTAGAGGCCGGCGAGCAGCGCAGATCGATTCGTCTCCGTGAGGAAGCTGACGTCGATGACGCGGTGCGGCGGGGTGATGAGGAAGCGGGGCTTGTCCCAGATGTGCTGGAGCGCCCAATACGACATGAAGTACCAGAACCCGATGAACCCGGCGAAGCCGACGACCGGCGCCAGGTAGTCGCCGAGTTGTCGTGGTGGCTTCGTGGTATGTGGCGCGTCGTCGGCGGCGCGGACCTGTTCGTCCGCGTGCAGTTGCTCGAGGCTGACCGCAGCTATCGGAACGCCATGCCCAGTCCCACTGGCCTGCTCGAGACTCATACGTGTGCTCCCCGGAGCGCATGCGACACCTGACCGGACAACTCGGCGAACTCGGCCTCGAAGCGCAGCTCCGGCGAGCGCGGGTAGGCGAAGGGGATCTTGAAGTCGCCGACGATCCGACCAGGACGCGCCGACATCACCAGCACCCGCGTCGACAAGAACACCGCCTCGTAGATCGAGTGCGTGATGAACAACGCCGCAAACCCCTTTCGCTGGAAGAGGCTGAGCAGCTCGTCGTTGAGCTTCTCGCGCGTGATCTCATCGAGCGCGCCGAACGGCTCGTCGAACAAGAAGACCGTGGGATCCATCACCAGCGAGCGGGCCAGCGAGCAACGCATCTTCATGCCGCCGGAGAGCTGCTTCGGGTATTTCTTCTCGAAGCCATCGAGGCCGACGAGGGCGATGTTCTCGGCAGCGCGGCGGGCACGTTCCACTTTGTCGATGCCCTCGAGCTCGGCGAGCAACTCGACGTTCTTCTGCACCGTGCGCCACTGCAGCAACGTGGCGTCCTGGAACACGTAGCCGACGTTCCCTGGCTCGACGGAGACAAAACCGCCAGTGGATTTGGTCAGGCCGGAGGCGATGCGCAACAGCGTGCTCTTACCACAGCCCGACGGGCCGACCACGGTCACGAACTCGCCCGGGCGCACGTCGAACGTGGTCTCCCGGAGCGCGTGCGTGCCGTCGGGAAAGACCATCGACACATCGCGAAAACTCAAAGCAGGAGCAGCCCCTACGTCGCCCATTTGCACCACCGTAGCCGCATCGGAGGAATCACCAATTATCCCTGTGGTGCTCAATGCATCACCATCCCACCGGTCACGTTCATCGCCTGCCCGGTGCAGTACGAGGCCTCGTCAGAAGCCAGGAACACGGCCATGTTGGCCACATCCGACGGCTCGGCGAGCCGGCCGAGTGGCGACTTGGCGGACCATTCCCGGACCATCTCATCGGTCCTGGTCGCTGCCCCCATCTCGGTCAACACGTAGCCCGGGCAGATGCAGTTGACCGTGATCCCGTGGGGTCCGAGCTCCTTGGCGGCCACCTGCGTGAGCGAGATCACTGCGGCCTTCGACGCCGCGTAGTGGGCCTGGTTGGGGCCGCCGACCTTGCCGCCCATGCTGGCCATGTTGATGATCGAGCCATGGGCGCTCGGGATCATCGCCTTCGCCGCGACCTGGATCGTGATCAGCATCGCCCGCACATTGACCGCGAACGTCTGGTCCCAGTCGGCCAGGTCGATCTCCAGCAGTGGCGCCAATTTCAAGATGCCGGCGTTGTTGACGAGAATGTCCAATCCGCCGAGGTCGGCAATCGCCCGCTCGACCACCGCGACCGTCGCCTCGGCGTCGGCCAGGTCGACGCCGTAGATCTTCGCGTCGACCTCTGCACCCATGCTGACCAGGCGTTCGGCATCGATGTCGAGGAGGGCGAGGTCTGCACCTTCACGCCGGAAGGACCGTGCGATCTCGGCGCCGATGCCACGTGCCGCGCCCGTGATCAGCGCGCGCCGTCCGGCGAGCCGGCCATGGTTGGTCCCCATGGCGAGGGAGTGTAGGGCAGGGATTCCGACGCCTCAGCCGCGATCGTGTGAACGCTCTGTTTCCAGATCTGCCCGGTCGCGAACGACCCAACGATCCGCCGGAGCGAAAGCGATCGCCTCTCGAATCGAGCACGCCCGCACCGCTACACGATCCCTGGTGGGGCCGAGTCCCATCGCAGTCCGAGCAGCGCTGGTGACCATGTCGAGGGCATCCGCCGGAAGGACGTGAGCCGACATGATCATCAACCCGGCGGTCTCCAGCGGGTCGGCCCGCCCGACCGGGTTGAACGGGTCTTGCAGGTTGTCGGCGCCCGCGGCAACGTTCACGCCCGCTGCTCGCAGGGCCTTCACCGCGGTGATCGCCCGCGGTGTGGCCACCGGGCAGTCCCTGCCCTGCAGGAAGAGGTTGGTGTGCGGCAGGGCGATCACGCTGATGCCGGCCGCGGCGACCTTCTCGGCCACCTCGCGCTGGCGGTGCTCGGTCTGCAGCGTCAGCGACACGCAGTGGCTGGCGGCGACCCCGTGGCGGAAGCCGGTGGCAACCACACGCTCGGCGAGGTCCTCCAATGCCAACATCGCCGGGTTCAACGTCTCGTCGGTGTGCAGGTCGACGGGTAACCCGGCTTCGGCGGCAAGGCTGAGCAGGGTGTCATTGGCCGCGGCCGAGTCGGTCTCGAGATGGGGGCAGCCACCGACCACATCGATGCCCATCGCGATCGCCTCACGCACGAGCGCCCGTTGATCGGCGCCTTGCGGGCCGATCGACGGCCATGCACACAGCGCTGCGACCTGGATCTCGACGAGCCCGCGCAGCCGTTGCCGCACCTCGATCAATGCCTCGACCGACATCAGCCGGCACGTCAGGGTGAGATCGACATGGGTTCGAATCGCCGTGCAGCCGTTGGCCGCCAGCAGCCGGGCGGCGCGCTCGGCCCGCTCGATGGTGTCGGCAAGGGTGATCGAATCGCGAGCGCGCTCCATCGCCAGGATCGCCCCGAGGAGATCACCGGTGGGGTTGTCGATGCGCTCGGCGAGGAACGCCTTGTCGAGATGGGCGTGCGGCTCGGCGAACGCCGGCAGCAGCAGGTAGCCGTCAGTAGTCACACGAGGGGCGAGCCGGTGATCGGCCGGCGCTCGATCGGCTCACCGAGGCGGGGAAACACCTCTTCGGCAACCAGGTGCATCTGCTCGGTCATCTCCTCACGGCTCAGCCCGGGGTAGTCCGCGAAGATGCAGATGTGCTTGAGGTCGAGCAGGTCACGCCAATAGCCGATGGCATCGACGGCGTCGTCGATCGAACCGACGATCTGGATCTTCTGCTCGTTGCTCTCCTCGACGGTCGGGCAGTGGTTGAACGCCACCTTGCTGCCATCGGGATTGCGGTAGCTGCTGAACCGGCCATACGGCGAGAGAAACTTGTTGAACTCGTCCTGACCGGGACGTCCCTTGACCATCGCTGCTTCCCGTGTCTTGC
>JANMNE010000005.1:0-3993 GCA_031373785.1 Ilumatobacteraceae bacterium
GTCTCGCCTGTTCCTACACGTTGCGGGCCACGAAGCGCTCGTAAGGAAGGGTTCGTCAGAAGAAGGGCAGGTACTGCTCGAGCTCCCATGGGGAAACGGTCCCGGCGTCCCAGATTCCATCGGCGGCCTGCCACTTGGCCAGTTCATCACGACGAATGGTCAAGAAGGCCTTCACGAGATCCGGGCCCATCGCTTCACAGAGCACCGTGTCGGCCTCGAGAGCGGCGAGTGCCTCGGCGAGGTCATGTGGCGTGTGCCGATCGGTGTTCGGCTCGGAGTCGCCGTCACCGATCTGGGGGTCGCCGCAATCACGACCGTCGACCACGCCGAGCAACGCGGCGTTGAGCATCACCGCAGCAGCGAGGTACGGGTTGGCACTGCCGCACGGCATGCGGTTCTCGATCCGCGTTGCCGGCCCACGTTCCCACGGGACGCGGTAGGTGCTGATGCGGTTGTCGAGACCCCAGTTGGCCCAATACCCGGCGATGATCCCGGGGATCAACCGCTTGTAGCTGTTGACCAGCGGCGCGGACATCGCGGCCATTCCTTCGTGATGGGCGATCACGCCGCCGAGGCATTGGCGGGCGAGGGTCGACAACCCATGCTCGCTGCTCGGATCGTCGAAGGCATTGGCGCCACCGTGCACCGGGGTCAGGGACATGTTGATGTGCAGGCCACTGCCGACCAGATGGGCCATCGGCCGGCCCATGTAGGTGACCCAGTAGCCCTTGCGCGCGGCGAGCTCGCGAGTCATCTCCTTGCAGATGAATGCTCGGTCGGCAGCATCGAGCGCCGGCCCGTACCGCATGTTGAGCTCCATCTGTCCGGGATGGAACTCCCCCATGATCCCTTCGATGTCGAGCTCGCACTGCTCTGCGGCGTCGTACATGTCGAACATCAACCCGGTGTTGTCGCCTCCGAGACCGACGCCGTACACGCGGTGCGACGGAATGTGCAATGGGCCAAACCCTCCCGGCGCCTCGGAGTCGGGCTGCATCACATAGAACTCCATCTCGAACCCGAGATGTGGCTCGTAGCCGAGCAATGCCCAGGCCTCGACGACGCGCTTCAAAGCTCCTCGCGGGCACAGCGCCAGCGGCTGGCCGTTGTACTCGAGATCGGCGATGGCGACGTCGGTGTCGACTTCCCATCCCGGACGAATCGAGTCGGCCAGCGGAAGCGTCGCCAGATCGGCAAACCCGACGTCGGGGCCATAGCCCTCGACCGGCAAGATGTCGCGGTTGATACCCATCGTCAGTGTCGTGACGGCGTGATGGCCATGTTCGTGCAACCTGGAGCGCGGCACGTACCGGCCGTGCGACAGCCCATTGAGGTCAGCCCACATCACCCGAACACGACGATTCCCCATAACCGGCGACGCTAGCGATTCAGGTGTGGTGCACGGTGTGCTGGCCGACGTTCTCGATCGCTTCCTTCTTGCTGGCGACGGCCCAGATCACGGCGATCGCCAACAGGACCAGCGCCAGATGGCGGCCCCAGAGCTCGGATGCGACCGGCGCCGTCTCTTTCCAGAACTGCGAGTAGATCGCCAGCAGCACGGTGGCCAACCCGATGACGGCAGCGACGAGATCGAGCGGCTTCTTCATCGCGAAGCTCTTCAGCGCCCCGACGCACAGCATCATGTAGACGACGCTGATCAGGAAGCCACCGATGCGCGAGGCGATCAGGAAGGCGTTGAACACGTCGGTGTTGAAGAACGCCGCGGGACCGGCCGGGTCGATGAGGTCGGTTCCGTACTTGACCAGGGCGATGAGCGTCGTGATCACGGTGATGACCAGGATCACGAAGCTCGCCATCGCCGGCAGCGACTTGGCGTTGAGCTTCGCCAGCGGCTTGGGCAGCAGGCCGTCGCGCGACAGCGTGAACAGGCCGCGGGCCGCCGCGAGCTGGAACCCGATTCCGACGGCAAGGATGTCGAGCAGGATGGCCAGATCGATCCAGACGGCGAAGAACCGGTTGAGGTAGATGTCGGCCAGGGCCGCGAAGTCGCCACCCGCTGCCGGGTCACCGATCGCCAGCGTGTACTGGGTGATCAGGTAGAAGGCCCCGACGATCAAGATCGTGGCAACGACCGCTTTGGGGATCGAGCGCTGCGGATCCTTCGACTCCTCGCCGAGGGCTGCGGCAAGCTCGAACCCGATGAACATCAAGATGGCGAAGAGCAGTCCTTTGAACACCGACCCGCCTTCGGCGACGTTGCCCGGGCTGAACGACTTCAGGCTGTTACCGCCCGGACCGCCGTCGGAGATGACCTTGACCGCGAGCACCAGGAACGGGATGATCGACAACACGATCAGCGCCAGCTGGGCTTTCACCGAGATCTGCACGCCCATGACGTTGGCGCCGAACATCAGCGCGGCGATGATCAGCGCCCAGACCCACCAGGCCAGGTCGAGACCCATGTGACTGTCGAAGAACGATCTGGCCCACAACCCGCCGATGATCGCGATGCCTGGCCCGGCGAGAGCGATCGCGGCGATGTGATAGGCGCCTGCGCAGAACGCCGCGGCGCGCTTGCCGAGTGAGTGGGCGATGAACTCGTACACGGTTCCGGTCCCGCTGAATCGCTTGGCGAACTCGCTGAGCGTCCAGCCGATCCCCAACACGCCGACCGTCGTCAGCAAGATGACGAATGGTCCGGCGCCGGGAGCGAGCGAGAAGGCGATCAGCCCACCCAACACGCCACCGGAGAAGACCGGGCCGACTGCCAGCGACTGGGCGACACAGTCGACCGTGCTCAGTTGTCCGCCCGCGAGTTTCGGAGCCTCTACGAACATGCGAAATCCCCTCTCGAAGACCGGCACCCCCACGGGCCGATCCTTCGGGGCCGAACGATAACACGCGGCGCGACACCGTCACTGCTATCCGGTCAGGGCGTTCACCGTCTCGCGCAGCGGATCGCCGAAGTCGCGCAACAGGGCGACGCCGGCCATGCGCAGCACCGCGTTGTCGAGCACGCTGTTGGCGGGGCGCGGCGCTGGTCGTGCCGGCGTGAGCTCCGCTGTCGTGATGGGCCGCACCATCTCCGGGTCCTTGCCCATCGCCGAGACCACCTCGCGCGCGAAGCCGTACCAGCTGGTCGGCGTCTGATTGGTCACGTGATGGATGCCACTGCGTCGTTCGACTGCGATGCGACGGATCATCGGCGCGAGGTCGGCGGTGAACGTCGGGTGGCCGATCTGGTCGGACACGAACGCCAAGTCGCTGTGCTGAGTAGCCAAGCGCATGATCGTCTTCACCATGTTGGAGCCATGCTGACCGCAGACCCACGAGGTGCGCACCACGGCCGCGTCGGTGCCCATCGCCAGCGCCTCGCGCTCCCCGAACAACTTGCTCGCGCCGTACACACTCTGCGGCGCCGGATCGTCCCACTCGTGGTAGGGGCGGTCGAGCAGCCCGTCGAACACGTAGTCGGTCCCGATCTGCACGAGGCGCACCCCCGCGCTGTCGCAGCTCTCGGCGAGCCACCGAACCGCCAGGCCGTTCTGTGCGACTGCACGATCCGGGTCGCCCTCACAGGCGTCGACGGCAGTCCACGCGGCACAGTTGACAACGACATCGGGGCGCAGCATCGACACGGCTCCGTGCACCGCGTCGCGGTCACTGATGTCGAGGTCGCGATGCGTCGTGGCGATCACGTCGTCACCGGCGGTCTCGCAGCACCGAACGAGATCGATGCCGAGCTGCCCGCCGGCACCGGTGATCAGCAACCGCATCTAGAAGCCGGCCCTGGCCTTCAGCGGCTCCCACCATGCCCGGTTGTCGCGGTACCACTCGACGGTGGCGGCGAGGCCGTCGACCAGGTTGTGCTCGGCCTTCCAGCCGAGCGCGGTGACCTTGTCGTGGGTGATCGAGTAACGCCGATCGTGGCCGAGGCGGTCTTCGACCGGCGTGATGAAGCTCTCGTCGCGTCCCGTGAGCTCCAGCAACCGGTGGGTCAGCTCGCGGTTGGTGATCTCGTTGCCCGCACCG
>JANMNE010000009.1:0-18197 GCA_031373785.1 Ilumatobacteraceae bacterium
CTTCGCGATCCGGCTCAACGGCCTGCTCGCCTCACCGTCGTTCGGCGCGTGGATCACGGGTCCGCCCCTCGACATCGGCTCGATGCTGAAGACGGCCGACGGCAAGCCGCGATGCGCAATCGTGACGACCGCGCACCTCACTGATCAGGAGCGCCAGTTCGTCACGACCCTGATCCTGTCGAAGTTGGTCACGTGGATGCGCAAGCAGAGCGGCACCACCGACCTCCGTGCCCTGTTGTACATGGACGAGGTCGCCGGCTACCTGCCGCCGACGGCGATGCCACCGACGAAGAAGCCGATCATGACGTTGATGAAGCAGGCCAGGGCCTTCGGCGTCGGCGTGGTGCTGAGCACCCAGAACCCGGTCGACGTCGACTACAAGGCGCTGTCGAACGCCGGGACGTGGATGATCGGGCGGCTGCAGACGGACCAGGACAAGCAGCGCCTCCTCGACGGGATGAGCGCTGCCAGCGGAGCGGTCGACGTGAACGAGATCGGCAGCACCATCGCCGGGCTCGCCAAGCGCGAGTTCGTGTTGCGCCGCGCCGGCAAAGACCACCCCGAGATCTTCACGACGCGTTGGGCGATGAGCTACCTACGCGGCCCGCTGACCCGAGACCAGATCGCCCTCCTGATGGCCGACCAGAAGGGCGAGATCGCGCCTGCCGGACCCAAGTCCGAGACCGCGTCGCCAGCGACGGCGGCCGGCGAATCGAGTCCCGCAGCGAGCAGCCCGAGCGGCGTGCCGGTCACCACTCCCTCCAGCATCAGCGGCCCGCAACTCGGCCACGACGAGATCACGTTGTTGCCCGAGGTCGCCGCCGGCGTGGCGGTGCGGTGGGCCGACGTTGCATCACCGTGGCTCGCCACAGTTGGGGGCGATCCGCGCGGCACGCGCTACGAATCCTCGATCGTTGCGCGAGTCGCGCTTCGGTATGACGACGACAAGGCCGATCTCGTCCACGACGAAGAGTACGAGGCCGTCCTGTTCCCCCTCGCCGATCCGGTCGACGCGACGCGATCGATCGCCGTCGACTACGACGATCGCGATCTGCGGCCCGACGCACCGTCCCTGTGTGTGTACCGACTGCCGAACGCCCCGGTCAAGGACAAGACCTTCTGGACACGCGTCGAGCGTGACCTGATCGATGCGTTGGTCAGGTCGCGCACAGTCGACCTGCAAGCCAACCGCGATCTCAAGATGTTCGGCAGGCCGGGCGAAGGCGCCGACGACTTCACCGTTCGCTGTCTCACCGCCGCCAACGATCTCGCCGACAAGGAGACCGCGGCGCTGCGGAGCAAGTACGCCGACAAGGTCACTCGCGTGCAAACCCAGATCCAAGCGGCGGAAGATCGCGCCGAGGTGCTCGACACCGAACGCAAAGGTCGCCGCAGCGAAGAGATGCTCTCGACCGCCGGTTCGATCCTGGGTGGGCTGCTCGGCGGGCGTCGTAGCCGCGGCGGTCTGCTCGGGTCGATCCTCGGCAAGGCCGGCGGCGCTGCCGGTCGACGCACGCGCACCGCTGCGGCAGGCGACCGGCTCGATGCAGCAGAGAACAAGTTGGAAGGCCTGCACCGACAACTCGAAGATCTCGAGTCGGAGTTGACCCAGGAGGTCACGGACATCGACGCCAAGTGGATGGCGACGGCGAAGAACATCAGCACGTTGCAGGTCGGCCTGGAGCGCACCGACGTGAGGGTCACCCAACTCGCCCTGGTCTGGATCCCGGTGCCGTAAACCAAACAGCCACCCTGGGCGTAAACATCACAATGCAACGCCCACGCTTCGATGACGAGTTCAGCGATCTCGCCGGCCTCGCCTATCGGGTCGCCTATCGGATTCTGGGCGATCGCTCCAGTGCAGAAGACATCGCCCAGGAATCGCTGGCTCGGGCCTACCAACGGTGGACGAGGATCGTCGAGTATCGGCAGGCCTGGGTCGCCCGGGTCGCCGGGAACCTGGCGATCGATCAGATCCGGCGACGCCGGCCAGCAGCCGCGCCACCGCAACCGGTCGATTCCGAGGTCCTCTTGGTCGAGCGCCTCGATCTCCAGCGTGCGCTGCTGGACCTGCCCAAGCGACAACGTGATGCGGTCGTCCTGCGCTACATCGCCGATCTCAGCGAGACCGATGTCGCCGTGCTCCTCGGCTGTTCCCCGGGAACGATCAAGTCCCACCTCAACCGCGGCACCACTCGCCTTCGACTCGTGCTGCATGACTCGCCAGGAGGTCTGTGATGTTCGAACAACTCGACGACACCGAAGGCTTCGAACCCAGCAATGCGTTCTTCGCCGAGACGACGCGTCGATGGGCAACACGTCGCCGCCGCCGTGCCACGGCGCGTGCCGCCGGCGGCGTGCTCTGCCTGGCGATCGCGACGCCCGCATTCCTGAGCGCGACTCAACGAGAGGACCGGTCCGACGGCATCGGTCACGTCGATGCGACGGTGGCGGGCGGAACCACCATCGAGACGGAACCCGTCGATGCAACCGCATCGCCCGGCACCGCACCCGCCGAATCCTTTCCGGTCGCCGATCGCCGGTCGACCAACTTCCTGATCGTCGGTGCTGACAACAACGCCTGCGCTGACCCCGGATCGCCGTACGCCGAGTCGTTCGGCAAGGACGCATCGGATGGCGAGCGGACCGACACCATCATGGTCGTCCGTCTCGACGCGGCCACCGACCGGGTCTCGGTGTTGTCGTTCCCGCGCGACCTCTGGGTGAGGATCCCGGGCAACGGCAGTGGCCGCATCAATGCTGCGTACCGCCACGACGACCCGCAGTTGTTGATCGACGCGTTGTGGTCCGAGTTCGGCGTGCCCGTAGACCACTTCATCCATCTCGACTTCTGCGCGTTCAAGAAGGTCGTCGATGCGGTCGGGGGCGTGAGTGTTCCGATCTCATACCCGGTGCGCGACACGAGCACCGGGCTCGACATCGCCCAGCCCGGGTGCACCGCGTTCAGCGGAGACGAGGCACTCGCCTACGTGCGATCCCGACACTTCGAGTACATGGACGAGACCGGATCGTGGCATGAGGACCCGTCGTCGGATCTCGGTCGAATCGCCCGTCAGCAGGACTTCATGAGACGCGTCCTGGCGCGTGCGTCGAAGTCGGGGATCTTGACGCCCCGGGGAGTCAGCGCGTTGTACGAGGCATACCGCGACGACCTCGTGGTCGACACCGGTCTGACGATCGCCAAGCTGCTCGAGTTCGCCGGAGCGCTCAGCACCGTGAACGCGGCCGACATCCGTGGCTACCAGATCGAGGCGACCGCCAAGAACATCGCCGGCGCGGCGGTACTGATCTGGGACAAGAACTCGCCATCGATGAACGCGATCCTGGACATCTTCCGAGGCGTGCCGGCGGCGAACACAGCACCAGCCCCCGTGTCCGCTGGCACCGCGCCGGCATCGAACTCGCCCTCATCGGCGATTGTGCCCGATGCTGCAACCGAGTGCTAGCGATTGCTTGCATCATGCAGGCGATGCAGCTATTCTCGCTGCATGCCGGTCGCCATTACTGTCCGAAATGTCCCTGACCAGGTGCGGAACAGCTTGGCTGCTCAAGCAGCAGCGAAGGGCTGGTCGCTCCAGGAGTTCCTCTTCTCGGAACTTGTCCTGCTCGCCGAACGCCCCAACAACGCCGAGCTCATCCGCCGCGCTCGGCAACGTCTCATCGAGCCGGGACCAAGCATCGAACAGATCCTCACGGCGCGCGATAACGACCGCCCATGATCGTTGTCGACTCCAGCGTTCTCGTCGCGGCGCTCCTCGCCGACGATGACTTCGGCAGTTGGGCAGCAACGGTCGTCGCAGAACTCGACCTCGGCGCTCCGTCAGTCGCCGCGTTCGAGACTGCGAACATCATTCGTCGGCATGCCGCAGCCGGAATCGTCCACCCTCGGATCGCTGCGGCAGCACACCGTGATCTCGCGTTGCTCACCGTCGAGTACTGGCCGTATCACGCTGTCGCAGCTCGTTGCTGGGAGTTGCGCGACAACCTCACCATCTATGACGCCGCGTTCGTGGCGATGGCCGAGGCCACCGAATCCCCGCTGTACACGCTCGACCGTCGCCTCGCGGCAGCAACTGGTCCAACCTGTCAGTTCATCCTGCCCGCGTAGGAGCTACACGCGACCGAAGCGGGCGAGTTCGTCGTCGTCGGGCGCCAGGGTCGACGGGCCGACGTGCGCATCGAGCCACGCATTCATCGGTGCGGCCTCGTCCCACGTGTCGCGCACGCGCTTCACGACGGCTTTGGTCTGCATCCACCTGGACGGATCCCAGTGCCGCGTTCCGACCAAACCCTTACGTCGCAACAACTCGATCCGTGGGTGGTCCCGCGGGTATCCACGAGGCGCCGTCTTCAGCTCGCCGATCGCGCTGAACTGCAACCCCTTCTTGCCGAGCGCCGCGGCGATGTCTGCAATCTCACCGCCCATTGCATCGCCGTCGAGCGCAGCACGGAACCGGTCGAGCTGATCACTGGCCATGTGGTAGTAGCCCGAGCCGGCGACCATGCCCGTCGCCGAGAACTGCACGTAGTAGCCGGCACCGGCCTGCGACTCGCCGTATGCGCCGATGTGGTCCTTGTACGGAATCTTGTCCTTCGCGAATCGCACGTCCCTGTTCGGGCGGAACACGTGATACGGGCCGTACTCGGCGAGCTCGTCGAGCAAGGCAAGCATCGGCCCGCGGACGGCGCGCTCGAAGACCGGCTTGTTGGCCAGCCAATAGGTCCGGGAATTGTCGGCGATCAGTCCTTCGTAGAACCGGATCGCCTCGTCGGGGAAGCCTGTGAACGCCATCGACGTCACTGTAGAGGGCAGCCAACGACGCCGTAATAGTGTCGCTGCGTGACCGTGTTGGCGATCGATCAGGGCACCTCGGCCACCAAGGCGCTGGTCGTCGCCGACAATGGCGACGTGCTCTCGCTGGCCGAGGCGTCGATTCAGGTTCGAGCGACTGCCGACGGCGCGGTGGAGCTGGATCCGGAGGAGCTGTGGGCCAGCGTCGTCGCTGCCGGCACGGAGGCACTGGCGGCGGCAGGCAACCCTCGGCTGACGAGCATCGGCCTGGCGAACCAGGGCGAGACCGTGCTGGCATGGGATCGGTCGACGGGCGTGCCGAACGGGCAGGCGATCGTGTGGCAGGACCGCCGAGCCGAGGTCGTGTGCGATCGGCTCCGCGACCACGCCGACTTCCTGGCTCAACACACCGGTCTCGAGTTGGATCCGTACTTCGTCGCACCGAAGATCGTGTGGCTGCGCGAGCAGCTCGGCGGGTCGCCGACCATCACCACCACCGACACATGGATGTTGCACCGCATGTGCGGCGCCTTCGCCACCGATGTGGCAACGGCCGGTCGCTCTCTCCTCCTCGACCTCGACACCGGGCAATGGAGCGACAGCGCCTGCTACATCTTCGGCATCGATCCGGCGATGTTGCCGAGGGTGGTCGGCAACGCCGAGGCGTTGGGTGATTGTTCGGTGTTCGGCGCCGCCGTGCCCGTCACAGGGACCTGCGTCGACCAACAAGCCGCCCTCTTTGCCGAGCAGTGTCACGCTGCGGGCGAGGCCAAGTGCACGTACGGAACCGGAGCATTCATGCTGGCGTGCACCGGTGACCAGCCGACACGATCGACCAATGGTCTGGTGGGCTGCCCGGCGTGGCGTATCGCCGACCGATTGACCTACTGCCTCGATGGCCAGGTGTACACCGTCGGTGCAGCCGTCACCTGGCTGATCGACATGGGCATCATCGCCGAGCCCAACGACCTCGATCGCGTCGGTGGCTCGGTCGACGGACCGAACGGCGTGGTCTTCGTCCCGGCGCTTGCCGGACTGGCCGCCCCCTATTGGAAGCCGCACGCCAAGGCCGCCTTCACGGGTATGACGCTGTCCACCGAGCGGGGGCACCTCGTGCGCGCTGCGATCGAAGGGATCGTTGCCCAGGTCGCGTTGCTCGCCCAGGCCGCTGGTCGCGACCTCGGCACGCCGTTGACCCGGCTGCGAGTCGACGGTGGCCTGACCCGCAGCCAGGTGCTGCTGCAGACACAGGCCGACCTGCTGCAAGCACCCGTCGAGGTCTACCCGTCACCGCACGCAACCGCACTCGGCGTCGCCTCCTTCGCCGATCTGGGCGCCAACCTGGATTCACAATCCCAGCTCGGCGCGACAGCGTGGCGCCCAGATGCGGTCTTGGAGCCAAGGATCGGCGCCGACGAAGCAACCGAGCGGCTGGCTGCGTGGCAGCGGTCAGCCGCGGCGACAATGGATCTATGAGCGCCGGCAACGTTGATCCCGGCACCACCGTGTACGACGTCGCCGTCGTAGGTGGAGGTGTCGTCGGGTGCGCTGTCGCGCGGTTGCTTTCGCATCACGATCTCCGCGTCGCGATCGTCGAGGCCGGGCCCGACCTCGGCGCCGGCACGAGCAAGGCCAACACCGCGATCCTGCACACCGGCTTCGATGCCACGCCCGGGTCGCTCGAGGCGCGCCTGGTTGCACGCGGGTACTCGCTGCTGAACGAGTACGCCCCCTCGGTCGGAATCTCCATCGAGGAGGTCGGCGCTGTCCTCGTTGCATGGGACGACGAGCAGGCGGCGGCGTTGGTGAACATCGCCGCGAAGGCACTCGCCAACGGCTACGAGCACGCCCAGATCATCGACCGCGACGCCGTGTACGAATGCGAGCCTCACCTCGGTCCGGGGGCAATGGGCGGGATGCTGGTGCCGGGCGAGCACATCATCGACCCGTGGTCGACTCCGCTGGCATTCGCCTACGAGGCGATCGCCAACGGCGCCGCGGCGCTGGTGAACCACGACGTCGTCGGATGCGACGTGGGTCACGATGTGACCGTCTTGCGGACCCGGCACGGCGCCACGCTGCACGCTCGATTCGTCGTCAACGCCGCCGGGCTGCGTGGTGATGAACTGCACCGTTCGCTCGGGCTCGACGGCTTCACCATTCGACCCCGCCGAGGCGAGTTGATCGTGTTCGACAAGCTGTCGCGCCCCCTGCTGAACCGCACCGTCTTGCCGGTGCCGACATCTCACACGAAGGGCGTGCTCGTGGCGCCGACGGTGTTCGGCAACGTGATGCTGGGACCAACCGCCGACGACATCGACGACAAGACGGCGACGGGCTCCACGCGCGCCGGCATCGACACCTTGCTCGCCAAGGGCAAGCGAATCCTGCCGGCGTTGATGGACGAAGAGGTGACCGCGGTGTACGCCGGCTTGCGTGCCGCGACCGAGCATTCCGACTACCAGGTCAGCGAGCACCGCGATCTTCGCTACGTGTGCCTCGGCGGCATCCGATCGACGGGGCTCACCGCATCGATGGCGCTGGCCGAGGAAGCGCTGAACCGGCTGATCGACTGCGGGCTCGAAATCGCCACCGCCGCGAGGACCACTGCCATCCGTATGACACCGCTCGGTGAAGTCGACGAGCGGCCGTACCAACGAGGCGCGCAGATCGTGTGTCACTGCGAACGCGTGACCGTCGGCGAGGTCGCGGCAGCATGCGTTGCCCCCGTCCCGGCGGTCGACTTCGATGGGCTGCGGCGACGCACGCGCGCTCTGGCCGGTCGCTGCCAGGGCTTCTACTGCCAGGCCGAACTGTGCAAGTTGACCGGGTGGGGCGTGGCGCCGTGACGCTGCGGGATCGGACCGTCGCCATCGTCGGCGGCGGGCCCGCCGGGCTCTCAGCAGCCATCGCCCTTCGCCGTCTCGGCGTCGGTGCGGTCACGGTCTACGAGCGCGAGCAACAAGCGGGCGGGATCCCTCGGCACACCGATCACCTCGGTTTCGGGATGCGCGACCTGCATCGTGTGATGACCGGTCCGCGGTACGTGCGTGCCCTCGCGCGACGGGCGAACGAGGCCGGGGTCCAGTTGCGCGTCGGTGCACCGGTGTTCTCGCTCGACGACCTCGACGTCGATGCGGTGGTCCTCGCCACGGGTGTTCGGGAGCGACCGCGCGCGGCGCGGCTCGTTCCCGGTGATCGCCCGGTCGGGATCTTCACGACCGGGTCGCTACAGCAGTTGGCGATGGCCGGTCAACGGGTCGGCACGCGAGCCGTCATCGTCGGCGCCGAACACGTCAGCTTCTCGGCGATCTTCACCCTGGCCCACGTTGGCTGCCGAGCCGTGGCCATGATCACCCCGCTCCCCCGCCACCAGTCGTACGGCGTGCTCAAGCTCGCTGCAGCCACGGTGCGCCGGGTTCCCGTCCTGACCGGAGTCGATGTCGCCGAGATCGTCGGCCATCGACGGGTCGAGCGCGTCGTGTTGACCAACGGACGAACCATCGCATGCGACACCGTGATCTTCAGCGCCGACTGGATCCCCGACAACGAGTTGGCGCGACGCAGCGGCCTGGCGATGAACCCGGAGATCAAGGGCCCGGCCGTCGACGCCACGTTCCGCACCTCACGCAACGACGTCTTCGCCATCGGCAACCTCGTCCACCGAGTGGCCTCGGCTGATCGCTGCGCGCTCGACGGAAGGGCGGTCGCCACCGAAGTGGCGAGGTCGATATCGTGACGGTCTCGCCGCGGGCGTGGCGAAACTGGCAGACGCGCAGGGCTTAGGACCCTGTTCCGCAAGGAGTGTGGGTTCAAGTCCCTCCGCCCGCACCGTCAGCACTCCTGATCACATCTGTGACAACACCTCCTGGGGCCGCATGAAGATCGACATCCAATTCAGCCCCGGCGCCAATGACTGGCCTGCGCTCCGCGAGGCGATCGTGCGCGCCGAGGCCGACGGGTACGACACCACGTGGGTGTTCGATCACTTCGACGGCGAGATGATCCAAGGCGACCGGCCGATGCTCGAGTGCTTCACGTTGCTCGGCGCGCTGTCCGTGGCGACGACCACGATCGGCCTGGGCACGCTGGTGGCCAACGTCGCCAATCGCCATCCCGCAGTGCTGGCCGCCGCTGCGTCGAGCGTGCAGCGGATCAGTGGGGGAAGGCTGACCCTCGGGTTGGGCGCCGGCACCGCACCGAACAGCAAGTGGAGTGGCGAGCACGTTGCACGCGGCATTCCGCTCAGCAGCGACATCGCCGACCGCCACGCGGCGGTGGAGGAACAGGTGCGTCACATCCGTGCCCTGCCAGAGCCGACGCCGATCATCATCGGCGTCAACAGCGTGCGACTGGCCACGCTCGCCGGACAGATCGCCGACGGCATCAACGTTCGGATGACCAACGAGCGCGCCGGCGACTTCGTGAAGGCCGCCCGCGACGCGGCCGGCGACCGCGCCTTCGAGATCAGTGGATGGACGTTCGACGACACCGACGACGTGCGCGACGAATCGAGTGAACTGGGGCTCGACCGTCTCGTGCTCACCAGGCTGGGGCCGGTCGCATGAACGTCTCCGACTTGTCGACACCGGCGCTGCTGATCGATGCCGACGCCTTCGAGCACAACCTGACCACGATGGCTGCGGTGCTGCCCGGCAGCAGGTTGCGGCCTCACGTCAAGGCGCACAAGTGCACGTCGCTCGCTCGCGCCCAACGCGCCCATGGCCACCGATCGTTCACGTGCGCGACCCCTCGCGAAGTCATCGGCATGGCCGCTGCCGGCCTCGGCGACGATCTGTTGTTGGCCAACGAGACGCTCGACCCGGCGCGGCTTGCGGCGATGGCCGCCCTGCAGGATCGCTCGTTGATCACCGTTGCCGTCGACTCGCACGAGACCGTTGATGCCGCGGCCTCGGCCGGGCTCAAGTACGCGCTGATCGACGTGAACGTCGGGTTGCCGCGTTGCGGATGCCGACCCAGCGACGCTGGCCACCTGGCCGACTACGCGAGGGGCCGGGGGCTGGTCGTGCGTGGCGTGATGGGCTACGAGGGCCACCTCATGGCGATGCCCGATCGCACCCAACAGCGCGCCAAGGTCGCCGAGGCAATGGAGAAGCTGATCGTCGCCGGCTTGCTGGTCGGTGGCGACATCATCAGTGCCGGGGGCACCGACACCTACGACCTCCACGACCAGGTCAACGAGGTGCAGGCCGGCACGTACGCGTTGATGGACACCCACTACGGCGGACGCGGTCACCCGTTCCGGCAGGCGTGCTTCGTGTTGGCGACCGTGATCTCGTCGAACGACGAGTACGCCGTTGCCGATGCCGGGCTGAAGACACAAGGGATGGACCACGGCAACCCATCGATCGAGGGCGCCAAGGTCCGCTTCCTGTCCGACGAGCACATCACCTTCTCGCCGACGGCACGGATGGCGGTCGGCGAGCGGGTGAAGGTGGTTCCGGCCCACATCGACCCGACGATGGCCATGCACGAGGTGGCCTGGCTGGTCCGCGGCGACGAGGTCGTCGACCGCTGGCCGATCGACCTGCGCGGCTGGTGACCGACCGGCTCAGTCAGGAGCTGCCGTCCGCAACACCGCGAGCAGCCCGGCAAGGGCACGGGCACGGTGCGAGATCTGGTTCTTCTCGGCATCGCTCATCTGGGCGAACGACCGACCGTCGCCATCGTCGGGGATGAACACCGAGTCGTACCCGAAGCCGCGGTCGCCCAGTTCCGTCGTGGCGATCACGCCCTTGCACACCCCTTCGACGGCGACCTCCCGACCATCCGGCCACACGACCATCACCGCGGACACGAAGCTGGCGCGGCGATCGGTGCGGTCCCCCAGCTCGGCGAGCAGCTTGACGCGATTGTCGGCATACGTGGCGTCGTCGCCGGCGAAGCGGGCTGCGTACACCCCCGGAGCCCCATCGAGGGCGTCGACGAACAACCCGGTGTCGTCACTGACCGCGGGCAACCCGGTGGCCGCGCAGATCGCCGCGGCCTTCAAGCGAGCGTTGCCGATCAACGAGTCGGCGTCCTCGACCACCTCGGGAACATCAGCCGGTCGAGGCACGAGCTGTACGACGCCGTCGAGGATGGCCGCGATCTCCAACACCTTGTCGGGATTGGCCGATGCACAAACCAGCTGCAGCGCCGCCATCGTCAGCGACCGAGTGGGCGCGCCGGCGGCGGAACGGACACCATCTCGGCCTGCAATGCCATGATCTCCGCCAACCCGCCCGAGGCCAGCTCCAGCAGCATGTCGAGCTCGCCGCGCGAGAACGCGGCACCCTCGGCTGTGCCCTGCACCTCGACGAACAGCGGCTCGCCACCATCCTTGCCGAGCATCACCACGTTCATGTCGACCTCGGCGGTCGAATCCTCGACGTACGGCAGATCGAGCATCGGGAGGCCACCGACGATGCCGACGCTGATTGCCGCGCAGTACGAGTGCAGCGGGTGCGACCTGATCGCCTTGTTCTGCACCAGTCGCGCCAATGCGTCGTGCAACGCGAGGTAGCCGCCACAGATGCTGGCGGTCCGCGTGCCACCGTCGGCCTGCAACACGTCGCAGTCCACCACGACCTGGCGCTCGCCGAGCAGTTGCATGTCGCACGCGGCCCGCAACGAGCGACCGATCAGCCGTTGGATCTCGACGGTTCGCCCGCTCTGTTTGCCCTTGGCGGCTTCGCGATCGATGCGCTCCGGTGAAGCGCCGGGCAGCATCGAGTACTCAGCGGTGACCCAACCCTTGCCGGTGTTCTTCATCCAGCGCGGAACGTTCTCGTCGATCGAGGCGGTGCACAGCACCCGCGTCTTGCCGAACGTGACCAGCACGCTGCCGGCCGCCATCTCGGTGTAGTCGCGCTCGAATGTGATGGGGCGCAGTTCATCAGCCGCGCGGCCGTCGAAGCGGGTCATTGGGGGTACTCCTTGTTGATGGTCAGATCTGCAGTGGTCATTCCGGCGGCTGCCAGTGGTCGGCCGCGCCGAGCTCGGGGCCGAGCAGGCGGCCGCCCAGATCGGCGAACCAAGAGATGTCGCCACTCGAGTAGAAGCGGTGCTCCGCAGGTTGGTCGGAGTCGTCGGCGCGCAGGAGGTCGAGCCGCTGCAACATCTCACGCGTGGCGTACGCGGTCTCGTCGGCGCTGGAGACCAGGGTGACGTCGGGGCCCATGACCTCGCCGATCACGCGGGCCAGATACGGGTAGTGCGTGCAGCCGAGCAACAACGCATCGACGCCCGCCGCCTTGACCGGCGCCAGCAGCCGTTCGGCCAGGATCGTGACCTCGTCGCCGGTCGTCTGGTCGCGCTCGACGAACTCGACGAAGCCGGGACACGCCGCTGCCGTGAGGTGCACGTCGGCGCCTGTCGAAGCAACGGCCCGTTCGTACGCACCCGACCCGATGGCTCCCACGGTGCCGATGACCCCGATGCGCCCGGAACGGCTGGCCGTCACCAAGGCTCGTGCGCCGGGCTCGACGACATCGACGACCAGCACCGGCAACTCACCCTGCAGCACGTCGAGCGCCGCCGCCGACGCGGTGTTACAAGCCACCACCACGGCCTTCACATCGTGTTGCTTGACCAGGCTCCACGCCAACTGCCGGGCGAACTGGCGCACCTCGTCCTGCGGGCGGGGGCCGTAGGGATACCTGCCGGTGTCACCGATGTAGACCAGATTCTCCGCCGGGAGCAGATCGATCACCGCACGGGCGACGGTGAGTCCACCGAACCCGCTGTCGAACATCCCGATTGGTCGGTCCTTGTCGGCACACATATCGATGGGCCAGGTTACGGCGAGACCGAGGTTCTACGCTCGACCACCACATGCTGACCGCAACCGTCTTGGCGCTCGTGGCCGCGGTGCTCCATGCCGCGTGGAACTTCTCCGTCAAACAATCGATCAGTGACCGCTTCATCGCCTTGTGGGGTCAGTTCTTCTTCACCGGCGTGCTGGCGGCCGTCGTACTGATCATCGGCGGCGGCATTCCAGCTCGCGGCCTCACGTGGGCGGCGCTATCGGGCCTGGCCCACATTCCGTACACCGTGTTCCTGGCCAAGGCGTACAACGTCGGCGACTTCTCGCGCGCCTACCCCATCGCCCGCGGCGGTGGTGCGCTGCTCGCCGGTCTCGGCGGCATTGCATTCCTGGGCGACATCTTCACCCCGGTGGGCGTTGCCGGCATGTTGGTCGTGGCACTCGGCCTCGTTGCCCTCGCCGGTCGCGGCGCGTCCGCGCAGGTGCTCGTGGCACTGGGTGTGGCGATGGCGATCGGCGTCTACTCCGTGGCCGACGCCAAGGGGATCCGCAGCGTCGACACGCCGTTGTATGCGGCCGCGTCATTCGTGTGCGTCACGACCACCACCAGCACCTACGCGCTCGCAACGGGCCACCGGACAGCAATGGTCGCGGCGATGCGCATCTATTGGCGCCGATTCCTCATCATGGGCATCGCCTCGGGCGTCACGTACGCCCTGGTACAGATCGCCTTTCAACGAGCACCGGTCGGATATGTGACATGCCTGCGGGAATCGAGCGTGGTGATCGCCGCCTTCGTCGGCGCCCGCTACCTGGGCGAAGGCCAAGCGATCAGACGCACCGCCGCTGCATGCGTGGTCGTGGTTGGACTGTTGCTGCTCGTGCTCGGCCGCTGATCAGTCGAACTAGGTGACGCTGACCAGCCGCGCGGTTGTGACCCATCGGAACCGCACCGAGTGCGGCGGAGTGCAGGCGACCAACTGCACCGTTGCCAGCCCAGAGGTGAGGCCGATGTTGTTGATCACGTTGAAGCTCGGCGCCGTGACGTCGTGGCGCACGACCACGTAGTTGTACGAATGGCCGTCATCGCCGATCAGGCTGACCTGACCGCCCAACGGAACCAGGTTGATGTTGAGGAAGGGCGCGCCGTGGGAGGTGCGGTGCCCGAACAGCACGATGTTGCCGGGAGCTGCCAAACCGGCAGCCCCGTTCCACGTGGCAGCGATGCCGAGGTTGGCCACGGCATCGAGATTGGTGCCGGTCCCAACAGGCAGAGACATGCCGATGGAAGTGCTGTCGACTTCGCGCGCCGTCGATGGGCCGTAGTCGGGGTTGGTCGGCGGCGGCAGCGCCGCGGCCGTCGGCGAGCCGAGGTACCAGCCGTTGAGATCGGCGATGAGGTGCAAACCGTTCTGGTTGTACAGGCTGATCCCGCGGCTGCTGACGCGTACGATCGCGTGGTTGGCGATCGTCTGATCCCAGGTGTCGACGTTGAGGTTCGATGCCTGCGGCCGCGAGACGCCGGCCGGGAATGCAGTGACGAAACCACCGAGCATCGACTCAGTTCCGGTGATGTTGATCGCCGCAGCTGCGACCGGACTACCTGGGCCGTAGACAGGGAACTCGAGCGTGCTGCCGCCCCACGTCGGCATGACCGTGGAGCCGCGTGAGTCGAGCAATCGGGTCGGGTCGACCGGCACGAACAACCCATCGGTCGATGGCGTGGTGTTCGACCCGGTGAAGTAGCCGGCCACGTCGACGACGAGGTGACCGCCACCTTGGCTGAAGACGTTGAACGCCCTATCGCCGGGTGTCAGCAACACGATCGCTTGCCCCGCCCGGGTCTCGCCCGTCGCGTCGATGTTGAGGTTGCTGGCGTTCGGGCGGGTTTGACCGATCGGATAGGCGGTCCAGAAGCCGACACCGGTCTCGGTTGCCGTGATGTTGACCACGACGGCCACCGCGTCGGCGGGAATGGCCGCCGCAGCCAAGTCGACGCGCTCAGTGGACTGGCCCTCTACCCGGGCCCCGCGGGTCCTCGTGTCCAGCACGCGCAAGGCGCCGCCGGGTCGGGTCACGAGTCGACCGTTGGACTGGGCGGAGGGCGCCGGCACATACGCGCCGGAGACGTCAACGGCAACATCCATTGGGCGCTGCATGTAGACATCGACAGCACCACCGGCACCGAGCTTGACAGTCACCATGTTGGCGATCACCTGCCCGGCGCGGTCGAAGTTGACGTTGGAGGCTGTCGGCAGCGCCGTGCCCGCCGGGTACACGGTGACGAAGCCTGCTGCGGTGGTGTTGACCCCGGTCACGTTGAGCACCGCGGCGGTGGCGTTGCTCGGCACGTTGGCTCGACCGGCCACCTGGACGCGCACGACACTGGCGGACAACGGGGTGAAGCCGAACCCACCCTCTTCGGGCCGGGTGTCGGCCAGTCTCGCCGGAGCGACGGCCTGGTAGGCGGACGAACCGAATGGAGGCGCCGCTTGGACGGAAGCAAGACCGGCTCCGACACTCGGCAGGACCACGTGACCAATTGTCACGAGGAGTGTCAAGGCGAGCACCTTGGGTCCGATAAATCGCATCGTTACACCCTACAGACGATCGCCCAACGGGGGAAGGGCGCTAGAAGTAGATGATTCGTTCGGCCTGTTTCTCGGCCTCATCGAGATCGTCGGTGTAGGCGCCCGTCGACAGGTACTTCCACCCGGCGTCACTGACGATGAACACGATCACGCCGTCGGTGATCTCGCTGGCCACTTTGGCGGCGCCGGCCATCGCCGCGCCCGACGAGATCCCGGCGAAGACACCACATTCGGTGACCAGGCGGCGAGTCCACTCCAGGCTCTCGCGCGGGCGCACGACCCGTTTGCGGTCGAGCAGATCGAACCCGTACCACTGGTCGAACACCGGCGGGATGTAGCCGTCCTCCAGGTTGCGGAGTCCCTCGACGCGCTCCCCCAGCGGAGGTTCGATTGCGATCACCTTGATGCCCGGGTTCTGCTCCTTCAAGTACCGACCGGTGCCCATCAACGTGCCGCTGGTGCCCAGCCCGGCGACGAAGTGGGTGATCTCGGGGCAATCTCGCCAGATCTCAGGCCCGGTGCCCTCGTAGTGCGCCAACGGGTTGGCGTCGTTGCCGTACTGGTACAAGAAGCACCACTGTGGGTTCTCGGCCGCCATCTCCTGGGCGCGACGTACGGCGCCGTTGCTGCCCTCTTCACCAGGGGTCAAGATGACCTCGGCGCCGAACACCTCCAGCATCTGACGACGTTCGATCGACACGCTGGAGGGCATGAGGATCTTGATCGGGTACCCCTTCAGCTGGGCGATCGCGGCCAGGGCGATGCCGGTGTTGCCGCTCGACGGCTCGAGGATCGTCTGCCCGGGCCGCAGTTGGCCACTCTTTTCGGCGTGCTCGATCATCGACTTGGCGATGCGGTCCTTGACCGAGCCGAACGGGTTCTGGCCTTCGAGCTTGGCGACGATGCGCACGTCGGGATTCGGCGAGAGTTTGCTGACATCGACCATCGGTGTGTTGCCGATCATGTCGAGCACACTGTTGAACGGAACCATCACCATCCCCAACATCACGCGGCGGATCACCTATTCCGATGAACCTGATCAATCCTGTCGGGATTCTATCTCAGCCGACCGCGACCCGCTCCTCCGTGATGGTCCCGTCGACGATGCGATAGCTCCGCGTCTCGGGTGCCTCACGCTTCAAGCTGACGATCACGTAGTGCCACCCCGGGTCGGGCGCCTGGTCGACGTCGGTGGGGCTGGGATAGGGCTCGCTGTGGGTGTGACTGTGGAACACACCGATGATCTCCAGGCCGTCGTCCTCGGCCGCCCGTTCGGCGCGCAGCAGTTCCCTGCCGGGGATCGCGTAGATCCGTGCCGACGCCGCCTCGTTCGTACACGCGACGAACCGATGGACGGAATCGCCGCGGCCGACCAGCAGTCCGCAGGCCTCCAACGGGTACCCGTCGTAAGCGTCGCCGATCATCTCGGCGAAGGCGCGGTTCGGGAAGGCGAGCATCGGCCGAAGGGTAGCGAGGCGGTCGTCGACGGGGCGACCGCTACCCTCAATCGCCATGCCGCCTTCCCGTCCGACCACGGACGACCGCAAGATCATCGCCAGCAACCGCAAGGCGCGACATGACTACGCGATCCTCGACACGATCGAGACGGGCATCGTGCTGCAGGGCAGCGAGGTCAAGAGCCTGCGTCTCGGCCATCTCCAAATGGCCGATGCCTACGCGCGCGTGATCAATGGCGCCATCTGGCTCGACGGCATCCACATCCCGCCCTACCAGTTCGCCCATGGCATCGGTGCGCACGATCCTGATCGTGCCCGCAAGCTGTTGTTGCACACGCGTGAGATCGAACGCATCGCCGCCGAGGTGGCTCAGGAGCGGCTGGCGCTGGTGCCGCTGTCGTTCTACTTCAAGGGGGGCAGGGTCAAGGTCGAGCTCGCACTGGCCAGAGGCCGCACGAAGGGCGACAAGCGCAATGCCATGGCCGAACGAGATGCGAAGCTCGACATGCAACGGGCGATGGGTCGGCAGGCGAAAGGTCGCACCGACTGACTGCTTCGGTCTAGAGCGTGATCACTTGCAGGGTCGCCGCGGCGTGGAGCTTGACCATCGCCGGCGTGACCTCATCGTTACCCGGCAGCTCGACGATGAACGCTGTTCCGCCCTTGATCGTGTGGTTGATGTACTGCGTGAATGTGCCGGTGCATCCGCCGGTGCACGGCGTCGATGCCGCCGACAGCCCGACCAGGTCGGCGAACTGCATGGGGATCTCGCGGTGCGCTCCGCCGGGCGACACCCGGTTGGCGTCTTGGTGCCAGAACATCGTGATGTACGGCTTGATCTCGCCGACGAACTGCTCCAGCGCTTGCGTCTCGGGCTGGTCGGCCGGCGCCTCGCCGGAGTACTCGCCGTCCGCCGTCGTCCTCGGGATGTACGTCCAGTTGTACGACACGTTGCGGTTGAGGTCGACCCCGTTGGCGTTGTAGCGAGTGTCGGCAGCCTGCCCGTCAGGGTTGATGCTGTCGATGAGCCACAGATCGACGCCCTTCGGCGTCGGCATGGTGCGGATCATCTGGGTGATGCCGTAGCCCTTGGCCTCGTCGCCGTGGATCACGCCGATCAACAAGACCGGTCGAGCGCCTCGTGTGCCCATGCGATACGCAGTGATGTCGCGGCCCTGCACCGATTGCCCGATCACGCGTGTCTCGATGATCTTCTCCGCGGGAGCGATCGTCGTGCTCGTCGTCGGCGCTTCCGTGGTCGTTGGCGCTTCCGTGGTCGTGGTCAGTTGCGTGGTCGTCGATGCCTCGGTGGTCGTGGTCACCTCGGTCGTGGTGGTCGATGTCGCCGCGGCGGTCGTCGAGGCGCCTTGCGCGGCGGTCGTTGCTGACGAGTTCGACGTCGAGTCCGAGCTGCACGACAGCAACAGCAACGCGCCGAACAGAACGGCGCACGATGCATGACGATTCACGATGAGGCGGCGATCAGTTGGGCGTGATCACCACGCCGCGGTCCCCGTACGGGATCCGCTTGCGCTTGACGATGCCGCCGACCTTGGCCAGGAACTTCG
>JANMNE010000017.1:0-24628 GCA_031373785.1 Ilumatobacteraceae bacterium
CCGAGGTTGAGCTCGCCTGTCAGCTGACCATCTTCGTAGTCGATATCGATGACACCACCCGTGATGAAGTCGACGGGGTCGAAGATCACGGTGTCCGCCACGGTCAACGTCCAGTCGACGACGTCTTCGACCACATCCACGACGGCTTCGGCGACGTCTTCGACGACCTCGGCAACGTCTTCGACGACATCGACCACGGCCTCGACGACATCCTCGGCTGCCTGACCAACCCAATCCACGGCGTCCTCGACGGCGTCGCCGACGCCGTTCCAGAAGTTGTCCCAATCGCTCATGCCGTGCCTACCTCTCGTTGTCTCATTGGCCGATCTCGGCAGGTATCAGTGATGGTAGAGAACTGGGAGCCGACCGTCACCGGGAGCCTTCCCGGTTCGACCTGGCTCGCTCGCGGTGCTCGACCGAACTGGTCGTAGGTCTCGTCGCCGCGCGATACAGTCAGCGCATGGCGGACGAACAACCCACGCACGCATCGACGACGCGCATCGCGGTGCATCCCAGTGCGATGATCCCTGGCATCCCCCGATTCGTCCTCGCGATACCCGACGGTTGGGTGCTCGACGAGGCACCGGGAGCGTTGTGCGTCGTCAGGCAGCCCATCGCCGACGACGACGGGTTCTGGGTGAACGCGATCATTCGTCACGATACGGTCGCCCGTTCGGTCGATTTCGAGCGCGCCGCCAAGGCCACGTGGGTGAAGTTGAAGAAGACCACACCGAGCGCTGTCGATCACGGTGAACGGATCGCTCGCTTCGGGGACAACGTCGTCTACCTGCGAGGGGTCAATCTCGATGGTCCGACGGGTCGGCCGCTGGCGCAGGTGCAGGCGATGTTCTTCGCCCCGGTCACCGCGGGCGGCAAGGTCGTCGACTTCTTCCAGATCATCGGGACGAGCCAGCGAGACGAGTCGGTGCAAGCCAACATGAACGCCTTCGTCGACGTGATCTCCAGCTTCCGTTTCGTCTGAACCGGCTGCTCGTCGTTCGCTGTTCACGGCTCGAACGACAGCGTGTCGGGTGCAGCCGGCGTGATGTCGCTGGCGATGTCGGCAGCAAAGTCGACGTCTTCCGGCTCGAGATCATCGACTGGAGTGTGGATCGGCTCGATCTCCACGATCGGATCGACGACGATCTCGACGATCTCGATGACCTGGTTGGTTTCGATGAGCTCCGCGACGAGTACGGGGGCGTCGACCACGATCGGTTCGCCGAGGTCGACGGCCGCTGGCTCGGCCTGCCCGACCAGTGACGCAACCGACACATCACCGAGCACGTCGTCCGCGAGGTGGATCGGCGTGTCGATCGCGGCTTCGATGGGTGTGGCGGGCGAGACCTCGGCGGGGGTGTCGCCGAGGAACACTGGCTGCTCTGCCGGTGGGATGTAGGTCGCTCTCACGTCCGTGACCTCCAGCGGGGTGGCCGGAGCATCGTCGTCGACGTTCACGTCGAGTGACCTTCTCGCCGGCGCGTCGATGTCGGACACATCCAACTCCGACTTCGATCCGGCTTCGCCGATCATCGTGTCGAAGTCGTCCTTGAGGCCATCTTCGGCTGGCTGGTCGAGGCCGATCAGGACTTCGGCTCGCTCGACCTCGATGCCTCGGTCCTCCGTCGGCTCGTCCGAGTTGCGATCGTCCGAGTTGCGATCGTCTGAGGTGGGGTCGTCTGAGTCGGGGTCGGCCGCGGTGGGGTCGGCCGCGGTGGGGTCGGCCGACGAATCGTCGTCACCCGAGGCCTCGGTATCTTCGTCGACCGCCGCGTCGACGGGAACAACCAGCGGCGTCTCACCATCGGTTTCGGCGGCAGCGTCTGCTTCGTTGTCACGCTGCGCCTCTTGGATCAGGGCATCGATCTTCTGATCTTGCGTGAAGTCCTCCACGCGCCGGTCGTAATCGTCATGCAGCTCGGCCAACGCTTCCTGCGTGGTCTGACCAGGGGCCGGGTCGAATCGCTCGACTGCATCGATCAGTTCTTGGCGGAGTTGTTGGGCATCCTCGGGGCTGGTACCCGCCGGTGCCTCGAAGTGGTCGAGCCGTTCGAGCAGCGTCGCACGCGCTGCCTCGAACTCGGCATCGACCACAGGGGCCGGTGCGGGCGCTGCGGTTTGAGTGGAGGCAGGCGTTGATGACGGTGCGTCGGTCGGCGCACGGTCATCGCTGGCCATCTGGGTGGGAGCCGGACGGTGCACTCCCGGAGCAGCCGTCGCCTGCGACGCCTGTGAACGAGCAGCGTCGCCGCCGTCTTGTGCCGACTCGGCTTCGGCTCGATGTGCTTGCCGCGGCGCCGCCTCGCGGGCGAACCCAGCCGTGGCGGCCTCGACGAGCGGGGTGTCGAGCGGGGTGCCGAGCGGCCCGGCGACCGGCTCGGTGACGACCGCGGCATCGCTCGGCACGGCGGCGTCGAACGCGTCCATGCTGTCGTAGTCGGTGGTCTCTCGCTCGCGCCTGTCGGCGTTCTCGACTGGTCCGTCGTCGGCCGACCCTGGCTGCCCGGGTTGACCGGCTGCAGCCGCGCCAGCGTCGTCGTTGCCGGTGGCAGCGTCGGCGATGTCGTCGCCGTACATCACGCCAGCGGCGACAGCGGCCGCCGCCGCGGCGGCACCTCCGGCGATCTTGGCGGCTCTCGACGGGGCCCGCTTCTTGGCCGCGGGTGGCGGCGGTGGGGTCGACCTACCGGCCGCAGGGGCAGCTGAAGCAGGATCGGCCGGAGGGGTCGTTTGGTCACTCATGATGGTCTCCCTGGGCGAAGCCGAGGCTGTGTCGGCGATGGATGTGAACGGTTGGGATGATGGGGCGGCGATCGTTTCGGTCGCGCCGGACGCGACGACCAGTTTCGGGTCGACGTCGTTGAACACTGGTCGTCCGAGGTGCCCGGCGACCATCTCGGCGACCAGTGGAATGCGCGATCCACCCCCCGACAGGATGACTCCGGCGAGATCGCCCGGGGTCATGCCGGCGGCCGCAATCGCCCGATCAAGGGTTTGCAGCGTTTCGGTGATGTAGGGCCGCAACGCCGCCTCGAACTCGTCGCGCGTGATGCGCACCGAGGTGTCGAGGCCTGGCATGACCACGCTGACCGAAGCTTCACTTTTCGCCGACAACTCGTGCTTGGCTTGTGTGCAGGCCGACCGGAGCAGGGTGACGGCGTGGCGCACTTCGTCGTTGTTGCGATCGAGTTGCTCCAACGCGCCACCGAGCGCGTTCCCCACGTGCTGGAACACCAGTTGGTCGATCTCTGTGCCACCGAACCGCTCGAGCGTTTGGGGCGTACCGACCAGCGAGGGTCCAGGCTCGGAGAGCGACACAATGCCGGCGTTGAACGTGCCGCCGAGGTCGTAGACCGCAACGGTGTCGCCCGACGAGATCCGACCAGACGACGCGTAGCGGCGGGCGGCGGCGACCGGCTCGCTGATCAGCTCGACGTCGGCGAAGCCGAGCGATGTGCCCATCGTTCGCAGCAACTCGAGCTTGTATCCGCGCCACGAAGCTGGATGTGTGAGCGCAAGTGTTGCAGTCGACGTGTCGATGCCCGAGGTGGCGACGACTGCCCG
Organism: Ilumatobacteraceae bacterium; assembly: GCA_031373785.1. Lineage (GTDB taxonomy): Bacteria > Actinomycetota > Acidimicrobiia > Acidimicrobiales > Ilumatobacteraceae > JAENVT01. Next base: position 3,565 of record JANMNE010000017.1, read on the forward strand.
CAGCAGCTCGCCGAGCAGTACGTCGGATTGGATTGCATCGCCATCGAGCACGATGGGGGTGGTGTCACCGAATCGCCGCTTGAGTTGGCGTGCTCCGCGCGCCGGCTGGGCGGCGAGCACCTGTTCGGCGTCCGCGCCCACGACGAAGCCGTCGTTTCCGAGCGCGACGGCCGAGGAGATCTCGCTGGTCGCGCCGGACGTTGGGGTCTGGACGGCGAGGGTCACCAATGTGCCGAGGTCGACTCCGAGTCGGTTGCGAACGTCGATATGGCTCACTCCCTGCACGGTACGTCATCGACCTGGGTCTGTGAACCGGGTGGATTCCCTGATGTAGGTCGAGTTGTCGCCGGGCTCGTTGACGGGCTCATCGCCGGGCTCGTCGTCGAGCCCGTGTACCGGCGTCGTCGTGACCTGTTCGAGAAAAGCGCGCTGATCTGGCGTGAGCACCGACTGTTCCGGCGAAACACCCACGGACGCCCACGGGTCGGGGGCGTCGATGCCGCGGCGCTCGAGTTCCTCCTCGAGGGCTCGCCACCAGTCAGTCATCGCGGAACTCCTCCTGTTGCCGGTTCGAAGTTGGTCATTCGCACAGCGAGTTCGGTTCGCGACCGTATCCCCAGTTTGCGATACATCTGCTGCAGATGGAAGTCGACCGTCTTCACCGAGATGATCAGTGTGGCCGCGGCTTGACGATTGGTGAGTCCGCTTGCTACCGCCTCGGCGACTCTGAACTCGGCGTGGCTCAGGGCGTCGAGACCGGGGTCGGCTTGCCGGCGTGGTCGAGCCGGTTCGGCGGCCGCGGCCAGCGTCAGCCGCTGGTCCCACGCTCGAACGCCGCATCGCTGCAGCCCTGCCCGACAGAGTGTGATGGTCTTGGATCGATCGGCCGACGGTTGCAACTCGCTGAGCCACAGGCGAGCCTCGCCCGCTTCGATCGGAAGCATCTGTCGCTCGGCCATGTCCACCGCCGTCACGAGTGACGACAGGTCACTGTTGATCACCCCGGCTTGGACCGCAGCCCGCACGTCGAACAGCGGACCCTCGCCGTGTGGAGTGAACGCAAGCGGCTCGGACGTTGGCGGCAACGCTGGATCACGCTGAAGGCGCGCTCGTGCAGCGAGCGACGCGGCCTGGTCGTGCAACGCGGCCGGAAGCTGCGGAGCCGTTTCGATGGTGGCGATGGCGTCGTCGCCCCGACCTTGCAGGATGTCGAGATCGACGACGACGAGGAGCGCGACTCGAGCGGTGTACGCATCGGAGCGATCGAAGAGTGCCGCGGCCTCCGTCGATGCGTCTCGGGCGCGGCGAATCTCGCCGGCGTGGCGGAGCGCGATTGCGCTGGTGAGCGCGTGGCGCGCTTGGCCAAGCTCTCGATTCGCATCGAGGGCGCGGAGCGCGGCTCGATGGTCACCCCGTTCGAGGGCACTCGCAATCGCCAAGCGATGGGTCCTGCCCTCGGCCCAGGGGCCTGGCGCGACTGCGTCGCCCCACTGCACGGCGACCGCGCCGCCATCGAGGAACTCGGCCGCCTCGGCCCTGGCGACTGCGGCGTCGAAGTCGATCGGATCGAGCAGCCGCAGCACCCGTCGTACGCCCTCGGTCGAGGTGGCGTCGATCCACCACCGCAGCGCGGCGAGCAGGTTGCGCTGACGATCGTGAGACGTGATGCCGAACTCCGCTGCCCGTTCAGCCGTGATGGCCGCTGATGCGATGCCACCACGTCGTGCGGCATCGGTCGCCACGAGTTCGAGCGCTTCGGCGACCGGTTGGCTCGGCCCGTCGGCGGCCGCAGCGAGGTGCCAGGCGCGCTGAGCGGCTTGCTCTGGCATCGCGAACCAGGCGGCGAGGGCGCGATGCGCGGACCGTCGGCTGCTGGGGGCAACCAGGTGATAGGCGACGGTGCGAACCCACGGGTCGGTGAACGCGAAGTGCGAGCCCACGATGTCGATGACGCCGAGGGATTCTGCTTCATCGAGGCCGCTGATCGGCTCTCCCAGGGTTGTGAGCGCCGCACGTACCGCAGCGATGTCGCCACCGTGCTCGGCGGCCGCCACCACGAGCGATCTGCACACGACATCGCCCATCGATCGAAGCCTGGCCTGGAGCTCGTCGACAACTTCACCGCTCGGCCGCGGGATCACGGAAATCGGGTCAGACCCTGAGCGTTGCCGGTCGGTCAGACCTTCAGCGAGGGCACGGGCGATGCCCGGGTTGCCGTTGGCCGCCTCGGCGCACCGGTTGGCTGCTGTGTCGTCGAGGCCGCTGGCGATCAGCATGGTGCGAATCGTGGGCAGTGGGGTTGGTTCGATGCGGGCTGTCGTGGTCGCGATCATCGGGCCGTCACCGGTCGAGGCGCTGATGAATGCGATCGCGTCCCTCGAGACGCGACGCGCGGCGAATTCGAGCACCTCGAGCGTGGCCGCGTCGAACCAGTGCAGGTCGTCGAGAATGACGCAGACCGGTTGTTGCTCGGCGAGCGCGCACAGGAAGTGAAAGGTGGTCAGTTTGACGTCGACCGCGTCGACTTCTCGATGATCGAGCGTCACGACAGGCCTGAGCGTCGCCCACGCCGAGTCGTCGAGCCGGTCGCGCCACGGTGCCAGCAGTCCGGCGAGGCCACCGAATGTGAGCTCGCGGTCGCGATTGCTTGCCCGTGCCCGCATGACCGTCATCCTGCGTTGCGCCGCCTGGTCGGCTGTGCGGTCGAGCCACCAGGTCTTTCCCGCACCCCGTGGCCCGTACAGCCCGAGTGCGCCGGCCTGCCCGCCGACTGCCGCGTCCAGCGTGTACGCCAGAAGCTGATCGACCGTCTTCGATGGCATCGCTGGCGACGCTACCCGAGGCGTGTGCTCGTCGGGTACCGTCGTCGGGCATGACGCCGGGGACTCAGGTCTGACCTTCGTGGGTGCGTTGCACGATGCCGACAGTCACGACGTGATCCGCGTGCACGGCGCGCGCGTCAACAACCTCAAGGACATCAGCATCGAGATCCCGAAGCGCCGGCTGACGGTGTTCACCGGCGTCTCCGGCTCGGGCAAGAGCTCGCTGGTGTTCGGCACGATCGCCGCAGAGTCGCAACGGCTGATCAACGAGACCTACAGCGCATTTGTGCAGGGCTTCATGCCGACGCTGGCCCGGCCCGAGGTCGACGTACTCGAAGGGCTGACGACCGCGATCATCGTCGACCAGGAGCGGATGGGTGCCAACACCCGCTCCACGGTCGGCACGGCGACCGACGCCAACGCGATGCTGCGCATCCTGTACAGCCGACTCGGCAAGCCGCACATCGGGTCGCCCAACGCGTTCTCGTTCAACACCGCGACAGTCAGCGGGGCGGGCGCGATCACGATCGAGAAGGCCGGTGGGAAGACCACCGAACGACGCACGTTCAGCCGTGCCGGGGGCATGTGCCCGCGATGCGAGGGCACGGGATCGGTCACCGACTTCGACCTCTCCGCCCTCTATGACGACGGCAAGTCGCTCAACGAGGGCGCGCTCACGATCCCGGGTTACAGCATGGATGGCTGGTACGGCCGCATCTTCCGCGGCTGCGGCTTCTTCGACCCCGACAAACCGATCCGCAAGTACACCAAGAAGGAGTTGCAGGACCTGCTCTACAAGGAGCCGACCAAGATCAAGGTCGAGGGCATCAACCTCACCTACGCGGGGCTGATCCCGACGATCCAGAAGTCGTTCCTGTCGAAAGACGTCGAGGCGATGCAACCGCACATCCGGGCGTTCGTGGAGCGGGCGATCACGTTCACCACCTGTCCTGACTGCGGCGGCACCCGCCTCAACGAGGCCGCTCGATCGTCGAGGATCAAGGGGGTCAACATTGCCGACGCCTGCGCGATGCAGATCAGCGATCTGGCCGAGTGGGTCAGTTGTCTGAACGAGCCGTCGGTGGCGCCGCTGCTCGCCGCGCTCCGCCACACCCTCGACTCGTTCGTGGAGATCGGGCTGGGCTACCTCTCGCTCGATCGGCCGTCGGGCACGTTGTCGGGTGGCGAGGGACAGCGCACCAAGATGATCCGCCACCTCGGATCGTCGCTGACCGATGTCTCCTATGTGTTCGACGAGCCGACGATCGGGCTGCACCCCCACGACATCCAGCAGATGAACGTTCTCCTGCTGCGGCTACGCGACAAGGGCAACACCGTGCTCGTCGTGGAACACAAGCCGGAGACGATCGCGATCGCCGACCACGTCGTCGACCTCGGCCCGCGCGCCGGGACCGAGGGCGGTGAGGTCGTGTTCGAGGGCACCGTCGACGGGTTGCGGGCCAGCGGCACGCTGACCGGGCGCCACTTCGACGACCGAGCCGCGTTGAAGCGGTCGGTTCGCACGCCGTCGGGAGTGCTGCACGTGCGCGGCGCCGACGCGCACAACCTGCAGCACGTCGATGTCGACATCCCGCTCGGCGTGCTCGTGGTCGTCACCGGCGTGGCCGGATCGGGAAAGAGCTCCCTCATCCACGGCTCGGTGTCGGGCCGCGATGGTGTGGTATCGGTCGACCAGACAGCGATCAAGGGCTCGCGGCGCAGCAACCCGGCGACGTACACCGGGCTGCTCGACCCGATCCGCACCGCATTTGCCAAGGCCAACGGCGTGAAGCCGGCGTTGTTCAGCGCCAACTCCGAGGGGGCCTGCCCCGCCTGCAACGGCGCCGGCGTGATCTACACCGACCTGGCGATGATGGCCGGCGTCGCCACGATCTGCGAGGAGTGCGAGGGGAAGCGGTTCCAGGCATCGGTGCTGGAGTACCGGTTCGGCGGGCGCAACATCAGCGAGGTGCTGACGATGTCGGTGACCGAGGCCGAGCAGTTCTTCGCCGACGGCGACGCGAAGACGCCGGCAGCGCACAAGATCCTCGACCGACTTGTCGACGTCGGGCTCGGCTACCTCACCCTCGGCCAGCCGCTCACGACCTTGTCGGGCGGCGAACGGCAGCGACTCAAGCTGGCCATCCACATGGCCGAGAAGGGCGACCTCTACGTCCTCGACGAGCCGACCACCGGGCTCCACCTCGCCGATGTCGAGCAGTTGCTGGGCCTGCTCGACCGGCTCGTCGATTCCGGCAAGTCGGCCATCGTCATCGCCCACCACCAGGCCGTCATGGCACACGCCGACTGGATCATCGACCTCGGGCCCGGTGCCGGCCACGACGGCGGCCGGGTCGTGTTCGAGGGCACACCTGCCGACCTGGTCGCCGCTCGTTCAACCCTCACCGGCGAGCACCTCGCGGCCTACGTCGGCGCATAGCCGACGGTGGTCTTGATCCCTTCCATTGACCGAGTGTTCGAGCACTTCGACGCGATGGTCGAGCGGGCGATGGCAACCCGTGCGACGCTGTTTCCCGATGCGCAGCATCGTGAGCTGCTCGACGACGAGCGCGTGGCTGTGTGGTCAGCCGCGTCGCCGCCACCGTCGTGATCGGGCTGGCTCGAGCTCTTCGCAGAAGTGGATGTCGTTGCATCCGTACATCCAGTGTGGATGGTTGCCCTCGACGAACTCGTAGTCGACCTCTTCGAGTGAGTCCCTGCCGTAGATCACCTGCCGGTGCAGGACCGGACTGAAGGTTCTCGCCGTGGGGCTGAGGAAGCTCGCCCACCAGCTGAACGAGGAGTTCGCTCGAAAGATCGTCCGTGCGAAGTACAGCTTGAGGAAATCAGCGAGCCAGTCGAAGACGAGATCCGGCCCGAGGTACTCCGAGCCAACGGGGTAGCTCCATCCTCCGCGAACCTCCACGGGTCGGTCAGGATGCCACTTGCCCGAGTAGTCGTCCGACACCCATTCGATCGTCGCCGGGTCGTACCCGTACTGCTCGAACGCCCTGAAGTACGAGTCCCTGGACAGCACCGAGTAGCCCTGGACGCTGTGCAGGTTGTTCACCGCATTGGCGACGTCGTTGCGACGCAGGTGGGCAACGTCGTACGTGCCCTGTCGAGCGCTGTAGTCCTGGAACGCGCTCGTCCGGCGAACTTCGTCACTGAACACGAACAGCTCGTTCTTCAGGCAATGACTCGACATCTGCTCGAAGATCGTGCGGTGATACGCGCAGACGCTGTCGATGAACACCGATCGCGCGCCCGCCCAGTTCACCCGTGGGTCGTGTGGATCGATCAGCTCGTACTGCGACCCGGTGCTGGCGTTGAACGCGTCGATTGCGCGCGTCCTGGCCTCGAGCGTGTCGTGGTAGGGCTGGCTCTGGTTGAGCAGCAAGCGGAGCTCGTCGTCGTCGACGAACTGGTGGTCCTGTCGTTCGAACAGGCGTGTGCCCTCCCACTCCGCCGGAAGCACGCAGTCGATCCCGAACCGCGCGGCGTACTGGGTTGCGTACGCGTACTGGTGCATCCGATTTCCGAATCGGCCGTTCCAGTGGGCGATGAGTATCCCGGTGTTGTCCAACGCAATTTCCCGCTAACGACGTGCCGCTACGGGCACTTGCACGGCGGCCACGTGGTCGGGTCGAAGATGTTGGGGATGCCTCCGCACTTCGAGGCCGACATGATGATCCGCACGAGGGTGCTGACCAGCCCGAACACGAGGAGCACCACCGGGACTCCCGCGGACCCGAGGGCGTACGCAGCAAAGAGGATGACGACCAGGGCGTCGTTGAACATCACGACCCATTTCAACAATGTGCAGCAATTCCAGAAGGTCATGGCACACGGCCAACAGCACACGGCGATCCAGACGATCAGCACGATGGTGGCGATGATGGCCGAGATGAGACCGGCCCACCAGAGGCCGAAGTACAGCAACGTTCCGGCGACCAGGTGGGAGATCCCCCACCACCAGATCAGGAAGCAGCAGATGTTGAACCCTCCGGGCGGGGTGGTGGGTGTCGGTGTGGGCGTGGGTGTCGGTGTCGGTGTGGGCGTGGGTGTGGGTGTCGGTGTGGGAGTCGGCGTTGGGGTGGGCGTCGGCGTTGGGGTGGGCGTCGGCGTGATCGTGCAGGGCGGCACCACCACGATCTGACTGTCGGCCGCCGTCGGGTTCATGCAGCCGTTGGTTTGCAGGCTGGCGGTGACCTTGTAGGTCCCTGGGCCGGGAAATGCGAATCCGAACGTGTTGCCTCCCGTCAACGGCGTCGGCGCCAGCGGCGGAGAACTCAGCGGCGCCGCCGCGTTTCGCACCTCCCATGTGTACGGGCCGGCGAACGCCGGTGACGTTGTCGCTGTGTACGTCGCGAGAGCCGTCGGGGCGCCGTCGGTGCACAGCGTCGACGCCGGCCCGGAGACGGAGACGGTGCACGGCGTGCACTCGTCGATCACGAAGGTCACGCTGTCGGTCAGCATGGGGTCGTCACAGTCGATCGATTGCTGAACTCTGACATTGACCTTGTACGTCGCAGCGTCGGGGAAGACGAAGGAGAAGGTAGGGGTGCCGACGGTGAACGGATGGAGCACGGCGCCGGTCGTCATGTTCGTCACCTTCCACGCGAACACGCCCGCCGGACACCCTGCCGGCAAGAGCGCGGCCGAGAACTGCACCGAGACCGAGCCTCCGACAGCCGCGCATGGTAGGGGGTGCGTGTCGATCGTGAGCGCCACCTCGTCGCAGCACGGCGTGTCGCAGGTCAGCGGCAGCGTGATGGTGACGGTGTCCGATGCCGGGAACCCGAGTACACAGGACGCGCTGACGGTGACCGGGTCTCCGCATCCGCACATCGCAGAGTTCTTGTAGGTGATCGACCACGGTTGGTTCACGCCGCCCGGAATGTCGATCGGAATGACGGGGTCGGTGCAACAGCTGACCGAGACGTACACCTTCTCGCACCCCGATGAGAATCCTTCGACCTTGATGCCGGTCGGCGGATTGCCACCGACCCCGGTGACGCTGGTGATTGTGACGCTCATGAGCTGTCCTTTCCCCTAATGCCGACTTCTGATTACGCCGTGGTGCCCCCGCAGCCGCATCCGCGTCGCGGCGGCGGGCCCTCGGTGAGCAACGTCCTCGCCGGCCTCGCGCCCCCGCGCAGGCGGCGGTACATCGTGTAGGCGAGCGTGTGCGCCAACGCCACACCGCTGAGGAGCACGGCGATCACCGTCGCCGCGGCGAGCAGGACACCAGGTGCCGGGTGCAGTTGCGCGAGCCCGACGACCAGCGCCCAGGCGACGACGAACGACACTGCGCTGATGGTCATGCACCGTCTGCAGCGACCGAGCTTGGCGTCGATCCTCTGCTGCAGCCTCAACCCCAGTGCCGAGCGCCCGATGTCTGCCCTCGCGTGCGACGCGCCGAACTGCGTTCGTTTCCGCTCCACATGACCGTGATCCGTGATCGTGATGTGCGGGACGATACACCACACTGAGTAGTGCCTAATTCAACAATCGGTGGTCCGGTTGTAAGACCACCACTCCGTGTTCACAGGGTGTGCCTGTTGGTGGCCGGCGTGCCATGATCGGACGAGGATCCGAGTCGAGGGGGACTTGATGACGAAGTCACATCCAGTGCAGCCCGAAGAACTGACCAACGAGTGGTTGACCACCGCGCTGACCGACTCCGGTGCCCTCACGCCCGGGCGTTCGGTGACCGGCTTCGACGTGACCAACGTCGGTGCGGGCATCGGCCTGCTCGGGCTCGTTGTGCGGGTGAGCATCAGCTACGACGGGAATGGGCCGGCACCGGGTCCCGAGTCGATCGTGGTGAAGTTCGCCACGCCGGTCGAGGCCAATCGAGCGGTCGCCATGAACACCCGCATGTACGAACGTGAGGTCACGTTCTTCAACAGTGTTGCGCCGTCGGTCGACGTGCCGATGCCGGTCTGCTACTTCGCCGCAGTCGACACCACGACCGGCGAGAACATCGTCGCCCTCGAAGACCTGAAGGCCTATCGATGTGGCGACCAGGTCGACGGCGTGGGGGCCGAGGAAGCCAAGCTGATCATCGACGCCATCGCGCCGCTGCATGCTGCGTTCTGGGGTCGCACCGATCAACCGTTGCTCGACAACGCGATGCGCATCGACACGTCCTATGCCGAGGCCTTCCCCCCGAGCTTGGACATGACATGGGAGAACTGCGTGAAGTTGTTCCCGCACGCGATCGCCGCCGACGTGCTGCCCGAGGTGAGTCGGTACGTCGAAGGCCTGCGCGGCGTGATGACGCTGATGGGCCAACGCACGCAGACGTTCGTGCACGGCGACGTGCGACTCGACAACGTGATGTTCGGCGCCGGCGACCAGCACCCGGTCATGCTCGTCGACTGGCAAGCGGTAATGGTGTCGAACCCCGCTCACGACCTGTCGTACATGCTGTCGCAGAGCCTCGACATCGACGTGCGGCGGGCACACGAGGCGGAGTTGGTCGAGTACTACCACGCTGCGCTCGTGCGCAACGGTGTCACCGACTACAGCCTCGAACAGTGTTACGACGACTACGACGTCGGGGTCCTGTTCCTGTTCTCGTACCCGTTGATCATCGGTGGGTTCTGCGACATGAGCCCTCGCGCCGTGCAGTTGGCCGAGGCCGTGTTGCAGCGCTCGTCGACGGCGGTCAGCGATCGCCAGCTGCTCCGTCTCCTCGACGCGTAACGACCTGTTTACGCGGCCGTGCTCGCCGCGAACCAGCCGTTGATGTCGGCGAGGAGATAGGCGGTTGCCGATGAGTAGAGGCAGATGTTGCCGTCGGCCGAGACCGGGGTGATGACGGCGTTGGGGACGGTTTGCCCGGCGGTGTAGTTGAGGTTCGACGTCGGCGGGCGTTGGCCACATGGGTAGACGGTGACGAACCCGGCCTCGCCCGGGCCGACCACCGTCACGTTCAGCGACACCGCCGCGACACCCGACATCGGAACGCCGGCGACACCGGTGATGTGGACCCGGAGGTCGCCGTACGACTGTTGGTCGACCACCATCGCGCCCTGTGTCTGTTCGGGCCGCGTATCGAACAGGCGTGCCGGTATGAGCGCGTTGAGGCCGGCGCCGGTGGCGAACCACCCGTTGATGTCGGCGAGGAGGTAGGCGCCGGCGGATGAGTAGAGGCAGATGTTGCCGTCGGCCGAGACAGGGGTGATGACGGCGTTGGGGACGGTTTGCCCGGCGGTGTAGTTGAGGTTCGACGTCGGCGGGCGCTGGCCGCAGGGGTAGACGGTGACGAAGCCGGCCTCACTGGGGTCGACGACGGTGACGTTCAGCGAGACCGCCGCCACACCGGAGTTGGGGACGCCGGCGACGCCCGTGATGTGAACCTGCAGGTCGCCGTACGTGTGTTGCCCGACGGGTACAGCACCCTGATCCTCGCCGGGCCGGGTGTCGAAGAGGCGTGTTGGGGTGACCGGTGTGAGTCCGGCGCCGGTCGGGAACCATCCGTTGATGTCGGCGAGGACGTAGGTGTCGGCGGATGAGAAGAGGCAGATGTTGCCGTCGGCGCTGACGGGTGTGATGACTGCGTTGGGGACGGTCTGGCCGGCCAGGTAGTTGAGGTTCGAGGCCAGTGGGCGTTGGCCGCAGGGGTAGACGGTGACGAAGCCGGCCTCGATGGGGTCGACGACGGTGACGTTCAGCGAGACCGCCCCGACACCAGCGACGGGCACACCGCCGACACCGGCGACCCGCAGCGACAGCACGTTGGCACCGCCATACCGCAGTTGGCGCACCTGCACGGCGCCCTGCGCCTCACCCGGGCGTGTGTCGAAGACACGCAGCGGGGGCAGCGCTGTGAATGCGGCTCGCGGCGTCAGCGAGGCGCCGTCCTTCGATGGTGCTATCGAGACCTGAGCGCTGAGCGCCCCGATACCCACGGCATTGATCGCCGCCACGCGGAACTCGTACGTGGTGCCGTTGATCAGGTTCGTGACGGTCGCACCCCTCGCCGCCGAGACGCCGTCAGCGAACGTCGACCACGGCGCACCGACCGCTCGCAGCTGCACGGCGTAGTCCGTGATCGGCAGCGAGTCGTCGAACCACGGCGCCTGCCAGGTCAGTGCAACCTGTTCGTCCGCGGCGACACCAGCGACAGCCCACGGTGCGCTCGGTGCCGACGTGCCCCGTGGCGCCGTGAGGTACACGAGCTTGTTCGGGTCCCCGCCGTACGTCGCGGTCAGCGCGTTGGGTGTTGCCGCCGCGTCGAGGGCTGCCCACACCTGGGCCGGCGATGCCAGATGAGAGCCCTGCAGCAACCGGGCCACGGCTCCGGTGACGTGCGGCGTTGCCATCGATGTGCCGCTGAGCATCATGGATGCGGTGTCGCTGGTGTTCCACGCCGACAAGATGCTCGAGCCCGGCGCGAACAGGTCGTTGCACGGTCCGTAGTTGGAGTACTCGGCGACACCGTCGTCGACCTGCGATGCACCGACCGTGATCGCGGCCGCAACTCGTGCAGGGCTGAACGTGCACGAGTCGGATGATGCGTTTCCGGCGGCAACCACGACGGTCACGCCGTCGGCGATGACTGCGTTCACCGCAGCATCGAGTGCGTCAGAGGGCAGACCGCCGAGGCTCATGTTGGCGACCGCAGGCACGCCGGCCGCGTGGTCGGAGATGATCCAGTCGAGGCCGGCGATGACCGCCGAGGTGGTCGTGCGGCCGCCACACGGGAAGACCTTCACCGGGATCAGCGAAGCGCCCTTGGCAACCCCGAACGTGGTGCCGCCGATGGTGCCGGCGACATGCGTGCCGTGACCGTTGCAATCCTCGATGCCGGTCGGATCGCCGAAGTCGACGTACATCCCCCGCACGATCCTGCCGGCGAACTCGCGATGGGTGCTGCGGATTCCTGAATCCACGATGTAGGCGTCCACCGCGCTTCCGTTCGTGTCGTAGGAGTAGCTGGTGCTGAGGGGTAGGGCGTGCTGGTCGACTCGGTCGAGACCCCACGGCGCGCTGGGTTGATCGGTGGCCAGGGTGACGACGGAGTCCGGCTCGATCGCAGTCACGTTCGGGTCACGTCGTAGCCGGCGAACGTCGTCCCCCGACAGCGTGGCGGTGAATCCGTGGAGAGCCTCGTTCCAGACGGTGTCGACGCTGTCGCCGTGCGCTCCCTCGGCGGTCACCGCGGCCTGCAATGACTGCCGGGTGCGGAGGCGAACGATGTAGCGCGGTGATGGCCCGGGCGACTGTGGGTCCGAGTTGCCGGGATCAGCGATGGCGACGAATCGGGGGCTGGCGTCGGCTGCGCCGACTGGCGTGCGCGCCTGCGCGGTCGAAGCCGACCCGACGAAGCCGGCCACGACGAAGGCGGCGGCGGCGAGTACGGCGGTTCGGCGGTGTGAGTGGGCAGTCACGCCCGGCACCCGAGGCGAGACGCTGCACCGAACTCTCACTCGCGCTGCCTCCTCTTCTATTGGCAGCTACCCCGATGACGGGGCCTTGCGACCAGGATGCGCTCATTCGGTGGGCCGGTCTGGAGCCATTGGGCCGCGATTGACCGCCGTTAGTCCCAGAATGGCCACTCAGCGTGAGAGTCAGGCGGAAGCGACCGCGCCCCGGTACACGCGGCGCGCCGCCAGCGTGGATATGGCCGAGATGGCCAGCAGCGACAACGCGATCACGAGCTCCAGCGCGCCACTGCCACCGTCGGGATCCCAGCCGGTGAGCGCCTCGATCCAGTCTCGGCTGAAGAGAGTGACGACGAACAGGATCAGGCCGATCGCGGCGGTGATGGCTTCGAACCAGAATCGGGCGGGGAGGTGCTTCACCCGGTGCAGCTTATGAGGGTGACCCGGTCGAGTGAAAGGATTCGGCCATGCCGACTGTCGATCCGAAATTTCTGAGTCAGATTCGCTATCGCTGCATCGGGCCGACCCGAGGCGGTCGGGTCGTGGCCGTGGCAGCGGATCCGAAGCGCCCGGCGGTGTTCTACTTCGGCGCCGTCGCGGGTGGCGTGTGGAAGAGCGACGACGCCGGCCAGTACTGGGAGAACGTGACCGATGGCTTCCTCACGACCGGCTCGATCGGCGCGCTGGCGGTCGCCCCCTCCGACGGCAACGTGATCTACGCCGGTACCGGCGAATCGACGATCCGCATCGACGTCACCCACGGCGACGGCGTGTACAAGTCGACCGACGCCGGTGTGACCTGGCGGCACATCGGCCTCCCCGAGTCGCGTCACATCGGCGAGATCCGGGTGCACCCCGACAATCCCGATGTCGTGTACGTCGCAGCACTCGGCCACGCCTCGAAAGACAATCCCGAGCGCGGGCTCTACCGATCGAGCGACGGCGGGGAGAACTGGGAGCTCGTGCTGCACGTCAGTGATCGAGCCGGTGCCGTCGATGTTTGTCTCGACCCGAACAACCCCCGGATCATCTTCGCCACCATCTGGCAGACCCGGCGCAACTTCTGGTCGATCAACAGCGGAGGTCCCGACAGTGGTCTGTGGCGTTCGCGAGATGGCGGCGACACATGGGAGAACATCAGCCAGCGCCCCGGGATGCCCGACGGCACCCTCGGCAAGATTGGCGTCTCGGTGTCGCCGGCGCGCTCCGGTCGAGTGTTTGCAATGGTCGAAGCCGAAGGCCGCAAGCGTGGCCTCTACCGATCGGATGACTTCGGCGAGACGTGGGAGAAGGTGTCGTCGAACCCCGACCTCGGCTGGCGGCCGTGGTACTACCAGCACGTCATCGCCCACCCCACCGACGCCGACGAGGTGTTCGTGATGAACATGAAGGCGTGGCGATCGATCGACGGTGGCAAGACGTTCGAAGAGTTCCACACACCCCACGGCGACAACCACGCACTGTGGATCGACCCGGCAAACCCCGACCGCATGATCGGCTGCGACGACGGCGGTGCATGGGTGTCGTTCAACGCCGGCGAATCGTGGTCGACGATCTACAACCAGCTGACCGCGCAGTTCTACCACGTGGCCACCGACGACCAATTTCCGTACATGGTGTACGGGTCGCAGCAAGACAACTCGAGCATCGCGGTGCCCAGTCAGGACGGTCGCGGCGCGATCAATTGGGCCGATTGCTATGCGCCGGGCACCGCCGAGAGCGGGTACGTCGCGCCGAAGCCCGGCGATCCGAACATCGTGTACGTCGGTGCGATCGGCAGTTCGCCGGGCGGCGGCGAGTCGCTGCAGCGCTACGACCACAGCACCAAGCAGGTCCAGCTCGTCAACGTGTGGCCGGAGGCCTACCACGACGGCAACACGGCCGAGGTCCGGTTCCAATGGACCTACCCGATCGTGTTCTCACCGCACGACACCGCGGTGCTGTACACGGCGGGCAACAAGGTGTTCCGCACGACCGACGAGGGGCACAGCTGGCAGACGATCAGCCCCGATCTCACCTATGCCGATCCGGAGACCATGGGCGTCTCCGGCCCGCTCACGATGGACACCGCCGGCGCCGAGATGTACGCCACGATCTTCTCCTTGATGGTGTCGGCACACCAGCAGGGCGTGCTGATGACGGGGTCCGACGACGGGCTGGTGCATGTGTCGACGAACGACGGTGGCGACTGGGCCAACGTCACGCCGGCTGACCTGCCGAAGTTCTCGCAGGTGACGATGATCGCCGAGTCGCCTCACACGCCCGGCACGGTCTACATGACCGTGGCCCGACACAAGATGGGCGACTACACGCCCTACGTCTACCGGACCGACGACCTCGGCACGACCTGGGAGCGGATCGACGCAGGGCTGCCGCAGCACGAGTTCTGCCGAGTCATCCGAGAAGACCCGAACCGCAAAGGCCTGCTCTACGTGGGCACTGAGCTGGGCATCCACGTGTCGTTCGATGATGGGGCGTCGTGGCAGTCGTTGCAGTGCAACCTCCCGGTCACGCCGATCTACGACTTCGTGGTGAAGGACACCGATCTCGTCGTCGCCACGCACGGGCGCTCGTTCTGGATCCTCGACGACCTCACGCCATTGCATCAGATGCACGACGAGTTGCTGACCGCCGGCAGGTACCTGCTGAAGCCACGCGACACCGTGCGGAACCCGCCGCACATCGCCGCCGCGTGGGGAGGGACGCCAGGAGGCAAGAACTACCACGTCACCAGCGGCCAGAACGCCACGTTCTACGTCGAGGAACTCGAGACTGGTCACGTCCGCAAGCGGGTGATCGATGCTGGCGAGGATCTCGAGCGAGGCGTGCGCATCACGTACTTCCTCGACGAAGCCGCGGTCGGCGAGGCGAGCCTGACCATCAGCAGCGATGGCAACGAGGTCGAGACCTTCTCGAGCACCATTCCCGCAGACAAGAAGGACCGTCACGGGTTGTACATCACGGCCGCCGCCGGCATGAACGGCTTCCAGTGGCCGATGACCTATCCCGACGGCGTGAAGATGGCCGACACCGAGTTCCACAAGCGACCCGGCGGGCCGCTGGCCAAGCCCGGCACGTACGAGGCGACGCTGCGGGTCGGTGAGTGGTCGATGACCCAGTCGTTCGAGTTGCTGAAGGATCCGCGGATCTTGACCAGCGACGCCGATCTGGTCGAGCAGTTCGACCTGCAGATCCAGATCCGCGACACGCTGTCGGAGATCGCCACCGGCGTCAACACGATCAGGTCACTGAAACGTCAGCTCCACGAGTGGACGCAGCGTTTGGCCGACGACGAGTCGGCGGCATCCGCGGTCGCTGCCGCGCAGGCTCTGACGACACAGCTCGCAGCCGTCGAGGGTGAGCTCGTGCAGGTCGAGTTCACATCCGACGGCGACACGCTGAACTACCGCGAGAAGGTGTTCGAGAAGCTCAGTTCGTTGCCCGCCGTCGTGGGCAGCGCCGATACTCGGCCCACCACCCAGTCGTATGCCGTGTACGACAAGCATGCCGCCGAGGCGGATGCCCAACTGTCGGCATTGGCGGCGTTGATCGACGGCGACCTCGCTGAGCTGAACGCTCGGATCGGCGAGCTCGGTGTGAGCATCATCGGCGCCTGACCCCACCGTTAGCCCTGTGGAGTCTTCGGGGGCCGCACGGGGTCCTCGAAACACTCGACAGGTTGGGCGCGACCTAGTGTCGCAGCCATGTCATACATTGCCGACCCTGCCCGCTACGAGTCGATGAGCTATCGCCGTTGTGGACGCAGCGGCGTGCTCCTGCCTGCCATTTCACTCGGGCTGTGGCACAACTTCGGCGACGATCGGCCGTGGGAGACGCAGCGTGAGATCTGCCGCAGGGCGTTCGATCTCGGCATCACCCACTTCGATCTGGCCAACAACTACGGGCCGCCCTATGGTGCGGCCGAGGCCAACTTCGGTCGCATCATGGCGACGGACTTTGCCCGGTACCGCGACGAACTGGTGATCTCGACGAAGGCCGGCTACGACATGTGGCCGGGGCCGTACGGCGATCGCGGGTCGCGCAAGTACCTGCTGGCCTCGCTCGATCAGTCGCTGAGGCGGATGGGGCTCGACTACGTCGACATCTTCTACTCGCACCGCGTGGACCCCGACACCCCGTTGGAGGAGACGGTCGGCGCGTTGGTCTCGGCGGTGCATTCGGGCAAGGCGTTGTACGTCGGCATCTCGTCGTACTCCTCTGAGCGCACGCGCCAGGCCGCGCAGTTGTTGGCCGAGCAGCACGTGCCGCTGCTGATCCACCAGCCGTCGTACTCGATGTTCAACCGCTGGACCGAAGACGATCAGTTGCTCGACACGTTGGCCGATGTCGGCGCCGGATGCATTGCGTTCTCGCCCTTGGCGCAAGGGCTGTTGACCGATCGGTATCTCCATGGGATCCCGGCCGATTCACGCGCCGCGACCGGTGGCGCGTTGCGCGCCGAGTCGATCACCGAGGACCGGCTCGCGCAGGTGCGCGCCCTCGGCGAGGTGGCGGCGCGACGCGGCCAGTCGCTGGCCCAATTGGCGCTGGTGTGGGCACTGCGCGACGAGCGGATGACATCGCTCGTCATCGGCGCCAGCAGCGTGAAGCAACTCGACGACAACGTCGGGGCGCTGGCCAACATGTCGCTGAGCACCGATGAACTGGCCGAGATCGACCGCTATGCGACCGATGCCGGCATCAATCTGTGGAAGCGCTCGAGCGACCAATGAACCGTCGGTAGGGTACCGGCATCCGCCGACCTCGCTGGAGCTGCACATGCCGAACGAACTGCCCCGCACGATGCGACAGATCAGGTCGCTGATCACACCCGACGGGCAGTTGGAGTTGTCCATCGCCTCGGTCGAGGTTCCCGAACCACAAGCGAACGAAGTGCTCGTTCGGATCGAGGCTGCGCCGATCAACCCGTCAGACCTCGGGTTGCTGCTGTCGACCGCCGACCTCGACACGGCGACGGAGTCCGGCACAGCCGACGACCCGGTCGTGACGGCGAAGATCCCGCCGCAGACGATGCGCGGCTTGGCCGCGCGAAGTGGCCAGTCGATGCCTGTCGGCAACGAGGGCGCCGGCGTGGTCGTCGCCACCGGGTCATCCGATGCGGCGCGTGCTCTGCTCGGGCGCACCGTCGCCCTCATCGGTGGCGCGACCTATGCGGAGTACCGCTGCGTCGACACGTCGTTGTGTCTCGCCCTGCCCGACGGCACCGACCCGGCGCAGGGTGCGTCGTGCTTCGTCAACCCACTCACTGCGCTCAGCATGGTCGAGAACATGAAGATGGAGGGTCACACCGCACTGGTCCACACCGCGGCCGCCTCGAACCTCGGCCAGATGCTGGTGCGCATCTGTCTCGCCGACGGGGTGCCACTGGTCAACATCGTGCGCAAGCCCGAGCAGGAGGCGATCCTTCGCGATCTCGGAGCCACCTATGTGTGCGACTCGTCTCAGCCGACGTTCACCGACGATCTCACCAAGGCGCTCATCGACACCGGCGCGACCCTCGCGTTCGACGCGATTGGTGGTGGCAAGCTGGTCGGTCAGATCCTGGCGTGCATGGAAGTAGCGGCCAACGCCAATGCCACGACGTACAACCGCTACGGCTCGACGACGCACAAGCAGGTCTACCTCTACGGCATGCTCGATCGCGGGCCGACCGAGTTCTCGCGGAACTTCGGCATGGCGTGGGGCATCGGCGGTTGGCTGCTGACGCCGTTCCTCGGCAAGCTCGGCCTGGAGGGCATGATGCGGCTGCGCGACCGAGTGGTGGCCGAATTGACCACCACCTTTGCCAGTCACTACACCGACGAGGTCTCGCTCGCCGGCGCCCTGCATCTCGATGCGATCAAGACCTATGCCCGTCAGGCCACCGGCCAGAAGTTCCTCATCCGCCCGTCGACCTGATCGCGACCGCGGTCGCTGAATCAGGGCACGGCAGACGAACTGGGCAGCCCCAGAACCGTACGTACCGTTCTGGGCGTGCCCGATTCACCAAAGGACATCGACCGACCGCAAGCGGCAATGGGTGCCGACCGATATTCGTGGATGATCGACGATTCGGCTGTGTCGCTCGGGCCAAACCCCACGGCGTCGTTGGTGCTGTACTTGCGGCATGTCACGTGTGCTGTTCACCGGTGGGCCCATCATCGTGTTCGACGGCTCGATGCCGACGTCGATGGTCATCGACGGTGATCGAATCGCGGTGATCGGCGACGAGGCTGCGTCGTGGGCGACGACGTTCGATGAGGTCGTGCACCTCGAGGGCCGATGCGTCGTGCCGGCGTTCCGTGATGGCCACGCTCACCCCCTGCACGCCGGCATCAACCGCAACGAGCTCGATCTCACGGGTGTCCCCACGTTCGACGAGGTGATCGAGCGAGTGCGGCGGTGGGCCGATGCCCACCCGGAGGATTCGTGGATCGTCGGGCATTGCTACGCGCCGCCGATCCTGCCGAACGGCGTCGGCCGCGCCGAATGGCTCGACGCTGCCTGCGCCGATCGACCCGTGGTGCTGTTCCCCACCGACTATCACGCGTTGTGGGCCAACAGCGCGGCGCTCCAGCGAGGCGGTGTGTCGCGGTCGACCCCCGAGCCGTCGCTCGGCACGATCGTGCGCGACGGTGATGGGCAACCGGTCGGGATGCTGCTCGAACACGGCGCGATGGATCTCGTGCAACGGCACATGCCTCCGGTCACCCGGGCAAGTCGCGAACGCGGTCTGGTCGAGGCGATGCGGGCATTGAGCGCGGAGGGGATCGTGTGGGTGCAAGACGCTGTGGTCGACCACGACGAGCTCGACGTGTACTGCGATGGGGCCCGCCAGGGACGACTGACGTGCCGGATCAACGCGGCCTTCAAGGCCGACCCGCTGTCGTGGACTCAACAGCGCGACGGGTTCAACGATGCTCGCCGTACTCTCGAGGCCGATACGGCCGCGTCGGAATGGGTCGGTGCCCGCACGGTGAAGTTCTTCGCCGACGGCGTGATCGAGGCCGGCACCGGCTTCCTGCTCGAGCCCTACGAGGACGCGCCGCACACGTGCGGCCTACCGAACTGGTCGGCGGAGGGTCTGAAGGAAGCAGTGCGCATCTTCGACGCGGACGGCTTCCAGATCCACATCCACGCCATCGGCGACGCCGGCGTGCGGATAGCCCTCGACGCGATCGAGCATGCCGCGCGGCTCAACGGGTCACGCGATCGTCGGCCGGTGATCGCCCATACCCAACTCGTGCACCCGGAGGATCGCGCCCGCTTCGGCGAACTCGGCGTGATCGCCAACTTCGAACCGCTCTGGGCTTGCCTCGATACGTCGCAGACCGAGTTGACGCTGCCCCGCCTCGGGCCGGAGCGCAGCGCGCTGCAGTATCCGATCGCCACACTCGCCCGGCTCGGCGCGACCGTCAGCTTCGGGTCGGATTGGCCGGTGTCGTCGCATCGACCGCTCGACGGTCTCGCCGTCGCCGTCACCCGCCGGAACGAGCGTGGTGAACCGCGCGACGGGTGGCTCCCCGACGAGCGGCTTCCGATGCTGCAGGCGCTCCATGCATATTCCGCCGGCAGCGCCTTCCAAGCGTTCGACGACGATGCCGGATCATTGGCGCTCGGCGCTCGGGCCGACCTCGCCGTGCTGGACAGCGACATCACGTCGATCGCCGGCAGCGATGTGCCGGGCGCGAACGTCGACGAGACGTGGATCCACGGCAACCGGGTCTTCCAACGCTGACGGTGCAGCAGACGGCGTGGCAACCTCTCGGGGTGGACATCACCGATCTCTCCGCGGCGCAGCTCTCGGAATCGGTCCAGCGGAGAGACGTGTCGTGCCGTGAGGTGATGGTGGCCTTCCTCGACCGGATCGACGAGCGCAACCTGGCGGTGAACGCGATCGTCAGCCTCCGGGCACGCGACGTCTTGCTGGCCGAGGCAGGCGAGCGTGACGACGAGCTTGCCCGCGACGCGTCACGCGGATGGATGCACGGAATCCCGCAGGCGATCAAGGACCTGTCGTTGACGGAGGGCATCCGCACGACGTTGGGCTCGCGGTTGCTCGAGCACTTCGTGCCCGACGCCGACAGCTTGATGGTGGCCCGCATGAAGGCCGCCGGCTGCATCGTGATCGGCAAGACCAACGTGCCCGAATTCGGGCTGGGCTCGCACACGTTCAACGATGTGTTCGGCACGACCCGCAACCCGTTCGACCTCACGCGTACCGCGGGCGGCAGCAGCGGTGGCGCGGCAGTGGCGCTGGCGACGCACATGCTCCCGGTGGCCGACGGCAGTGACTACATGGGCTCGTTGCGCAATCCGGCGGCATGGAACAACGTGTTCGGGTTCCGGCCGAGCCAGGGCCGAGTGCCGGGTGGACCCGAGCGCGACAGCTACCTCGCCCAACTCGGCACGGAGGGCCCGATGGGCCGCACTGTGCTCGACGTCGCCTTGCTGCTCGGCACGCAGGCGGGGTACGACGCCGGCTCGCCGCTGTCACTGTCGGGCCGCCTCGACGAGTTCGCGACAGTGGCCGACGCGCGGCGCACTCTCGACGCCGAGCACGGCGGGATCCGGGTCGGTTGGCTGGGTGATCTCGACGGCCACCTGGCGATCGAGCCGGGCATCATCGACCGGTGCGAAGACGGCCTGCGCCGTCTCGGATCCATCGGCTGCGCGGTCGAGCCGACCGCATTCGCGATGTCGCCCGAGCGCGTGTGGGAGGCCTGGTTGGTGTGGCGCTACGTCCTGGTGTCGGCCAACCTGTTGCCACTGATCACCAACCCGTCGCGCCGCGACCTGATGAAGCCCGAGGCGCTGTGGGAGGTCGACCGCGGCTTGGAGGTC
>JANMNE010000038.1:0-9112 GCA_031373785.1 Ilumatobacteraceae bacterium
CGTACTGGGCCTGGAAGGGGTGCACTGATGCCGTCCTCTGTCTTCTATCGCCAGTTCGAGCGCCACGGTCACGCCGAGGGGATCAAGGCGCACACGACCACCTACTGCCCCGGCTGCGGTCACGGCCTCGCGCAGAAGTACTTGGCTGAGGCCATCGACGAACTCGGCGTCCAGGACCGCACTGTCCTCGTGTCACCCGTTGGGTGCGCGGTGTTCGCCTACTACTACTTCGACGTCGGCAACACGCAGGCTGCGCACGGCCGGGCGCCAGCCGTTGCCATCGGCCACAAGACTGCCAACCCGGACTCGATCGTCGTGTGCTACCAGGGCGATGGCGACCTGGCGTCGATCGGGCTGGCCGAGATCATCAGCGCCGCCCAGTTGGGCATGCCGATGACGGTGATCTTCGTCAACAACGCCATCTACGGGATGACCGGCGGCCAGATGGCACCGACAACGCTCCTCGGTCAGCCGACGACGACCTCACCCGACGGCCGGTCCCTGTTCGCCGGTCAACCGCTGAAGGTGGCGGAGCTGATTGCCGGGCTCGATGGCCCGGTCTACGTCGAGCGGGTCGCGCTCTACGACAACCGCCGCCGGACGCATGCCAAGCGCGCCATCAAGAAGGCCCTCGAGCTCCAAGTCGACGGCACCGGATTCGCGCTGATCGAGGTCCTCTCGGAATGCCCGATCCACCTCAACCTCGAACCCGAAGCCGCCGAGGCCTGGGTACGAGACAGCATGGAACCGGTCTTCCCGTTGGGGGTGAAGAAGGACGTCACCGACGGCTTCCGCTTCCCGTCCATCCCGACGCCCACCTTCGATCCCGAACGAACGCTGGCCGCGCTGGGCACGACGACCGACCGCCCCGACCGGTACGCGACCGCCTTCCCGTCGCACCTCGATCCGGAGGACGTCAGCCTCAAGCTGGCGGGGCGCCGGCGGGGACGGTGCGCAGACGGCGGCGATGCTCATCACCCGGGCCGCCATCAGCGAGGGCTTCGACTCGACCCACATCCCGAGCTACGGACCGGAATCCCGCGGTGGTACGTCGTATGCCGACGTCCACGTCGCGGTGAAGGAGGTGCTGTCCCCCGCGGCCCCGCATCCCCATGTCCTGGTGGCGTTCAACGCTCCGAGCCTCGCCAAGTTCGGCCCGACCGTGCGCCCCGGCGGCATCGTCATCTACGACAGCTCGGTCATCGGAGCGATGCCGGACACACTGGCGGATGGGGTCCGAGTCGTCGGCGTGCCCTTCGCCGAAGTGGCCAAGGACCTCGGCTCGGTGCTCGTCAAGAACGTGGTCGCCCTCGGCGCCCTCCAGGGCGTCACCCAGATCTTCCCGCAGGAGACGTTCCTCGCCGCGATACGCACTGCGCTCAGCGGCAAACGAGCCATGGTCGCCCTCAACGAGCAGGCCTTCGAGCGTGGTGCCGCCCTGTCCGCCGAGCTCGCCAATCGATAGCTCAGACGCCCTCGATTCACCACGAGCGCTGACCGTCTTTCCGTCGGCAGCATGAGTTCCCCGAGATGGTGCTGGCTCACTACGGTGGCCTTCGGAGGACCCGTCATGCAGATCGCCAGCGTTGCAATGCCGAAATGACCTCGCAGCTCGTTGCGCTCTGTTTCGATGCGAACGATCCGCCCCGGCTCGCGCGCTTTTGGGCCGAGGCGCTGCGCTGGGATGTCGGTGACGAGACCGGTGACGTGGTCAGTCTCGCGCCGACCGATGGCACGAGGTTCCAGATCGATTTCGCGCTGGTCCCCGAGCCGAAGGGGGCATGGGCGAACCGGCTCCACCTCGACCTGACGACCACATCCCTCGACGACCAGACGGAAACGGTCGAGCGATTGATCGAGATGGGTGGCCGGCACATCGACATCGGTCAGGGCCCGGAGGACGCACAGGTCGTGCTCGCCGACCCCGAGGGCAACGAGCTCTGCGTCATCGAGCCGACCAACAACTTCCTCTCGACCTGCGGGCGTCTCGGATCGATCACTTGCGAGGGGACGCGCGAGGTCGGATACTTCTGGAGCGCAGTGCTCGGCTGGCCGTTGGTCTGGGATCAGAACGAAGAGACCGCGATCCGCGCGCCGGACCTCACCGGTCCCATGATCACGTGGGGTGGCGCACCGCTGAACCCGAAGCTCGGGAAGAACAGACTCCACCTCGACATCGCCCCGCCCGCCGCCCGCGATCAGCACGCCGAAGTCGACCGACTCATCTCGTTGGGGGCGAGGCGAATCGACATCGGCCAGGGCGATGTCGATTGGGCCGTCATGGCCGACCCCGACGACAACGAGTTCTGCGTGCTGACTCCCCGCTAGGAGTCGTCGCCTTGCGCGACGGGCGCCCGGCCGCGCAGTGGACGCGGCCCGGTGCAACACCCGTGCCCGCGCCCGGCCAACACTGTCACTGAGTCAAGCGCACAACGAGCGATCGACGTCACGCTCCACGAATGAGCGGCGCGCTGCTCGGCGTCCGTCGCCGTAGGAGCCCGAACTATCGTTGCGCGGTGCCGGCCGATCTGCCAGCAGGGACGGTGACCTTCCTGTTCAGCGACATCGAGGACTCGACGCGCCTGTGGGAGAAGGCGCCGGCGGAGATGGCCGCGGCGACGGAGATCCACGACGGCATCGTGCGCGGGACGATCGAACAGCACGGCGGCTACGTGTTTGCCACCGGCGGCGACGGCTACTCGGCGGCGTTCTCGACGGCATCAGACGCGGCTGACGCTGCCGTGGAGATCCAGCGGAAGTTGCTCGCCGATCCTGCCGCCGTTCCGTTCGGGGTGCGGATCGGTCTGCACACGGGCGAGGCGACCGAGCGAAATCGCACCTACGTCGGCACGGAGGTGAACCGCGCCGCGCGATTGGTGGCAGCCGCCCATGGCGGGCAGATCGTGGTGTCGGACACGACCAAGGTGTTGTTGCGGAATCGGTTGGCGCTCCGGCCGCTCGGCGACCATCGACTCGGCGGACTTGGGCGGCGGATGGCGGTGCATCAGGTTGTCGCCGATGGGCTGCCGTCGGAGTTCCCGCCGCTTCATAGCCTGGGGTCGTTCGCCGGCAACCTGCCCCAGCAGCTGAGTTCGTTCATCGGCCGTGATCACTTGTTGGCCGAGGTTGCCGACCTGGTGCGTTCCAATTGGCTGGTCACGCTGAGCGGCGTCGGGGGTGTCGGCAAGACACGACTCGCCGTCGAGGTCGGTGCCGAAATGGCAGACGAGTTTCCCGATGGTGTGTGGCTGGTCGAGCTCGCTCCAGTCGGTGACCCCTCGTCAGTACCTGCCGCCATTGCGACCGCATTGGGCATCACACCCCAGGGCGATGTCGAACTGATCGACACCGTGGCCGAGGCCGTGGCCGGTCGACGGCTCTTATTGGTGGTCGACAACTGCGAGCACGTGCTCGACGCCGCCGGCGCGGCCATCGGACAGATCCTCAGTCGCTCCGGGAACGCCAAGGTCCTGGCCACGTCGCGCGAATACCTGTGGGTCGCCGGCGAGACGCTGCGGACCATCTCTCCTCTGGCGCTCGACGGTGGCATCGCATCCGATGCCGTCAAGTTGTTCGTCGAGCGAGCCTGCGCAGCTCGCCCCGGCTTCGGGTTGTACGACACGCAGAGCGCCGCCGCGGTGACCGAGATCTGCGCGACCCTGGATGGGCTCCCCTTGGGGATCGAGCTGGCAGCGGCTCGGATGGCCACCATGAGTGCGGTCGAGGTCAGGGATCGACTCGGCGATCGCTTCCGACTGCTGAGGGGATCGGAACTGCGGCCGGAGCGCCAGCAGACGCTGCAACTCGCGGTGGGCTGGTCCTACGATCTGTTGAGCGACGACGAGCGCGAGTTGCTGCGCAACGCATCGGTCTTCTCCGGCGGCTTCGACCTGACCGGCATCTCCTCGGTGGTCGAAGATGCCGACGACATCGACGTGCTCCAGCGGCTCGACTCATTGGTCCGCAAGTCACTCGTGGTCGTCAACCATGCCGCTACCAACACGCGGTACGGCATGTACGAGACCATCAGGCAGTTCGCCGGACAGCAGCTGTCGGCCACCGGCGGGCTCGAACGCTTGCGTGATCAGCATGCGGCGCACTTCGGGCAAGAAGCATCGGCCCGTTATGAGCACTGGAACGGGCCCGGATGGCGCGACGCCGTCGATTGGGTGGAGATCGAGCTCGACAACCTTCGCTCAGCGTTTCGCTGGAGCATCGAGCGCGGCGAGTTGGAGGTGGCGACAGATGTCGCCGCTCATGCCGCGTTGATGGGCTTCTCGGTGCAACTGTTCGAGACGGTGGCATGGGCCGAGGAGCTGCTTCCGGCAGCGACCGCCGCGGCGGTCCGCCGTCTTCCACGCCTCTACGCGGCGGCCGGCTACGCATGCTTCGTCGGACGCGCCGAGGCCGCCGCCGCCAATGCGCACCGGGCGACCGAACTGGAGGCCCAGTCCTGTTACGACTCCTGCGCGCCCGGCTACGCCACGTTCATCGAGGCGCTCGGTGAGGTCTACTGCGGCCACCTCGATCGTTACGTGGAGCTCACCGGCACGGTTGCTGCGCTCCCCGGGGTGGCGTCGCAGGCATACGGGATCGCCGCATACCTCGACGGTCTGCAGTCGGCCGGTCGGGTCGACGACGCGCTCGAATTGACCGACTCGGCCGTCGCCGCGGCCCGCGAGCTCGGTAACCCCTACTGGGTCTCCTACACGCTGTGGATCATCGGGCTGGCCTTCTCCAAGGTCGACGCGGCACGAGCATTGCTGGCCTGGGACGAGGGCGTCGGTGTCGTTCGAGAGCATCGCGTCAAGTTCTTCGAGGGCTTCATCGGACGCGACGCGGCGCTCCTGCACACCTCCGAAGGTGAGCCCGAGGCTGCCCTGACACTGTTCGGCCCTGCGATCGAGTCGTTCCAGCAGGCGGGCAGTGTGGCGCAGCTCATCATCACGCTGGCCAGCGTGCCAGCGCTCTTCGAACGCATCGGCCGCCTCGATGCCGCGGCGACGTTGCTCGGTGCGATCTCGCGCGAGCCGGCGAGCTTCCACCACGTCCCCGAGCTCGTCGACCTCCGCGTGCGTCTCGCCGAGCTCCTGGGCGAGGAGCGAACGAGGCAGTTCACGTCCGCCGGCGCGGAGCTGGATCTCAACGACGCCGCGGTCTACGCGAGAGACCAGATCGAGATCGCTCGTCGTGCCTTCATCCGGCAGCCACGCCGCGCGAGCCCTGCCGGCCTGACTCGTCGCGAAGTCGACGTGCTGCGACTGGTTGCCGAAGGCAGGACGACGCGCGAGATCGCCACGCAGCTGTTCATCTCATCCAAGACTGCGGACAACCACATCCAGCACATCTACACCAAGATCGCCGTCACCAACCGCTCCGCCGCGACCCGTTGGGCCATCGAACACGAGCTCGTCAGCGGCACCGTCGCAGGCTGAGCTCTGGCGCCGGCGGGCCGCTCGCGATTTCCCGGTCGAAATGAGGAGGTCTCCTCATGCGCCCGCAAGCACATGCGAGGAGGATCGAACGCACGCCGTCCAACCGGATCGGCGACAACAGAGTGGGAGAGACCGATGATCTTGGCAACGACGAAGGTGGAAGATGTCGACCGTTTCTTGGAGGTCTTCGCCTCCAAAGGTGCAGTGAAGCGCGCAGAGCACGGGTCGAAGGGCTCAACAGTGTTTCGCGATCCGACCGAGGAGGATCGCGTGTGGGCGCTCTTCGACTGGGACGAGCAGGGATGGCTGAGCTTCGTGTCCGACCCCGACGTGCCGCCGATCCTCAAGGAAGCCGGTCACGTTGGCAAGCCCCAAGCGGCCGTGCTCGCCGGCACGTACCGGGCGTAGCGCGCCATGGCAACGTCAACAGGCCGACCCGCTCGGGTCGGCATCATCACCGATCAAACCGGGCCGCTCTCGTTCATGGGTGTCGCCAATGCGAACGTCGCCACGATGGTGATCGATGAGATCAACGCCCAGGGCGGCCTCCTCGGCCATCCCATCGAGTTGTTCATCGAGGACAGCGCGACCGAAGACAGCGCAGCGGAAGCAGCTGCCGTCAAGCTCGTCGAACAGAAGCACGTCGACGTCGTCCTCGGTGGCATCTACAGCTCCACGCGCCAGGCCATCAAGCGCCAGGCGGTCGACCACGGCAACACGCTCTACATCTATCCCGAGCAGTACGAGGGCCAGGAGTGCCACCCGCTGATCTTCTGCACCGGTCCGGTGCCGGCTCAGCAGGTCGAGCCGCTGTTCCCGTGGTTGATGCGGCACACCGGCGCCAAGACGTTCTACATGCCGTCTGCCGACTACATCTGGCCGCACACGATGAACAAGAAGGTTCGTGAGGTCGTCACGGCCGAAGGCGGTTCGGTGGTCGGCGAGGAGTACTTCCCGATGGACCACATGAACTACGACATCGTCGTCGACGACATCATGGCGTCTGGTGCCGATGTGGTGTTCAACACCATCGTTCCTCCGGGGCTGACGCCGTTTCTCGAGCGACTGTTCAACGCCGGCTTCACGAAGCGGGGAGGACAGATCGTCTGTACGTACTTCGACGAGAACTTCTTGAACCTCGTGCCGGCCGAGCACGTCGAGGGCCTGTACGGGTGTCTCGACTTCTACCGAGCCGTCGGCGATCCGTTCAGTTCGGCACTGCTCGCCAAGTACGACGAGCGCTTTCCCGGCAGTGCCATGTTCACCGCCGGCAGTGCGTGCTCGGGCATGTACCGGGGCCTGAAGCTGTGGCAGTCGGCCGTCAACGAGGCCGGCTCGCTGAAGCAGGACGATGTCGTGAAGGCGTTGGACCACGCCAGCATCGCCCAGGGGCCGGGTGGTCCTGCCGAGATGGTGCCCGGCCAACACCACGTGCGCATGAACATGTACATCGCCCAGTCGAAAGGCGGCAGGTTCGAGGTCGTCAAGAACCTCGGCGTCATCGACCCGAAGGAGTGCGACGTTCAGCGATGAGGTGGGGTCGGCGAGTGCGACAATGGCGGCCAAGACGCCGCTGATGCCAGGGGAGAGCGCCAGAGGTCGTTACCAAAGGAGCGTGCTGTGCCCGTCACCAACCGACCCCGCCTCGGCGCCCTGCCGGAACTCCCGCACTGGGAGACCACACCGATCGACCGACCCGAAGCCATCGGAAAGGTCAAGGAGGCGTTGCGGACCCGTATCCAGGCTTCCGGTCGATCGATCAGCGAAGTGTTCTCCGTCATCGAGACGCGCGTGCGAACCCAGGTCGACGAGATCGCCGCTGCCAAGGCGGAGGGCCGTGAGGTGTGGCCGGTGATCAACTACTCCGACATCGCGACTGACACCGTGTCGACCGACGACCTCGCGCTGTTGCATCGTCGCGGATGTGTCGTTGTTCGCGGCAACTTCCCCCGCCAGCGTGCGCTCGACTGGGATCAGGGCATCGTCGACTACGTCGAGCGAAACCGGTTCTTCGAGGACTACCGTGGACCCGGCGACGACTTCTTCGGCAGCGTCGGTTCCAAGCCGGAGATCTACCCCATCTACTGGTCGCAGGCCCAGATGGAGGCCCGCCAGAGTGAAGAGATGGCACGCGTGCAGCAGTTTCTCAATCGGCACTGGATCAGTGAATCGGAGGGGATCAGCTGGTTCGATCCGACCCGCGATGCGGTCTACCCGGATCGCATCAGGCGCCGTCCACCGGGTACGAACTCGCGTGGGCTGGGCGCCCACCTCGATTCCGGCACGCTCGACTTGTGGATGACCCCGTCGTCACAACGCGCGTTCCGTCACCTCTTCGACGGGACCGTCGAGCAGTACAACCCGTGGGATGCTGCATATCGCACCTCCGGCACGCAGTACCGAGGCACGACGATGTGCTCTGCATTCCGCACCTTCCAGGGCTGGACCGCGTTGTCGGACATGGACCACGACCAGGGCGTCCTGCACACGGTGCCGATCGCCGACGCGATGGCACACGTGTTGCTGCGCCCACTGCTCGCCGATGTCCCCGACGACGACATGTGTGGTGTGACCATCAACCAAGTCCTCCCGATCACCGAACAATGGCACTCGCTGCTACTCGAAGCGTCCAGCGGAATCCCCGACGTCGGCGCCGGTGACACCGTGTGGTGGCACAGCGACATGATCCACAGCGTCGCCCCGGTGACCGACCAACAAGGGTGGGGCAATGTCATGTACATCCCCGCCGCGCCCTGGTGCCCCCGTAATGACACGTACTCCGAGTCGGTCCGCCACGCCTTCCTCACCGGGTCGAGCCCAACCGACTTCCCCGAGGAGCACTACGAGCGCACCTGGACCAACAGGTTCATCATCGACGACCTCAACGACCGTGGTCGGCGGGGACTCGGGCTGGCCTGACGCCAGCGGCCAACCGGTCGACAATCTGCTGGCCGATTACCCGTGAGCGCGGATCGTGTCGACAGGGCAAGTCACGGAATATCCGGTTGTGCCGGACATTTCGTGACGGGCGTTGTCACCGGTGGGCTCACCCCGGAACCTGGGCCGTGCGGATCGGGCGCGGCATGCCGGGAGCGACGGTACGGGCGAGGATTCCGAGCGTCGCGCGCAGGTAGCTCTCGGACAAGATCGGGAAGATCGCTCGCTCCTTCCACACCGGGTCGATCCGTGACCAGTCGTAGTACGACGTGACCGATGTGCCACCGTCGCAGGGCTCGAGGTGGTACCCGTAGACGTGCCCGATCTGTGGCTTGAGGAATGTGGAGAGAATCGTCCACTCGATGTGCCGGTCGAGTTCGAAGCCGGTGATGCTCACGGTCACGTCGTACAGCTCGAGCGGTACGTCGTTCAGCGCCTCGCGGTCCATGTGAATCACGAAGGAGTCCCCGACGCCGGTCACGGGTTCGCCGGTGCTCGACATCAGCATCCCCGAGCTGTCGATCGCGACGTGCCCGGCAGGGTCACTGAGCACCTTGAAGATGACGGCAGGGCTGGCCGGGATCAGTCGGTGGACTTCAAACCTCTCTACCACGATCGATCTCCTCGCTCCGGCGTCGCGCCCACGGTCTGCGACTACTCTGCCACGGGTGACCTCGCCGCTCCACGTCCAGCCGCTGCTCCCTCACCTCATCGTCCAAAGCCTCGCCGCTCACGACGAT
>JANMNE010000070.1:0-40399 GCA_031373785.1 Ilumatobacteraceae bacterium
TCTGGTCGACGTGATGTAGCCTCGATTCTTGTGTCTGTGCTCCCGTCAGCCGTGCTGATTCGCGATGTCGGGGCGCGTGACGGCTTGCAGGCGGAGTTGCCGTTGGCGGTCGGTCAGCGCGTGCAACTGATCGAAGCAATCGTCGCGAGCGGTGTCACCCACATCGAGCTCGCTGCGTTTGTCAGCGCGAAGGCAGTGCCGTCGATGGCCGGTGCGGCAGAGGTGGTGGCAGCGGTCGGCAACCTGCCCGGCGTTGTGCGCGCCGTGCTCGTGCCCAACGTGCACGGTGCCGAAATGGCGATCGACTGCGGCGTCGACGAGCTCACGGTGACGATCTCTGCGTCGCCCGGTTACAACGAGCGGAACGTGCGGATGTCGATCGAGGACTCGATCGCCCAGATCGCGGCGATCTGCGCGATGCCCGGCTGCCCGCCAGTCGACGCGGTGGTCTCGTGCGCGTTCGGCTCACCGTATGAGGGCGACATCGGGCCAGGCATCGTCGCCGCGTTGTGTGCGCGCTTGCGCGATGTCGGGGCGAGCAACATCACCGTGGCCGACACGACCGGCATGGCGACGCCGCGACTGGTGAGGGATCTGCTGGCGATCACCGGTGTCGATGTGGGCCTGCACTTGCACGAGACGCGTGGGACCGGCTTGCTGAACGCGTATGCCGCTTTGCTGGCAGGCGCCTCCCGTTTCGACACGTCGGTGGGCGGTCTCGGCGGCTCTCCGTTTGCCGCGGGCGCGGCGGGAAACGTCGCAACCGAGGAGCTCGTCGCGTTGCTCGACGACCTCGGTGTGCACACCGGCATCGATGTCGAGCAGTTGATCGTCGCCGCGCTGCTTGTCGAATCGTTCGTCGGCCACACTGTGCCGAGCCGGGTGGCTCACGTCGGGCCACGCACGCGTCGCTCGACCTGAACGCGCAGTCCTCAGGCGCGCTCCCGGTCCCATGTCGTCGAGCTGACGCCACGTTCGACGAGCGTTCGCTTCTCGACCTTCTCGGTCGGTGTGCGTGGAAGGTGGTCCACGATCTCGATGTAGCGCGGGATCATGTGCCGAGCCATTCCCGCTTCGCAGAAGTCGATCAAGGCCCTCGGGTCGGCGGCGTGGCCTGGTCGCACGACCACCGCGACCATCACGTCGTCGTCGGTGAGGTCGCTGCGCACCCCGTACGCCGCCGCGTCGAGCACGGCCGGGTGCAGCTTGACGACCTCTTCGATCTCGAACGCCGAGATGTTCTCCCCGCGTCGTCGGATCGACTCGGCGCGGCGCCCGACGAAGTAGAAGTAGCCGTCGTCGTCTCGACGGGCGAGATCGCCGGTGTGGAACCAGAGGTTGCGGTTCGCGGCAACCGTCGCCTCGGGCATGCCGTAGTAGCCGCTCGACATGATCGAGGGCTCGTTCGGTCGCACGACGATCTCGCCGACGCTCCCCGTTGCGACTTCGGCGTCGTTGTCGTCGAACAACCGAACGTCGTAGGCGTCGACGACCCGCCCGCAGGAGCCGGCTCGTCGCGGCACGTCGACGGGGTGGTAGATCGGCACGCCTGCGTCGGTCGAGCCGTACAGCTCGATCAAGCGGAGGCCGAAGCGGGCCTCGAACTCGTCGGCGAACTCCGGCACCGGCACGCCCCACGCGACACGCACCGCGTTGTCGAGGTCGTCGGCCTCTGGCGCAACCTTGTGCAGCATCGTCAGCGTGGCGCCCATGAAGTCGAACACGGTTGCACCGAACTCGCGGATCTCGGGCCAGAACCCCGACGCCGAGAAGCGGCGGCCGATCGCCGCGGTGGCGCCCAGCACCATGGCCGGCATCACCGTCAGCACGGTCGCGTCGAGGTGGAACAGCGGGAACGGGCAATAGAGCACGTCGTCGGGACGCAGGGCGAGATGTTCGATCATCAGCTCGGCCTGGCGGATGGCGTAGCGGTGGGAAAGGACGCAACCCTTCGACGGGCCGGTCGTTCCTGATGTGAACATCACCATCGCCGGGTCGAACTCGTGGACGGTGGTACCCGAGCGGACCGCGACGCGCTCTGCGCTTGCTGCAATCGGAAAGGCAGTCGTTTCGAGCAAGGAGATCTCGCTGGTTGCTGTGCCGTCGCCCGTCACCACAAGCCGAGCGAGGTGCCGGAGCGACGATCGAACTGATTCCAGCGTTCCCAGCAGTGACTGGTCGACGATCGCGATCGTTGCGTTGCTGAGGTTGAAGGCGTGGATCAGCGCCGGTCCGCGCATCGCCGTGTTGATCAGCGTCGCCACAGCGCCGAGCTTGCACAGCGCGAACCAGCTGGCGACGAACTCGGGGCAGTTGGGCATCATCACCGGCACGAGGTCGCCTCGGCGCACCCCGAGGTCGGCCAGCTCGACCGCGAGGTGCTCGGACCACCGGTGCATCTCGCCGAACGTGTACTCGGCTCCGGCAAACCGGAGGAAGCACTGGTGCGGGTGCGACTCGGCACGGGCCGCCAGCAGGGAGTCGATCGTCGTCACGCGCTCGCATCCGGCTCGCTGGCCAACCGCGACGGGACCAGGTCGGCAAGCATCGCGACGCGCTTTCTGATGCCTGCGCCGACCACGCGACGGGCGAGCGTTGCATAGCGCTCCTGCAACTCGACGATCGACAGTCCGCCGTCTACGCGATACCAGTTGGCCACCCCGTTGCACATCTCGACGAGCACCAACCTGGTCACGCGAGGATCGATCAGATCGAAGGAGCCCTGCTCGGTGCCGGTCTCGATGACTCCGTGGTACAGCGAATCGAACTCGTCGCGGAGGTCGATGATCCGCGCCCGATTCGCTCCGGTCAGCGATCGCACTTCGCGGTTGGTGACCTGCGAGGTCATCGGGTTCACGCTTTCCGCGGCGACGTGGAAGTGCACGAGGCGGCACAGCTGTACCACGGCGTCGGGGGACGAGGCGACGGCCTCGTGCCCGCCGCGCAGGTACTCGCGCAGGCAGGTCTCCATCACCCCGACGAGCAGCTCCTCCTTGTTGGCGACGTAGTGGTAGAGCGTCGCCGACGTTAGGCCCAGCTCGCGCCCGATGTCGCGAATGCCGGTCGCCGCGAATCCCTGATGCGAAAAGAGGCTGACGGCGACCTGGTTGACCCGGTCGTGCATCGGCGGTCGATCACCCGACTGATCGATCGATCGATTCATCGCGGGTAGCGTACTGGCCGTCAGCCGACCGACGGAATGTTGCACACTCGAAGGGAAGCCCAGTGAGCGGACGTCAGTACCAGACCGTGACGAGCCATCTCGCCGGCGACGGTGTGCGCACGATCACCCTCAATCGCCCGGACCGACTCAATGCGATGAACCGTCAGCTCATCGACGATGTCGCTGCGGTGTTCGACGACGCCAACGCCGACGAATCCACGGCAGCCATCATCTTCACCGGGGCGGGGCGAGCGTTCTGCGCCGGCGACGATCGCCGCGAGCACGTGCATCCCGAGAACGAGGCGCAGGCCGGCGATCTCGTCGAGGCGATCCAGCGGGCGACCGAGGCCATCACCTTCGGTGCCAAGCCGGTGGTCGGCGCCATCAACGGATGGGCGGTCGGCGGAGGGTTCGAATGGGCGATCAACTGCGACTTCCCGATCTGGGCCGCCAGTGCGCGCGGTTTCTTCCCGGAAGTGTCGTTGAACCTGTTCGTCACGGGCGGGGTGACGTCGTTGCTCCCTGCCTTGGTCGGGCTCAACACGGCTAGGGAGATGCTGTTCCTCGGCGAGCGCTACGACGCGGCGACGCTGCATCGACTGGGGGTGGCCTGGCGCGTTGTCCCCGACGAGCAACTCATCGAGTCCGCCGAGCAGGTCGCCCGCCAACTCGCGGCGTTGCCTGCACTGTCGGTTCGCGCGATGAAGCGGGTGCTGAACGAGACCGCCAGCACGAGCATCCGCACTGCGCTCGATCGTGAGACCCGAGCGACGATCGCCGGCTTCATGGACCCGGAGACGACGCGCCTCTTGCAGGCCTTCTGACGCCTGACGACAGCGCTTGCCGGGCTATTTGAACAACCACATCGACGGGTTGCCCGGGCTCTTCAGCAAGATCGTGTTGAGGGCTTCGAGCGCTGCTGCAGGAGGCGCAGTCGGCGAAGGACTGACCCTCGGTTCTGCGGGACTGTCGGACGAGTCGACTCGGGTGTGAACGGACAACACGATCATGGCTTGCCGTGACCCGCACCGGGATCGACGGGCTTGCCCGGGGCGGTGGCTGACGGGTTGGCTGCCGGCTCGCCTGTGGTGGTCACCGGGGGGTTGTCGCCCGACTTGCCTGGTGCGGTTGCCGAGGGGTTGTCGCCCGACTTGCCCGGTGCGTCGGCAGATCCGCCGGGCACCGCGTCGGCGCAGAATTCGGCCACGCTCTGGCCGGCAGCGTCGGCGGCGTCGCTCAACGCCTGGAATGGCACCGGCAGATCGCCGTCAGCGGTGGTCACGACCGGCTCGGCCGGCGGAGTCGCCGCAGCTTCCGTCGTGGTGGTCGTGTCGTCGTGCTTGGTGCGAGCCGCGTAGGCGGTGCACAGCCCGAACTTCGCCGGACCGTTCACATCCGGACCCTGGCCGTCGGTGCTGTCCGTTGTCTCGGCGGCGTCAGCTGCGACAGCAGCCTTGGCGGCGGCGACCTCGGTCGATTCGGGCGATTCGGTGGTCGCGACCTCGGAGCTCGACGTGGTGTCGTCGGCGAGCGTCTCGTCGGTGTCGTCGGCCTTGTGCTCGGTCGACACCGACGGCCTCGGCGCCGAGAACGGGGTCGGTACGACGCCGGCGGCAGCGGCAGCGCCTGCGGAGATCAGCGTGACGACGCCGATCGTTGCGATTGCTTTGCCAGTCAGGAGCTTGCGAATCATCGGTCGTGTCCTTGCAGTCGAGGGATCGAGTTGCGTGGTGACCACCGCTGCCCCGAACGCAGCGAGCGCTGCGTGCACGCCTTCGAGTTCCGCAGGTTCGGCGGGCCCACGGAGGGCCCCGAACACTGCAGTGATCTCGGCGAATTCGTGGCTCCCATGGGCGCCGGACGTGCCGCTGAGCAGCCGTTCGGCGTCTTCAGGCGAGATCCGCGGTGGTGTCACACCGTGCAGATCGTCCCAGCCGCTCATCGCATTACAACGATCTTCGGTCCGAGCCGCTTGGCCAGGGTTCGCACGGCGCGATGTTGGGTCACCCTGACCCAGTTCGGCGATCGTTGCATGATCGCCGCAACCTGATCGACGTCGAGATCAGCCAGCACGCGCAGCAGCAGCACCTCGGCCTGGTCGCCGCTGAGGATCGAGGTGATCAGTGCTGCTGCCTGCTGGCCCGACATCTTGTCCAGTGCTTCGTCCTCCGGGGCGTCGTCGGCCTGGTGACGCGCGAAGGTCTGCACATCGACGACGTCGGTACGTCGGCGGACCGCGGTTCGGCGATGGTCGGCCAGTCGTCGCCGAGCGATCGAGAACACCCATGCGCGGAAGTCGGACCAGTCGCCGTCGAAGCGCGAGATCCCACCGGCGACAGCCAGCCAGACCTCCGCCGCCAGATCGTCGGCGGCGCGGGGCTCTTGCGAGCGCAGGAATCGCATTAGCCGTGGTTGCATCTCGGCGAACACTTCCTCGACGGCGTGGGGCTCGCCGTCGGCGATCGCCGCGACGAGCTCAGCCCACCTCGAGGGATCGAACGGCACCGATGGCACCTGAGATTCATCGGACGGCACTGACATCACCGTAACCCCGAAATGTCCCGACGGGACCTGAGCGGCGAACGCGAAAGTGCCCGGCCGGCGGCCGGGCACTTGTCGTTCCGCTCTGCGGAGGGCTCAGGCGGTCTTGGGGGTCTTGCGGTGGTGGAAGATTCCCAGCACTGAGAGGATTGCCATCAGGCCGGCGGCGATGAAGGCGCCAATCGCTGCGATTCCGGCGATCATTCCGACGGTGGACCAGGCGTAGGCCGACAGGAGCAGGCCACGCAGCGTCTCGCCCTTGAAGAGGGTGTTGCGCTGGTTGGTGAAGCCGTCTGCCTTGGCTTGCAGTTCGTCGATCGTTGCCTGCGGCTTGCCGGCGTCGACTGCGGCCTTGACGTCAGCCTTCGCTGCGCTCTCGGGTGCGCCGAGGTCTGCATACGTCGCGCCGGCGGCGATGGCTTGCAGGTGACCGTCGATGTAGCTGGCGTAGCCTTCTGCTTCTTTTCCGGTGTCGACCTTGTGGTCTGCGAACTTCACCAGGTCGGCGCGCTCGCCCTTGATCAGCGCGTCGGCCGAGGGGAAGCTGATGTGTTGCGAGGACAGTTCGTCGCCGACGTAGTTGGCGGCGAAGTTGTGGCCCCAGGTGAGCAGTGCGCCGGCGATGGCGAAGACCACAGCGGCGACGACGCCGATGCTGATCAGGACGCTGTCAATGGTTCGACGCTTCAATGTGACGACGGGTGCCGGCGTTACCTGCTCGGCTTCTGGTCGTTCGAGTACTGCCGTGTTCATTGTGTTACCTCCGTGTACGTGTCCAACTTCTTGAACATGACCATACGAAGATCGACAATCTGCATACAGAGCAGTGGGTCACCCACCGACGGGACCTTCGGCCATCAATAGTCCCGGTGCGACATGCGACAGAATGGACGTCATGATGCAACCGCAACGACACGAGACGACGTGAGGTCAACGAGCCTTCGTCCCCTGGTCACTTCGTCACCCCCCGAAGCAGTGTTGGATCACCTTGGCCCGGGAAGCGACATCATCATCCCGCTGGCCAACGGCGAGCCGGTCACGTTGCTCGATGCGATCGAACGCGAAGCCGCGCACCTGTCGGGGGTGCGAGTGCACCAGATGCACGTGCTGCGCGATCGTCCGTACTTGCACGGCGCCTACGGCGATCGGCTGCGTCACGTGTCGTACTTCCTCTCGCACATCACTCGGCCCTGCTATCAGGCCAACACCATCGATCTCGTTCCGAACAACTTCTCGGAGATGCGCGCCATCTTGAAGGGCGCGACCAGCGATCCACTGCTGCTTGCCGCGGCGTCGCCTCCCGACCGGCACGGCTACTTCAGCCTCGGTCTGAACGCCGACTACGTCGCCTCGTTCATCGGTCGGGCGCGATTCTTCCTCGAGGCGAACAAGCAGATGCCGCGCACGTTCGGTCGCAACCAGGTGCACGTCAGCCAGGTCGTGGGATGGACCGAGGCCGACTATCCACTGCTCGAGGTCGCACCTGCGCTCGTTGGTCCGGCCGACCTCCAGATCGCCGCGCTCATTGCCGAGCGCATCTCGAACGGCGCAACGATCCAGGTCGGGATCGGCGGGATTCCGAACGCGATCCTGTCGTCGCTCGTCGACCATCGCGATCTCGGCATCCACACCGAATTGATCTCCGACGGTGTGATGGAGTTGGTCGAGCGGGGCGTCGTCACGGGGGTTGCCAAGCAGTTGAATCGCACCAAGACCGTCGGCACGTTCGCGTTGGGTACGCAACGGCTGTACGACTTCCTGCACGAGAACACAGCCCTCGAACTGTGGCCGGTGCGGTATGTCAACGATCCGCGTGTGATCGCCCAGGAATCCACGTTCGTCTCGATCAACGCCACCATCGCCGTCGACCTCATCGGGCAATGCGCCTCCGAAACCGTCGCAGGGACGTACTACTCGTCCAGCGGTGGGCAGGCCGACTTCGCGCGCGGTGCGATGTACTCCACCGGCGGTCAGGGTTTCGTCGTGCTGCACTCCACTGCGAAGGAGGGCACGATCTCCAAGATCGTGCCGCAGCTCGCGGCAGGCGATGTGGTCACGACGTTGAAGAACACCGTCGACAAAGTGGTCACCGAGTGGGGTGTTGCCGAGCTGCGTGGTCGGTCCATTCGCGAACGCGCCGCTGCGCTGATCGCGATCGCCCACCCCGATCATCGCGATCACCTGCGTGCCGCGGCAGGACGACTCGGCTTCATCTAGCGATCCGTGACACAAGGCCCTACTGACGGTGCTCGGCCGGGGAGATCATGTGGTCATGACCAAGCAGATCACCGTCGGGTACAACGGCAGCGGGCCTTCTTCCGAAGCAGTGATGTGGGCAGCCGACGAGGCCGCCGCGCGTGGCGCCCGACTGAAGATCCTGTCGTGCTATCAGATCCGCTACGCGGGCGACGTCGTGTTCGGCTGGACCGCGACCGAGGCGTATGCGTCGCTGCTGGCCGCCACCGAGAGCGGTCTCGTGGAGATCAAGGGCTTCGCCGTGAACGCGCACCCGGGGTTGGAGATCACGACGGAGGCGACGGCCGGCCCACCTGGGTTCGACTTGGTTCACGACGCCAATCCCGATGATCTCATCGTCGTCGGTGCCAGTGGCCACGAGCGCGGGCCGGCGTTCTGGCTCGGCAACACCGCGCACTACGTCGTTCGGCACAGCCCGTGCCCGGTCGTGGTCGTACGCGGTCCGGTGAGTCGGGGCCATCCCGATCGAATCGTCGTCGGCGTCGACGGGTCGACCGCCTCGGAGATGGCGCTGCGGTGGGCCGGTGACGAAGCCGATCGCCACGGCGCGCCGTTGGTGGTCGTGCACAGTTGGTCGTATCCATACGTGGCGAACGACGCGGGCTCGTCGCAGGCACGTGATCTGACGATGGTCGACGCTGCCACGGTCGTCGATCGAGCCGTTGCCGTTGCTCGGATGCACTGTGGTGTCGACGTGACCCGTGAGCTCGTCGAAGGCAGCCCGGTGTGGGCGCTGCTACAAGCTGTGCGCGACGGAGATCTGCTCGTGCTCGGATCCCGTGGCCGCGGTGCGGTCGTCGCCGGACTGTTCGGTTCGACCGTCAACAGCGTGTTGGATCACTGTGTCGTGCCGGTGGTAGTGGTGCGCGGTCAGGACGACCGGAGGTAGCGGGCCGCGCCGTTGACGTTGATCCGGATCGAGTAGAGCGACGTCGTGGCGGTGATGAACAGGCGGTTGCGAGCCAAGCCGCCGAAGGTGAGGTTGGCGGCGTCCTCCGGAAGGTGCAGCTTGCCGATCAGCGTGCCATCCGGGTCGAAGCAGTGCACACCATCGCCGACCCCGGCCCACAGCCGCCCCGTGTCGTCGAGGCGAAAGCCGTCGAAGTGGCCGGCCGTGCACTCGGCGAACACCTCACTGGCGCCGAGCGGCCCTGCGCCGTCACCCGCATGGAACACGCGGATGTGGTTCCGCAGGGTGTCAGCGATGTAGAGACGCGATTCGTCGAGCGAGAACGCGAGACCGTTCGGTCGGTCGAAGTCGTCGGCAACGACGGCAACATCGCCAGTCGCCGGATCGATCCGGTACACGTTGCATGCGCCGATCTCGCTGATCGCACGGTGGCCTTCGTAGTCGCTGTCGATGCCGTAGGCCGGGTCTGTGAACCAGATCGATCCATCTGACCGCACGATCACATCGTTGGGGCTGTTGAGCCGCTTGCCGTCGAAGTGCGAGGCAAGCACGCTGATCGAGCCGTCGTGCTCGGTGCGGCTGACCCGCCGGTTGCCGTGCTCGCAGGTGACCAGCCGCCCTTCGCGATCGAGGGTGTTGCCATTCGAGTAGCCCGCCGGCTCGCGGAACACTCCGACGCTGCCGGTCATCTCGTCCCACCGCAGCATGCGGTCGTTGGGGATGTCGCTCCACAGGACATACCTCCCAGCCGGCACATACACCGGGCCCTCGGCCCAACGACAGCCGTCGTAGAGCCGCTCGATCCTGGAGTCACCGCGGCAACCGGCGAACCGGTCGTCGAGCACCTCGAACTGCGCTGCAATGGTCTCCGGCACGGTCATCCCCCCAACGGTGATCTTCCCAAGGGCGGAGAGGTTACGCGATGAGCTGATCGACCGTCCGGTTCCAAACCATGACTTCTGCGTGCTTGACGTTCGTACGTCGGCCAACGACACTGGCTGAGGAAACCAACACGGAGAGCACACATGACGGTCGAGACGAGGGCGCGGGTCGAACCCCGCGAACACGTCGTCCTGTTCTACGAGGACGACACGCAACTCGTACGCACGGTCGCGCGGTACCTGTTCGATGGGCTGACCGCTCACGAGCACGTTGTTGCCGTTGCGACAGCACCCCATGTCGAGGAGTTCGAGACATCGTTGGGTCGCGCAGGCATCGATGTCGCCGAAGCTCGATCGACCGGGCAGCTGGTGATGATCGATCCTGCCGAGGCGATGTCTCGGTTCATGGTGGATGGTTGGCCGGATGCGCGGGCGTTCAATGCGGAGGTCGGCGAACTCGTTCGCCGAGCGGGCGGATCGGATGGTCGTGTCAGGGTGTACGGAGAGATCGTGGCGCTGTTGTGGGATGCAGGCCACGTGGCGGCAGCCGTCGAGCTTGAAGCACTGTGGAACGAGCTCGGTCGCGACGTCGCGTTCTCGCTGTTCTGCGCGTACCCGGCGCAATCCGTCGTTGGCGACGATCACGAGGACTCGTTCCGGCACCTGTGCCATTGCCATTCCGCAGTCGTCGGTGGCGTTCCGATGGCAACGCAGTCCGGTGATGATCAGCGAGCCGAGGCGGCACGCTCGTTCCGTGGCGAGGCAGCGGAGCTCGGCGCGGTGCGCCAGTTCGTTGTCGACACCCTGCTGCGGTGGGGCCAGGACCGGTATCTCGAGAACGCCTCGATCGTGGTCAGCGAACTGGCGACCAACGCGATCATGCATGCACGGTCTGACTTCATCGTCTCGATGTCGTCGCGCGGCGGGTCCGTCCGACTCGCCGTGCGTGATGCGAGCACGAAGTTGCCACGAGTGCGTGCACCGTTACCGGCGACGATGTCGGGCCGCGGTCTGCTGTTGATCGGCGTGCTGGCTCAACGGTGGGGCACGGAGATCGTCGGTGATGGAAAGGTCGTCTGGGTCGAGTTCGGCCCATGAGGCCGGCCGTGGGTCAGCCCGTGACCGTGATGGTCCCTTTCATCTGAGGGTGGATCCCACAGACGAATGAGAACTGGCCGGCGATGTCGAAGGTGTGCGAGAACGTCTGACCCTGGGCGATGTTGTCGCTGTGAAAGCTGACATCTGTCGCGACCACGCTGTGATCGAACGGATCTCGGTTGGTCCACTCGACCGTGCTGCCTCTCGCGACGGTGAGCGCTGCGGGCTCGAACGAGAAGTCGCTGATCTGCACGCCGTTGCCCGTCGCGAACGCGATTGAGTCGTGGTGGTTCGCCCAGTACGTGCCGAGGCCGATCAAGGCGACGCCGGCCATTGCCACCGAGAGGCCGAGGGCCAGCGGTCGCGGTTCGCTGCCGTCTTCGATGGACGGGGCGAACGACACGGCCAGCGCGACGATCGCCACGATCTCGACGACCAATGCCAGCACTGCTTGAGGCGAGGGCGCCAGGCCTTGCTCGCGGAAGTCGAACAGGCCGTCGCCCCGACGGCTCAGCGCGAAGGCGACGAGCGTGCCGGCGGCAACGCCGATCCCCGCCAGCCTGACGAGCCGTTCCTTGCGAACGGCGACCGCCGCGGCGACCGCACCCGACGCAATCGCGTTGAGGAGGAAGCTCGGCCCGATCGTGTCGATCGAGCGGTAGCCGTCGAAGTACAACTGCAGGTGCACCAATCCGCCGACGAGGAGTGCGCCCGCTGCGGTGATCCTGAGGGGTCGTGCGATGTTCATCAGTCGGGTGTTCGTCGCCGACCACCGAACCGGATGGCCGGGTGTCGAAAATTCCCCGGGCGGGTGGTCAGACTGCGTCAGGCAGCCGGTAGGCGCGGCTCGGTGATCGCGGCTCGAAGCCGCTGTTGACGTACACGCGTCGGGCCGCGTCGTTGCCTTCCAGGTAGCTGACCTTGATCCTGGTGCAGCCGCAGGCCGCCAGCAGGTCGACTCCGGCGGTCAGCACGTGTTTGCCGAGACGCTGGTTCTGGTGGGCATCTTCGGTTCGCATCGGCTCGACGAGGCCGACTCCCGTGATCGGGTCGGCCCAGAACAGGCCGTAGGCGGCAACTGCCGCATCGCCGTCCGGATCCACCTCGACGTAGACGTCGAGCTCGGGGCGGTACAACGAAGACTCACGCAGCCGGTCGGCCACCGCCGGGCCGTTGCGCAGCGTCATGTGGTGAGGCCGGTTCGATCCAGAACGTGGCGCGGCTTGGTTCGTGGTGTTGATCGCGTCGCCACCACCACTGGAAGTCCGCCGCCTCCCACTGCCCTCCGTCTGGGTCCGCAAGGCGGGCACGCTGGAGCAGCGCTGTCACCAACGCAAGGTATTCCCGCCTACCGACACCGCGCTTCACGTGGTTCACGGACGAATCGTACGATCACAGCGGATCCGTGCGAATTTGCGCGGACCACCGGCTTGCCTGTTGTGGAAACATGAAGCCATGACGATGGTGACACCGACCACATCGCACTGGGGCGCGTACGGCGTGCGTGTCGTGGACGACGAGATCGTCGAGGTCATCCCGCATCCCGCCGATCCCGATCCGTCGCCGCTGCTGGCCGGGGTGGCCGGGGCGGCACGCCATCGCACACGGGTCCTGCATCCAGCGATCCGTCGCGGCTGGCTCGAACACGGTCCCGGGCCGAGCGACCTTCGCGGTCGCGACGAGTTCGTCGAGGTCAGCTGGGGTGAGGCAGCCGAGGCGGTGGCCAACGAACTGAACCGGGTCCGCACCCGTCACGGCAACGAGAGCATCTTCGGTGGTTCGTACGGCTGGGCCAGCGCCGGGATCTTCCACAACGCGCAGACCCAACTGCAGCGGTTGTTGAACCTGATCGGCGGGTACACGCGCTCGATCAACTCGTACAGCAACGGCACGTCGGTCGTGCTGTTGCCGCACCTCGTCGGCAGTGCGGAGGAGGTCATGCGCCGGCCGACGTCGTGGCCGACCATCGTCGAGCACAGCGACCTCGTCGTGGCGTTCGGCGGCATCCCGGCCAAGAACGTGTTCGTGACCCCCGGTGGCATGACACAGCACCGCACGCAGGACTATCTCGACCGTGCCGCGGCGCGGGGTGTGGAGTTCGCCCTCGTCAGCCCGGTCCGCAACGACCTCCCTGCCAGCATCCCGTCGACCTGGTACCCGGTGGTGCCAGGCACCGACGTGGCGCTGATGCTCGCCCTCGCCCACACCCTGCTCGTCGAGAACCTGGCCAACCGCGAGTTCCTCGAGCGATACACGGTCGGCGCCGACACCTTCGAGGCGTATGTGCTCGGCACCGGCGACGGCGTGCCGAAGGATCCGGAATGGGCCAGCGTTCGAAGCGAGATCGCCGCCGACGACATCCGCCAACTCGCCCGCAAGATGGCGTCGGTCCGCACGCTGGTGACGGTGACGTGGTCGCTGCAGCGCATCCCGCATGGCGAGCAGCCGGTGTGGGCCGGGCTCGCGCTCGCCGCCCTGCTCGGTCAGATCGGGCTGCCCGGTGGCGGTTTCGGCCATGGCTACGGGTCGATGGGCGACGTCGGTTCGACCGGCCCGTCGATCGGCCTGCCGCACTTCTCCAAGGGTGCCAACAAGGTCCGCGCCTTCATCCCCGTGGCTCGCATCACCGACATGTTGCTGTCACCCGGTGCGCCGTTCGCCTACGACGGCGGGACGTACACCTATCCCGACATCCGTCTCGTCTACTGGGCGGGCGGCAACCCGTTCCATCACCACCAAGACCTCGATCGCCTGCGTCGTGCGCTCGGAACGACCGACACGGTCGTCGTCAACGAGCCGTACTGGACGTCGATGGCCCGCCATGCCGACATCGTGTTGCCGACGAGCATTCCGATCGAACGCGAAGACCTCGGGGGAGGCCGACGCGACACGCACCTCATCGCCATGCATCGCGCAATGTCGGCGCCGGGCGAAGCACTCGACGACTACGAGATCTTCCACCTCATCGCTCAGCAACTGGGAGTCGCCGAGGCGTTCACCGAAGGCAGGTCGGCGCGGAAGTGGCTGGAGGTGATCTACGGCAACTGGCGCGAGAAGGTCGGCGACGTGGTCCCGCCGTTCGAGCAGTTCTGGGTCGAGGGTGGGATCGAGTTGCCGTTCGCCGAGGAGCACCGCACCATGTTCGAGCGCTTCCGCAGTGA
This sequence comes from Ilumatobacteraceae bacterium, assembly GCA_031373785.1. Classification (GTDB taxonomy): domain Bacteria; phylum Actinomycetota; class Acidimicrobiia; order Acidimicrobiales; family Ilumatobacteraceae; genus JAENVT01. Next base: position 14,011 of record JANMNE010000070.1, read on the forward strand.
CCCGGAACAGTTCCCGCTGCACACACCGAGCGGGCGGATCGAGCTCGCCTCGGAGGTCATCGCCGGGTTCGGGTACGACGACTGCCCCGGTCACCCGGTGTGGATCGAGCCCGACGACGGCCAGCAGGGCTCGTTCCCGATGCACCTCATCGCCAACCAGCCGTCGACGCGACTCCATGGCCAGATGGATGTCGGCGCGGCCAGCCTGGCCAGCAAGGTCGGCGGGCGTGAACCCATCCTCATCAATCCCGTGGATGCACTGGCCCGCGGCATCGACGACGGCGACATCGTCAGGATCTTCAACAGCCGCGGCGCCTGCCTGGCGGGCGCGGTGCATTCCACCGCGGTGCGACCCGGCGTCGCCCAGCTGGCGACCGGCGCATGGTACGACCCGTTGGAGTTGGACGACGGCACCACGTTGTGCGTGCACGGCAACCCCAACGCCGTCACCGAGGACCGGCCGACGTCACAGCTGTCGCAGGGATGCGCCGGCCAGCAGGCCCGCGTCGAGATCGAGCGCTTCGTCGGGCCCGTCCCGCCGATCCGCGCCCACGACCCGCCAATCCTCGTTGCCCGCAGGGCGCGGGTTTAGGGCACTTCGGTGGCGGGTGCGGCGAACTGGGCGTTGTAGAGGTCGAAGTACGCGCCGTGGCGGCGCAGCAGTTCCTCGTGGGTGCCCTGCTCCACGATGCTGCCGGAGTTCATCACCAGAATGAGATCGGCGTCGCGGATGGTCGACAGCCGGTGGGCGATCACGAAGCTGGTGCGCTGCGAACGCAGTGCAGCCATCGCCTTTTGGATCAGCACCTCGGTCCGCGTGTCGACCGAGCTGGTTGCCTCGTCGAGGATCAAGATGGCCGGGTCGGCCAAGAACGCGCGAGCGATGGTGAGCAACTGCTTCTCGCCGGCACTCACCGTGCCGCCCTCGTCGTCGATCAAGGTGTCGTAGCCGTCGGGCAGTGAGTGCACGAAGCGGTCGACGTATGTGGCGCGGACCGCGTCGTGGAACTGGTCCTCGTTGCTCTCGAGGTTGCCGTAGGTGATGTTGTCGCGGATCGTCCCGCTGAACAGCCATGTGTCCTGCAGCACCATGCCGACGTTGGCCCGCAGGTCGTGACGTGTCATCTCGGCGATGTCGTGGCCGTCGAGCGTGATGTGCCCGCCGTCAAGCTCGTAGAACCGCATGATCAAGTTGACGAGCGTCGTCTTGCCGGCGCCGGTGGGCCCGACAATGGCGATCGTCTGGCCGGGCTCGGCGACGAACGACAGGTCGGTGATCAACGGATTCTCCGGGTCGTACGAGAACGCCACGTGCTCGAACTCGACCCTGCCGCGCGGGTCGAGCTCGACGACCGGCACCTCCGGGTCCTCGCTCTGCTCCTCGGCATCGAGCAGTTCGAACACCCGCTCGGCCGACGCCACGCCGGATTGCAGCACGTTGGCCATCGATGCGAGTTGCGTCATCGGCTGTGTGAACTGGCGCGAGTACTGGATGAACGCCTGCACGTCGCCGAGGCTCAGTGAGCCCGACGACACACGCAGTCCACCGATGACCGCGATGGCCACGTAGTTGAGGTTGCCGAGGAACATCATCGCCGGCTGGATGACCCCGGAGATGAACTGGGCGCCGAAGCTGGCCGTGTACAGCTCCTCGTTCTTCTTTCCGAATCGTTCCTCGACGTCGTGTTGCTGGCCGAAGACCTTGACGAGCGCGTGCCCGGTGAACGCCTCCTCGATCTGCGCGTTCAAGGTGCCGGTGTGGCGCCACTGGGCGACGAAGCGCTTCTTGGAATGCGACGTGACGAACCGGATGATCCCCAGCGACGTCGGGATGGTGACGGCTGCCACGAGCGCAAGCACGGGCGAGATCACGAACATCATCGTCAGCACCCCGATCAGCGACAGCACCGACGTGAGCAGCTGGCTGAGTGTCTGCTGCAGGCTCTGCGAGATGTTGTCGATGTCGTTCGTCACCCTGCTCAGCAGATCGCCGCGGGCCTGGGCGTCGACGTAGCTGAGGGGCAGGCGGCTGAGCTTGTCTTCGACATCGGAGCGCAGGCGATACACGGTTCGCTGCACGACGCCGGCCAGTGTGTACGACTGCAGGTACGACAGCCCGGCGGCGCAGACATAGAGGCTCAGCACCGTGACCAGCACGTCGCGTAGAGCCGGGAAGTCGATGCGTTGGCGACGGCGGAGTGCGTTGAAGATGAGGTCGGTCCCGTGGCCGAGGATCTTCGGTCCCAGCACCGTCAATGTCACGCTGACCAGCGCGAAGCACAGCACGGCGATGGCGCGGGCCTGCTCGACACGCATGCGTTCCAGCAGGCGCTTGGTGGAGCCACCGAAGTCCTTCGACTTCTCGGCCGGCATGCCGATCGCGCGCATCGGGCCGGGCGACGCTGCAGGCCGTGCTTCGGGTGGGCGAACGACTCGCTCGTCGTCGGGCGGCTCGGCGGTTCGCCGATCGGTGGCGTCGGTGCTCACGCGGCCTCCTCAGCGGTCATCTGCGACTCGACGATCTCGCGATACGTCTCGCATGTCTGCAGCAGCTCGGCATGCGTGCCGAGACCGACAGACTCGCCGTCTTCCAGGACCAGGATCTGGTCGGCGTGGATGATCGTCGACACTCGCTGGGCGACGATGATGACGGTTGCGTCCGCCGTGTGTGGAGCCAGTGCAGCGCGCAACCGGGCGTCGGTGGCGAGATCGAGTGCGGAGAACGAATCGTCGAACAGGTAGATCTCCGGCTGGCGCACCAGTGCCCGGGCAATTGCCAGTCGTTGGCGCTGCCCGCCCGACACGTTCGAGCCACCCTGAGCGATGGTTGCCTCGAGCCCGCCCGGCATGGCCCGGACGAAATCGGTGGCCTGGGCAATCTCGAGTGCGGCCCAGAGTTGCTCGTCGGTGGCAAGCGGATCGGCGAACCGCAGGTTGCTGGCCACCGTGCCGGAGAACAGGTACGGCTTCTGCGGGACGAGCCCGATGCGCCCCCACAGGGTGTGTGGATCGAGGTCACGCACATCGACACCGTCGACCAGCACCGCGCCAGACGTCGCGTCGAACAGGCGCGGGATCAGGCTGAGCAGCGTGGTCTTGCCCGACCCGGTGCTGCCGATGACGGCGGTGACCTGACCCGGCTCGGCGACCATCGACACGTTCGTCAGCACTGGGGCCTCGGCGCCCGGGTAGTGGAAGCCGACGTTGCGCAGTTCGAGCCTGCCGGCCGTGTGCAATTCAGTGACCGGCACCTCGGCGCGCACGACCGATGACGGGGTATCGAGCACCTCGACGATTCGCTCTGCGCACACGGCCGCGCGTGGCACCAGGATGACCATGAACGTGGCCATCATCACCGCCATGATGATCTGGGCCAGGTAGCTGAGGAAGGCGATGAGTGCGCCGATCTGCATCTGGCCCTTGTCGATCCGACCGGAGCCGAACCACAGCACGGCGACACTCGACGAGTTGAGGACCAGGATCACGATGGGGAAGAAGAACGCCTGCAACCGCCCGGCGCGCAGGGCAGTGTCGGTGAGGTCGGCGTTGACATCGCCGAACCGTTCGGCCTCGGCGGGCTCGCGCACGAACGCGCGAACCACGCGAATGCCGGTGATCTGTTCGCGCAGCACGCGGTTGACGGTGTCGATGCGCTCCTGCATCTTGCGGAACTGGGGGACCATGCGCGACACCACAGTGAGGATGCAGATCACCAGCACAGGAATGCTGACCGTGAGGATCCACGAGAGACCGCCATCCTCGCGGATAGCCATCACGACACCGCCGACGGCGGTGATCGGCGCTGCGACCAGCAGGGTGCACGTCATCAGCACCAACATCTGCACCTGCTGCACGTCGTTGGTGATCCGGGTGATCAGCGATGGTGCCCCGAACTGACCCATCTCCCTCGCGGAGAAGTCGGACACCCGATGGAAGATTCCGCTACGCACATCTCGACCGAATCCCATCGCGGCCTTGGCGCCGAAGTAGACCGCGGTCGCCGCGCAGACGATCTGCAGCAGCGTGATCACCAGCATCATGCCGCCCGTCGACCAGATGTAGCCGGTGTCGCCACGGGCGACACCCTTGTCGATGATGTCGGCGTTCAGGCTCGGCAGGTAGAGCGCGGCAATGGTCTGCGCCGCCTGCAGCACCAGCACGGCGACGAGTTGCGGCTTGTAGTTGCGCAGATAGGTGCGCAGCAGTCGGATCAGCATCAGCCCGACACCGCCTGACGTGTGCGGTTGCGCATGCCATCGAGCAGCAGCGACACGATCTCCTCCGGCGGCATCGCCGCACCGTCGGCAATCAGGGCCGGATGGGTACCGGCCAGCGTGAGGCCGCGCAGCAGCTGCGCAGCGGCCGCCGGACTGCGCCGCAACCGGTGGCGATCGGGCTCGAAGATGGCGATCAGGGCAGCGACATCGGGGCGGTCGGCCGTGTTGCCGCGTGCGGCGGGTTTCGGCACCCCGGTGATCGACATCAGCTGCCACATGCTGGTCAGGCGGGCCTGCAGGATGCGCACCGCCTGCACGAGCCGGCGTTCGAGCGAACCCGAGCCGCCGATCGCTTCCAGTTCCTTGGCGACCTGCGCCGGGTCGTAGGCGGCATCGACCGTCGCCTGCAGCAACGACTCGATGTCGGGGAAGGCTCGAAAGATCGTGCCCTCGGCGATTCCTGCGGCCTCGGCGATCTGTCGGGTCGTGACGGCCGAGCCGTGGGCGAGCAGCAGCGGCAGCGTTGCAGCCACGATTGCAGCGCGGCGCTCCGTCGGCGGCAGGGGTGCCGCGCGGCACTTCCTTGCCGCCTCGAGTGGTGCGTGTTCGGGGCTCGGCATGCCGTGCAGACTACATGAGTGAGGACTCACTCACACCAGGAGTTCGGGTGCGTGAGCCCGATCCGGACTGAGGGCGCGTGAACGGGCTCACACCAGGCCGGTCAACGGAGCGGTGTGAGCCGGGTGTCGTCGCCGGGCGCCCGGACGGGCTCACACTGGAGCGGTGGTCAGCGGGCGATGAGGACGGGGATGTCGGCTTCGCGCATGACCGCGCCGGCGACCGACGGGACCAACAGCTTGCTGAACCAGCTTCGCTCGTGCGAGCCGATCACGATGACATCGGCCTCGTGGTGGTGCGCAGCGTTGAGGATCGCGGTGGCCGGATCCCCGACTTCGCCGACGACCTGTGGGTTCGGGAGATGCGCCTCGTTGGCGACATCTCGGGCGACCTGGATGGCAGCATCGATCGGCGCGTGATCCGCCTCCGCTGCTTCGGCATCGGTGGTCGGTGCGCTACCACTCGACGCGACTGCGACACTTCCCGATGGTGCCATCACGATGGGGTAGCCGATTCCCCAGACCAAGGCATCGCCACCCCACATCATGGGTGACTGGTCGGCGACGTTGACGACCGTGTAGGTAGCGCTGTCGCCGAACAGCGCGTAGGCGATACGGGCCGTCTTGATGGATGATTCCGAGTCGTCGACCGCGATCAGCACTTGAGTCATGCCCGTTCTTACCCCATCCAGGGATCGGACAAACGTTCCCTACGTCGTCGGCCACTGTCGTTGGAGGCACGACACCAGGGCGGTTTGGAAGTCGTGGTCGCTCGACGCCATGTTGTGGTCGGCCGAACCGGTGACGACGGCGACTGCGCCCGGTATCAGCGCGGCGAGCGCGGCTGCGTCGCCACCCCGATCGTCGCCGTTGCGCACCAGGACGGGCACCTGCACCTCGGCGAAGCAATCGGCCGGAACCGCGTCCATGTCGATGAGGGCCGCACCGATGGAGTCGAAATCATGGACCGGATCGAGTCGCGCGCAGGCCGCTTGTCAGGCCTGTGGTGCGGTGAACTGCACGTCGATCTCGACGTCGATCTTCTTGCCGAGCGCGAACTTGTCGATGCCCAACGGCATGTTGAAGTCGATGCCGAAGTCGTCGCGCTGGATCCTGGCAGTGGCGATGAAGCCGCTGTGCAGCTTGCCGTCACCGGGATGGTCTGCGGCGCCGGTGAACTCGACTGCCAGCGTCACGGGCTTGGTCACGCCGTTGATCGTCAGGTCGCCGTCGGCTTCGTACTCGTCGCTGCCGGCCTCGCGGATCGCCGTCGACGTGAAGGTCATCGTCGGGTGAGCATCGGCCGAGAAGAAATCGGTGGACAGCAGGTGAGCGTCGCGGTCGGCGTTGTTGGTGTCGATCGAAGCGATGTCGATCGTCGCACCGAAGCTGGTGCCGGCCAGGTCGTCGCCAACTGCGAGCCAGGCATCGACGCCGTTGAACCGGCCGTGCACGTTGGTCAGGCCGAGGTGCCGAACCTTGAAGTGCACGCCGGAGTGGCTGGGATCGAACGCCCACGTGCCGGTGGTGAGGGGGAGTGTTGCAAGCATGACGGGAACCTCCTGGAGAGAAACAGAATGGCGTAATAATACCAGTAGTAATTATTACTGACAACACAATCTCTGCGGTTCGTGCATCCGGTACCCTTGCGGGATGAACACCGATGTCGTGATCTCCGGCAATCCCGACGCCGCGCTCGACATCCCGCATCGGGAGCTGCTGGAGCTGTCTGCCTGCTTTGCACACTCGTTCTTGAAGTGGGTCGACGCTCGACCTGCCGGAGGGCTGACCTTTCCGAGGCTGCGGGTGCTCGAGGCTCTGCACTGCCAGGGTCCGGCCAAGATGAAGACCTTGGCCGACGGTCTCGGCCTCAGCGCCCGCAACCTCACAGCGGTCGCCGACTCGCTGGAAGGCGAAGGCCTGTTGCGGCGCGTCGCGCATCCGAGCGACCGGCGGGCCACGTTGCTGGAACTGACCGCCGAAGGTCAGGCCGCCGCCGACGAGTCGCTGGGGCCGAGGCTGGCGGAGATCAGCCGCCTGTTCGACGAGTTGTCTCTCACCGCCCGCAACAACCTTCGCAGCACCCTTGCTGCACTGGTCGCGGCGATGGAATCGGGCTGCGCCGGCGACGGGCTCGGATCCTGATGGCCGGCCCACTCGCTGCCGTGCGACGGTCGGTGCTCGACCTCTCGGTGCTCAACGACGGCCAATCGAGTGGCGAAGCGTTGGCGACCACAACGGCGCTGGCTCGGCGCGCTGACGAGCTCGGCTACACGCGCTTCTGGGTCGCCGAGCACCACAACATGCCGAGCGTGGCGTGCACCTCGCCGGCGGTCCTGATCGCCCACCTCGCTGCCGCCACCTCGACCATCCGCGTCGGCTCTGGCGGTGTGATGCTGCCCAATCACGCCCCGCTCGCGATCGCCGAACAGTTCGCCATGCTGGAGGGATTGCACCCGGGTCGCATTGACCTCGGGATCGGGCGTGCGCCGGGTACCGACCAACGAACGGCCGCCGTGCTGCGGCGCACCTCCGGGCTGCTCGGCGAGGACGACTTCCCGCGCGACTTCCTCGATCTCATGGGCCTGCTCGGCGATCCGCGCACTACGACGGGATTGTGGGAGCAGTTCCGGGCGACGCCGGTCGCCACGTCGTCGCCCGCATTGTTCCTGCTGGGTTCCAGCGGCTACAGCGCCCAACTGGCCGGCCACCTGGGGTTGCCGTTTGCCTTCGCCCATCACTTCGACACCGGCGGCACCATGCAGGCCACCGAGTTGTACCGCCATTCGTTCCAACCGTCAGTCGTGCTCGACGAGCCGTACATGATCGTGACTGCCAACGTGCTGGCCGCGGACTCCAAGGAAGACGCCGACTGGCACTCCGCCCCCGGCCGGTTGACGTCCCTCGGCCGCCGAACCGGGAAGTTCATCCGCCTCCCTTCGCCGCAAGACGCCGCGGTGCATCCCGATCTCGAACAGGCCAACCAACTGCCGAGCAGCCGCATCGTCGGCGAGGTGTCGACGGTCGTCCGGGAGTTGGAAGAGCTCGTCGCCCGCACCGGAGCCGCCGAGGTGATGGTCACGTCGGTCGCCTACGACCTGTCGGCCAGGCTGCGCAGCATCGAGCTGTTGGCCGAGCACTGGTCCGCCCTGGACTGAGGAACGCCGCCAGATGCTCGATGTCGGAACCGCGAGGATCGCTGAGATCTACCAGCTCGGCGACGACCCGGTCCTGACCGGCCCGGTTGCCAGGGGCGAAGTCGGCCAGGTGTGGCGATTGACGACCTCGCTCGGCGCCTTCGCCGTGAAGGAGCCGTTCGAGCAGCCGTCGGTCGCCGAAGCCGATGACGACGCCGCGTTCCAGGATGCCGTTCGTGCGACCGGCGTGCTGATGCCGGCAGTCGTGCGCACCAGATCGGGAGACGTGGTGGCCGAGGTCGGGCGTGCGCATGTCCGCGTGTACGACTGGGTCGATCTCGGCGAGCGCGACGCCAGGCTTGATCCGGCGACAGTCGGTCGCCTCGTCGCCTCGATCCATCGTGTCACGTACATCGGCCGCAACCCCGTCGATCCCTGGTACACCGGCCCGATCGGCGCAGACCGATGGGACGACCTGGTGCGTCAACTCGCTGCTGCGGATGCGCCGTTCGCAGCCCAACTGGCCGAACGACGCGACGAGATCGTGGCGCTGGAGAACTTGCTGGAACACCCATCCGACCTCCAGACCTGCCATCGCGATCTGTTCGCAGACAACGTCCTGCGCACTCCTCCCGGCACGTTGTGCGTGATCGATTGGGAGAACAGCGGGCTTGCCGACCCCACGCAAGAGCTTGGTCTGGTGCTGTTCGAGTACAGCTGCGGTGGGGCTGATCGGGCTTGCGACTTGTACCGGGCGTATCGCGATGCCGGTGGACCGGGGTGCATCGACCGACCCGGCAACTTCTCGATGGTCATTGCCCAGCTGGCCCACATCGGCGAGATCTCCTGCAGCCGGTGGCTGGATCCGGCACGACTCGCCGAGCAGGACCGCAACACCGGCCGCGTCGACGAGTTCGTGACTCAGATGATCACCCGGCAGATGATCGATGAATTGGTCGCTGGCGTCTCAGGATGAGAAGTCGGGGATCGCTCCGCGCACGGTGTCGGCCCTGCCCTTCGGCTGCTCCCAGTCCTCCTGCCGGCCGAGCGCGGTGAGGTCGAGGAACGCGTACGAGCCGCCGAGCCATTCCGTCCCGCGGCCGAAGGCGGAGTACGTGTGGAAGACCTCGTCGTCGGCAGTGATGAACGTGCTGTAGCCGGGCTGCTCGCTCGGGCTTTCGAGGATCCACCCGAGGCCGTGCGCCTCGAGTTCCTCGGGGCCGCGGAAGTTGAACTCCACCGGCGCGACCGACGGGTCGAGGCTGACGTGGAAGTCGTAGTTGAAGTCGCTTCTGTACGACGAGTACCAAGGATACGTCCAGCCGCGCGTGGCCTTGTACCGCTCGAGCTTCTCGAGCGGGGCTCGCGACACGACTGCGAGCGTCGTGTCGCGAGCGTGCAGGTGGGCGAGGAGCCCGGGCGACAGCTCGTCGGACGCCGCGGTGCAACTTGGGCAACCGTCGTCCCAGCTCGGGTCGAACATGAAGTGCTGCACGATGAGCTGCCGGCGCCCCTCGAACAGATCGGCCAATGTTGCCGGGCCGTCGCTGCCCGAGAACTCGTACTGCTTGTCGATGCGGACCATCGGCAACATGCGGCGTTTGGTGCTCAGCGCATCGCGCTCCTTCGTCATTGCTTTCTCATCGGCGAGCAGTGCAACGCGGGCCTGGTGCCATGCGGCGCGATCGATAATCTCTGGCAATGTCATGTTGATCACGGTACCCACGAGGCCAGGACGGCAATCAGAACTTGATTACGGAACAATGTTCTGGTTAGTCTCGACTGCAACTGCGACATCCCAGGTGAAGCCATGACCACGCTTGTCAGCTATCAATTCGAGGACTCGATTGCCACCATCACGATGGACGATGGCAAGGTCAACGCGCTGTCGCCGAGCATGCTCGGCGAGATCGGTGCTGCGCTCGATCGCGCCGAGTCCGACCAGGCGGTCGTCGTGCTCGGCGGCCGGCCCGGGATCTTCTCGGCAGGGTTCGACCTTGCAGTCCTGGGCGCCGGCGACGATGGGTCGATGGCCATGGTCCGCTCTGGCTTCGAGTTGGCGGTGCGGCTCCTGTCGTTCCCGATGCCCGTTGCGATCGCGTGCACCGGACATGCAATGGCAATGGGCGCGTTCCTGCTTCTGTCCGGCGACTATCGAGTCACCGCAACAGGGAACTACAAGTTCGCGGCAAACGAGGTGGCGATCGGTCTCACCATGCCGCGCGCTGCCATCGAGATCGCCAGGCAGCGGCTCACACCGGCAGCGTTCAATCGAGCAATGATGCTCGCCGAGACGTTCACGCCGCAGAACGCCGTCGAGGTCGGGTTCGTCGACCGCGTCGTCGACCCGTCGGAAGTCTCCGCCGTGACGCGCGGCATCGCCACGGGGATGGCGAGCCTCGACATGCGCGCCCATGCGGCCACCAAGCTGCGCGCCCGCGAGCAGACGCTGGCCGCCATTCGTGCGGCGATCGACACCGACGTTGCCGCCTTTCGACAGCCACAGCAGTAGGCCGACATCGACGGATTGCCACCATGCCACGGGTGAAACAACGCACACCAGCGTTGCGCGACAAGGTGCTGCTCGTCGCCGTTGCGATGTTGGCAGAGGATGGCGTGGCCGGCTTCACGACCCGGCGCGTCGCTCGCGGCGCATCGACATCGATCCCTGCGGTGTACGAGCTGTTCGGCGACAAGGCAGGCCTGGTCCGCGAAGTGTTCTTCGAGGGCTTTCGGCAACTCGGGCACCGGCTGGACCAATTGGATGGCACCGATGATCCACGGGCCGACCTGGTGCGCGTGTTCGGGATCATCCGCTCGTTCGTTGTCGCCAACCCGGTGTTGGCCGAGGTGATGTTCGCCCGGCCGTTCGCCGACTTCGATCCCGGTCCCGACGACCTCATCGCCACGGGCTCCGTGCGTCGGTTCATCGTCGCCCGTGTTCGGCGGTGCCTCGACGCGGGGGTCGTCGCGGGCAACGAGACCGACATCGCCCACGTGCTGCTGGCGCTGGCGCAGGGCCTCGCCGCGCAGGAGGCGGCCGGCTGGCTGGGCACGTCGAAGGCGTCGATCGATCGCCGTTGGAAGCTGGCGTTCAACGCGACACTCGACGGGCTTGCGGCGGCTCGGTAGAACCGGAACGCCCGTCCTACGCGGCGAGGTGTTGGCCGAACCAATCGAGCATCGACTGGTATGCCGCGGCGGCTTGCTCGGCGTTGTAGCGGGCACCGGTGTCGTTGAAGAAGGCGTGATCGACACCCGGAAACACCTTGATCTCGTACACCAGCCCGGCTGCTGCGAGCGCGCTCCTCGCGGTGTCCTGCGATGCGTTGACCCGCGAGTCCAACTCCGCATAGATCCCCAACACGGCGGCATTCGGAGACCCGGTGAAATCGGGAGCTGCCGGCGCTGGGCCGTAGAACGGCGCTGCCGCGGCGAGCCGCGTCTCACCGGCGGCCAAGAGCTGCCAGGTCATCCCGCCACCGAAGCAGAACCCGATGACGGCCAACTTGGCGCCGGGCGCGCGCCGGGCGAGTTCGTCGAGCCCAGCGCGCAGATCGGCGATCATCCGTTCCGCCGGCGCCTTCGACAACGCGGCCGTGGCATCGCCGTCGCTCGCCATCGTCGCGGTACCGCCCTCCTCGGAGAGCAGGTCGATCGCCAATGCGGTGTAGCCGTCGGCGGCCAACCGCGTCGGGATCGAGCGGATGTGGGGAGTCAGCCCTCTGTTCTCGTGGATCACGAGGACGGCACCCTTGGGGACCGCAGCGGTGGCGAGGACGCCGATCAGGTCGCCCCGCGGACCTGGAAAGCGGATCTCCTCGGTGCTCGAGGCGGTCGTCGGGCTGGTGCCCGAGCTGGTCGCGGGACTCGACCCGGCGGTCACCGTCGGCGCGCTGGTCGCGTCGGTTGGCAGGGGGGCTGCGGTGGCCGGCGATGTAGTCGTCGGCGCCGAGGTCGGCTCGGCCGTGTCGGAGTCGCTGCCACAGGCGGCCAGCAGTGTCGCCGCTGCGGGGCCGGTGAGGCCGAGCAGCATCAGGCGGCGCATTGCCTCGCGCCGGCTGAACAAGCCGTCACCGCAATCGAGCACGATCTCCGAGGCGAGGTAGTCGTCGAGTGCCATGTCGAGATCGTATGACGAGATGTGGCGGCGTTGTCGAAATCGGCAGTGGCCGTTCGTCGGAGTGCTGAGGAGGTGCCCAACCGGCACCCGAACCACATGGAGGTCACCATGCCAAGCCCCATCGTCCACGCCGAGATCCGGTCCAACGATCCCGATGCCACCAGGGCCTTCTTCGGCAAGCTGTTCGGGTGGACGTTCCCCGACGGCGCCATCCCCGGGTACACCTACGTGGATTCCGGCGTGCCCAACACCTTGCCGGCGGGCATCGGCCCGGTGCAGGGCGGTTCACCGCTGGTCACCTTCTTCGTCGGCGTCGACGACATCGATGCAGCGATCGCCGATGCGTCGCGATTGGGCGGCACCGTGGTGCAGGCTCCCGTGCGGGTGCCCGGTGTGGCCTTTGCATTGATCGCCGATCCCGCGGGCCAGGTCGTCGGCCTGGCGCAGCAGGGCTGAGGGCGACAGCGATGGATGACGCCACGACGTGGAAGTTGATCCACCAAGAGCGGGCCTCGATGGCCGACACCTTGGCAACGCTGACGCCCGATCAGTGGAGGCAGCCGTCGTTGTGCGGCGGCTGGACGGTGCGAGACGCAGCCGGTCACATCGTGACGGGCGCCGAGCAGACGAAGCGGGGGTTCATGGCGCACATGGCTGCCAACGGCTTTCGGTTCAACACGATGATGGATGTCGACGCCAAGCGAACAGCGGCACGACCGCCCGACGAGATCATCGCCAGGCTGCGGGCCCGGGTCACGACCACGAACCGCCCGCCTGCGCCGGTGAGGACGATGCTCGGCGAAATCGTCGTGCACAGCGACGACATTCGCCGCCCGCTGGGCCTGGCGAGTGACGTTGCCCCGGAAGCACTGCTCGCCTGCCTGGAGATGTACAAGAACGCCAGCTTCCCGGTCGGTACGAAGAAGCGAATCGAAGGGCTGCGCATGGTCGCCACCGACGTCGACTGGTCGCATGGCGCCGGGCCGGAGGTCAGCGGGCCCGGCCTCGCCATGATGGCGGCGATGACCGGTCGGCGAGCCGGGCTCGACGAGTTGTCGGGTGCGGGTCTGGCGACCCTGCAACAGCGGATGGCGGCGGCGGGCTGAGGCGGCGCGTCAGCGGGGCTTGGCGGTGCTGTCGCGCACGATCAGCACCGTCGGCAGCAAGACATGACGGACTCGCGCCGCGGTGCCGGCTCGCCCTCGCGCGATCGCAGCGGTCAGGGCGGCGGCCGCGGCGTGGCCCTTGGCGGCGACGTCTTGGCGCACGGTGGTCAACGCCGGGCGCATCCGCTTGGCAAGTGGGTTGTCGTCGAAGCCGACCACGGAGAGATCGTCTGGCACCGTCAGGCCTCTGGCCTGCGCTGTCTGCACCACTCCGTAGGCAACAACGTCGCTGAAGCACAGGATCGCAGTCGGCGGCTCGACCTGGTCGAGCAGCAACTCGGCGGCCTCGTTGCCAGGCCCATCGGAGGCGTACGGCTCTTGCACGACCGTCGGCTCGATCCCGGCCGCGTGCAGAGCGTCGAGCCAACCCAGCAGTCGCTGCTTGACCACGTGATTGGTGGTTGTGGCAACCGGGTCGTGGAGGACCCTGGCCGGCCCGGCGAGGTTGGCGATGATGATGTCGACGCGACGATGGCCGAGGTCGACGAGATGCTGCGCCGCTGCACGGGCTCCGGAACGGTCGTCGATGTTGACGCTGGCGAAGCCCGGCGACGTCGCCTGGTCGACGAAGACCAACGGCAGCCTGCGTCGCTTCAGCCAGTCCACGGCGTTGGACTGCGTGTTGCACGAGTACACCAGGGCACCGTCCATCGGCACGTCGCGCGCCGGGATCACGTTGCCCTGCGGCGATGCCGACAGCAGGGTCAGCGCCAGCCCGGTTGGTCCGAGCTCCTCGGCGATCGCCCCGAGGAACGTCGTGGCCACCTCGTCGGCGAAGGCATCCTGCAACACGTCGGTCAGCAGCACCCCGACGGCGCCGGCGGTGCCTCTGGCCAGAGCACGGGCGGACGGATCCGGCCCCGCATACCCGAGTTCTTCGGCAGCGGACAGGATCCGGTCGCGTAGCTCCGACGACAACTGGTCGGGTCGGGAGAACGCATTCGACACCGTCATGCGGCTGACGCCGACTCGATCAGCGATCGTTTGCAGTGTCACTCTCGCCATCCCACGATTCTGGTCTGAATCCCACGAGAAACCCCGTATCGCCAGATTTTCCTTGCGGTCCGCTCATCGGTGGTCGATCAGCATTCTGTGCTGTAGCGGGCCGGTCGTAGGGCAACCGCCGGGCGGTGCAATGAGCGGCGCAGCATCGTGGCGACTCGGCGAACACGATGGCGTGGCTCGGTGTGCGGCTGCACCGGGGCGTTGGGGAGGGCGCTGTAGGCAACTCCGTGAACGTTGCGCTTCGAGTACATCTCGGCGACTGCGTGGATCGGTTCCATGTCTGACTCCTATCAATTTCTGTATCGGTATAGTACATCAGTAACTGTACCGGTCAAGTCAGAAAATGCAAGTCATTTCCGTGTGATGCACGTCATACCGCCGCCCGACTCAGCCACCGTTCCACGTACCCGTGCTACGGGGCGGCCGAGCCTTCGGCGAGGCCGACCGACTCGCCGAAGTTGTCGGGCAACACGAGCTGTTCTCGTTTCCGTTCCTGGCGAACAGCGGTCACGACCACCTGCAGCGCACCCGACACGGGGACGGCCAGGAGTGCACCGAGGATCCCGAACACCTCGACTGCCAGCAGCACACTGAGCAGGATCCCGAGCGGGTTCACGTTGACCTTGCGGGCCATGATCCACGGGTACAGCACGCCGTTCTCGATCTGTTGGTACACCACGAAGAAGATCACCGAGATCAACCCTGCCGTCGGGGAGTGGAGGTACGCGGCGATCACGCACACGGCGGCACCGAGGGTTGCACCGACAAGCGGGATGAGGTCGGCAACGGCGACGAACAAGGCAAGGACGACGGGGCTCGGCACGCCCAGGGCGACGAGGCAGGCGAACGCGGCGATGCCGGCGATCAGGCTGATGATGAGGTTGCCGATCACGTATCCGCTGACGGCGCCGGCCGCGTCTGTGGCGATGCGCTGGGCTGCGGCCCGACGTCGGTACGGGATCAGGTTCTCCGCTGCTCGCCCGATCGCGGCGGACTGGCTGAGGAACAAGAACGTCAAGAGCGTGATGGTCACGAACGCGAACGCGGCGCTCAACACCGTCTGGATCACCTCGAACGACGAGACGCTGAGCCGATCAGCTGCTCGCGCCAGCTTCGACTCGTTGTCCTTCACGTAGGTCTCGATGTGCAGCTTGTGGACGATTCGGCCGATGGGGCCACGTCCACTCGCCGCATCGTGCACGGTGCCCGGCAGATCGGTGAGGATGTGGACGAGTTGCGTGCGCACCGGCATCACGAACAGGGCGATCACGCCGGCCCAAACGATCAGGGTGCCGAAGACGACGACGCCGGTCGCCAGCGTGCGTCGCCCGCCGAAGCGACGGTCGAGCCGCGAGACGAGCGGGGCGAGCACGACCGCCATGAAGCCGGCGATGGCGATCCAGGCGATGATGCGCACGACAGCGAGCAACAGCACGATCGAGACAAACGTGGCCACGACGATGCCGACCGCGACGATGATCGTTCGCCATGGAACATCGGACCACTTGCTGTTCGGTGAGCCGGGTTGATCGACAACATCGGGGTTCCACGGCGCGCTGCTGCCGGGGATGTAGAGGCCGTCATGATGATCAGCCCCCTCTGATGTGGGGTGCACGAAACTACTTGTTCCCCGCGCTCGACGCGCTCAAACTCGGCATGGGTCGGAGCGCTAGCGATGCGATCACTTGATCAGATTCCCGACGACGTTGATGGCGACGCCCACGATGACCGTGCCGAACAGGTAGGACAGCATGGCGTGACGAATCACCGTTCGCCGGATCCTCCGTTCGGCAATCCCGGTGTCGGAGACCTGGAACGTCATGCCGACGGTGAACGCGACATAGACGAAGTCCATGTAGTCGGGGCGCTCGCGTTGGCTGGCGAAGTCGATCCCGCCAGCCGGCTCGCTGTAATACAAGTGGGCGTAGCGCAGTACGAACAACGTGTGCACGGTGAACCACGACAGGAACACGGTGAACACGGCGACACCGGTGAGCACACCAGACATCGCGCCCGAGTGGCCTCGTGCATGAGCGAGACCAACGACAACACCGACGAGACTGATCAAGCTGGCTACGACCATGATCACGTCGACGATCGCCCGACTGTCGTCTTCGCGGATGGCGACCTGCGCGGTGGTCGCGGCATCGAGCACCACGATGAACGCCCACACGGAGCCGACGATGAACAATGCGGCTACGTCCCACCCGGCCAGCACGCTGAGTTGCCATGGTCCGAAGAAGGCGGTGGTCGCGCCGGCGAGGGCACCGAGTGGGGCGGCGATGAGCAACCGCTGACGCTGGTCGAGATGCACGCCCATCGCGCGAACCGGAGCACCGTCGACCTGCCCTCGACGCCGGCTGGTCAACGTCTGCCTTGGGTGCTCACCGGGCGCAGCCTACTGCTGTGTTGCGAACCTGGTTTGGCCACGTTGCGCACGGGGTATTCATGGGTACAACTGTCCGCTCGGCACCCGCCGGTCGGGCGCTACCCACCCACAGTCTCCGAAGGAGAAACTGCCATGTCGTTCACCGAAGGTCCGCTGCAAGAACGCAGCGATGTCGTCTTCCAGTCGCCGCCGGCGGCCGTCGTCGACGTACCCGTACAGCGAGAAGTCGTGGTGCCAGCAGCCCCCGTTGCACCGGTCGCCGTCGTGAGCGGTGGGCAGGTGCGTCGTGCCTCTGCATCACGCTTCGCGCCCGATGCCGTGATCGCCGCCGTCGCCGGCTTGGTGGTCCTGCTCGTCGGCCTGATCGCCGTCGTCCGTGGCGGCTTCGACGGTCCGATGTCGGACCCCGTCGTACAGGTCCTCGGCTTCACCCACACCACCACGCTCGGCCTGATCGAGATCGCCATCGGCGCAGCATTGCTCATCTGCGGGGCCACGCGGTCGCGTAGCGGCGAGATCTTCTTCGGCAGTGTGCTGGGCATCGCCGGCTTCGTCGGCGCCGTGCAGACCAAGTCGTTCACCAAGTCGTTGGCCCTGGAGTCATCGATGGCGTGGCTGGCCGTGTTGACCGCGGTGGTCGACGTGCTCGCTGCCCTGTTGCTGCCGCGCTACGCACGCAGTTCGACCGTCATCGAGCAGATCTAGTTCCGCTTCCTCCGTGATCTCTGCATGATCGAGGGCGGCCGCTTCGGCGGTCGCCCTCGATCGCGTCAGGGAGAACTAGGAGGCCGGGTTCCGACGGTGGCGGCAGCGAATGCTGACCTGACCACCGGCGATGTCGGAGATGATGTCGTCCATGAGGTGGCGAACGATGCCGAGACCACGTCCCGATGCATCGTCGGCATCGGCGACACTCCACGTTTCGGGGTGCAGGAGATGGTGGGGAGCTCTCTGGGAACCGCCGACGACTTCGACCTCCCACCAGTCGGGATGGGCGACGTCGATCACGATCGTCAGGTTCGAGCCATCTCCGTGCTCGATGATGTTGGTGACCAGCTCGCTGACTGCCAACGCGTAGTCGCTGATCACTTTGACTGGAGCCCCGTACTCGCGCAACGTGTCGGTGACGAACTGCCGCCCGGCGCGCGCGCTCGTCGGCACGGCCTCGAAGACGTGTTGCTCGCGGTCGACTGCGCTCGCGTTCATGTCACCACGAGAGTCCGCCATCGCCACGGAATCGTACCGAGTGCCATCTCATGGCCGCTTGATACCCCGGTCTGCGACAGTCGAAACCTCGCGTTGGACGGTTCGTTCGGGGTGAACAATGGTTCATTTCGGGCGCATTCGGGTATCACCAGGTGCACGGCTCTTGGGTGCAACGCGGAGAAAGGCACAGCATGGCAGCCGACATCTGGACCTTTCCGCCCACCGCCGGGTCGCTGCGATTCCTACTCGGCTACCGGGTCATGGCGATCGATGGGAAGGTCGGCACGATCGATGAGCACTCACTGGCAGCCGACTCCTCGTACATCGTGGTCGACACGGGTTGGTGGATGTTCGAGCGCAAACGCCTCATCCCTTGTGGCCTGATCCGCTCGATCAGTGGCAGCGAGGCAACGATCTACCTGGCCATGACCAAGCGAGACGTGAAGGCCGCGCCGGTCTTTCGGCCCATCGAGCACTCCAGTGAGTCCGGTCGGTACAACGACTTCTACGGACCGTCGTGAACTCCCCAAGGGCAGCGGTTCCATCACCCACCCACACACCTCCGGCCACCACGTGCCGGCCGCAGCCTCGGCTACGGTCACAACCGTGGCCGAGGCGCTGGAGGATCAACTGTGGCGTGATCCCGCGCACGCCGTGTCGGGACTGCTGCACGTCATCTCGGCGAACCTCGGCGGCGACCTGGTCGTGTGGGCGAAGGCTGACGCTGAATCCGGCTTGCTGAGCGTCGTCGACGTGGCCGACCCGACGGCGTCGACGCAAGTGTTGTCCGATCTCATCCAGCACAGCTCGGCGATCTCGCCCACGCCGTTGAGCACCCAGGTGACGGGCTCCAACGAGCCGCTGCTGATCCAGCGGGTCGATGGCGACGAGTGTTCCTCCGCCACGCTCCCAGAGCCATGGGTGCACCACCTCGCCGCGCACCCGATCCGTGGGTTGATCGCCGTGCCGATCCGCCTCGACGAGGTGTCGACCGGGGTGCTGTTCGCTGCCCGACGCACGACGTCAACGCTCTACACCGCCGACGACCTGCACTTCGTGGAGACCGGCGCCTATCGCCTGGCGGGCCAACCACCTACTGCCTCTGCTGCTGATGACCGAGCTCTGGCGCGGCGGGTGGCCGTTCGCTGGATCGTGAGCCAACGACGACGGTTCCGACCTCGCGAGTTGTTGTTGGGCGCCGGTCTTCCGGTGCTGACGAGCGTTGTGCTCAGACGGCTCGACGATGCCGCCAAGTATCGACCCGGTGTGCTGCTGCTGCTCGCCGTGGTGGTCGCCGCGATCGTGGCCGGTGTGCGAGCGGCGGCGCTGTCGGGGGTGCTCAGCAGCCTGGCTCTGTGGTGGGCGTTCACCCCGACGGTCAGCTCGTGGAGCCTGGCGAGTCGCGGTGACTTCTTCGGAGTTGCGTTGTTCATCGCCGCCGCAGGTGGAGTGATCGTGCTGGAAGTTCGGCTCGAACGGATCCGCGAGTCCGAACGCCTGGAACGGCAGCTCAGCGAAACGCTGCTGGCCCAGTCATCGAGTGCGATGGCGGTCTTCGACGATCAGCTCCGCTACCAACGTGTGAACCAGCCGATGGCCGAGATGAACGGTCTGACGGCGGCAGAGCACGTCGGGTTGCGGCCAGGTGATCTCAGTCCGATGGCAGGTCAGTTGCACGAGCACCTGTTGTGTCGAGTCCGCGACAGCGGCCAGCCGATCACGGATCACGAGCTGACGATCGTCATGCCGGGGATCGGTGTGGAGCGACACTGGAAGGTGAACTACCAGCCGCTACGCGATGGTGGCGCCGAGGTGGTCGGCATCGGCGCGGCGGTGACCGACGTGACGCTCGACATCGTGTCGCGGCGGCAGGCAGGCCGATTGTTGCAACTGTCGGAGTCCCTCACCACGGCACTCGACGAGCAGCAGATCGCCGAGTGCGTCTGCTCGTTCCTCGTCGACACCTTTCACGGGCGGGCGACCGTCGCCCTGCGCGACCACGACGTGCTCGTCGTTGCCGCGCTTGCCGGGTTCGGCGATGTCGACGCTGCCCGATGGCTCGGCGCGCGGATCCTGGTCGTCGAAGACGGCCCGATCGCCGAAGCGGCCCGCACGAACACGCTGGTCGCTCTGCAGGGGCGCGACGACGTCGCCCGGCGCTTCCCGACCCTCGACACCGATCGCCCCGTTGCACGCGACCAGGCCAGCCTGTCGATGCCGCTCCGTGCCGGCCCCACGGGATTCGCGGTCGGTGTGATGCATGTCGGCTGGGCAGCGCCGCGTCCGATCACCGAAGCCATGACCACGCTCGCCGGCACGGTCTCGTCGCTGGTCACCCTGGCCTTGGCGAGGATCGTTGCCACCGACGACGCTCACGAGGTCGAGTTCCGGCACGCACTCGACGCAATGCTGGATGACGTCGTGGTCGCCCGAGCCGTCCGCGACGACGACGGTGAGATCGTCGACTTCGTCATCGAGTTCGTCAACAGCCATGGCTCGAGCGGGGCCCGGCGAGGCAGTGACGGCCTCGTCGGGCAACTGATCTGCGAGGTCCACACCGACTGGCGTACGTCGGGGATGTTCGATCGCTTCCGCGATGTCGTCGAGAGCGGCATCCCGTACCAGGGGCATCGCGTGCAGTACGCCGATGCGATGGTCGATGGAAATCGGCGGCAGGCGTATTGGACCATCCAGGTCGCCAAGCTGGGTGACGGCTACATCTCGGCATCGCGCGACGTGACCGACATCGTCGTGGCGGAGGAGGCAACTCGCGCCGCGGCATTGCAGGCCGAGGCCGAGCGCACCGCCATCGGTCTGTTGCAGGCGGCTGCGCTGCCAACGACGCTTCCGCAACTCCCGGGCGTGCGGATCGCCGCTGTGTACGAGCCGGCGGATCCACGCCAACCGATCGGCGGCGATTGGTACGACGTCTTCGCCCTCGACGACAACCGCGTCGCCCTGGTGATCGCCGACGTCGCCGGCCATGGTCACCGCGCTGCCGTGTTCATGGTGCAGGTCCGCAACATCTTCCGAGCGATCGCTGCCGAGCACAACGAGCCGAGTGATGTGTTGATCCGCGCCAACAACGTGACCACTCGGCTCAACGAGCTCGATGGGCCATTCGTCACGTGTTGTTACGCCGTGCTCGACATTCGCGCGCACACCCTGCGGTGGGCACAGGCCGGGCACTTCTCTCCGTTGGTCGTATTGACGGACGGCTCGGCGATGTACCTCGAAGAGCGGTCAGGCGCACCGCTGGCGCTCTTCGAGGGTCAGGCCTACGAGTCGTCGTCCTTCGACGTCAGACCCGGCGATCGAGTGTTGATGTTCACGGATGGGTTGGTGGAGCGACGGCGAGAGCATCTCGATGTCGGCCTGGCCCGGTTGGCCGACCTCGCCGCGTCGCACGCGGAGCTGGCGCCCGACGAGTTCGTGCGCACGCTTGCGGCGTCGGTGACGCAACGCTTCGATGACCTCGCGCTGGTTTGCATCGACTTCGTCGGGTACTAGCGACCGGCGACGGGAGGCTCGGCACGTTCGTGCGGACGGGTCATCGCCAACAACAGCGCATCCAACGACGTGGGTGTGACAGACGGGTCCACGGCCTCGATCAACTCGGCCAGCGGCACGCCCTGCTCGTGGGCTTGGTGCACGAGCTTCGCCGCTGCGTCGTAACCGATTCGTGGCGCCAATGCGGTGACGATTGCCGGCGAGCGCTCGGCGTTGTGCCTCATGCGGTCCTGGTCGACCTCGATGCCACGGATGCAGCGAGTGTCGAGCAGCGTGGCAGCGTTGGCCAGGAGGTGTATCGACGACATGATGCTGCGCGCTGCGATCGGCATGGCGGTGTTGAGCTGCAGCGTCGACATCGTGGCCGCGAACGTGATGGTGGCGTCATTGCCGACCACCTGCGCGGCGACTTGTTGGACCATCTCGGGGATCACCGGGTTGACCTTGCCGGGCATGATCGAGCTGCCCGCCTGCAGTTCCGGCAACCTGATCTCGGCGAGTCCACCGTTGGGCCCGGAGCCGAGCAAGCGCAGATCGCCGGCGATCTTGTGCATCGAGAGGGCGACCACCTTCAACAATGCGCCGGCCTCGACCAACACGTCCTGGCTCGATTGCGCCTCGAAGTGGTTTCGGGCCTCGGTGAACGCCAGCCCGGTTCGCCCGCTGAGCCGCTGAGCCATCTGGGCCCCGAAGCCATCGGGAGCGTTGAGGCCGGTGCCGACCGCGGTGCCGCCGATGGGCAGTTCGGTCAGCCGAGGCAGGAGCGACGCGATTCGCTCGGTCGCCAATTCGATGCTGCGCGCCCAGCCCCCGACCTCTTGCCCGAACGTCATCGGCACGGCGTCCATCAGGTGGGTCCTCGCCATCTTGACGGTGTCGAGGTAGCGACCGGAGAGATCGAGCAGCGACGATCGCAATGCTTCGAGGGCGGGGAGCAGCGTTGCGGTGAGCTGCACCGCGGCGGCGATTCGGGCCGCCGCCGGAAACGTGTCGTTGGAGGATTGCGACGCGTTGACGTGGTCATTCGGGTGCACCGGCACGCCGAGGAGCTCCCCAGCGCGGTGCGCAATGACCTCGTTCACGTTCATGTTGGTGCTGGTTCCCGAGCCGGTCTGGAACACGTCGACCGGGAACTGATCGGCCATCTCCCCGGCGACGATCTCGTTCGCGGCGCGCTGGATGGCGGACGCCATCGACTCGCCGATCACACCGAGCGTGACGTTGACGGCGGCACTCTCGGCCTTGATCATGGCCAAGGCCTGGATCAAGGCGGCAGGGATTTGATCACCCGAGACGGGGACGTTCTCGAGAGCGCGCTGTGTCTGCTCGCCCCAACGACGGGGGCCGGATCGAGGCGGTGCAGTTGCGGGGGTCACCATGGTCCTCCTGCTCGAGCGAACGACGTGACGCTATCGAGGTGGCCGCACGTACCGCAGTGCAGAGCCGAACCTAGGTCTCGACGAGGTTCAAGGCGGTGACGTCGGCGACGCCCTTCACCCTCGTCAGCCGGCGCACGTGCGCACCGGAGTTCGGCCACTCCTCAGCGCTGGTCAGCAACGTGACGACGCCATCGTTGACGGCGACGTCCTTCAGGGCGGGGTCCCGTCGCAACACCGGATCGGCGGTGACCGCCATCCGTACCTTGGCTTCGGTGATCACTTCTGACATCGGTCGGGTTCGGCGCTGGGCGACAGTACGACGCAAGAAATCGGACCAGCGAACCACGTCCTTTCGATTGACCCACGCGGCCGAGGCCAACGCAGCGAGCCACAGTGGGCGAATTCGTCGGCGAACGATTCGGGGAATCATGAGCGTCCTTTCATGGAGTCACCTCGTTGTACCCAGGAGGCCGCGCCGCCAAACGCAGGTGCTGGCAGGCTCAGATGGCGTCGGGCGAATCGTCCTGCATGAAGCCGCGCAATTCGGCCAGGCTGGAAGCGATCAACCGTCCGACATGCACCTGACTGGTCCCGATCTGTTCGGCGATCTGAGCCTGGCTGAGCTCCTCGAAGAAGCGGAGGAACAGTATCTGTCGCTGGCGCGGGCGAAGACGATCGAGCAGTCCGGCGATGACCTCGCGGTTCAGCACTGCCTCGAAGTTGGCTTCGACGGTCGGGGTCGACTTGCCGGATTGATCGAGGGGACGGGCCCGATAGGCGTTGTTGGCCTCCAGCGCCTCGATCACGGCTTCCTCGGAGATCTTCATGCGCCCGGCGATCTCGGAGATCCGCGGCGACCGGTGCAGTTCCTTGGAGAGCGCCTCGCTGGCCGCATTGACCGCCGGCCGGAGGTCCTTGGCACGGCGCGACACATGGATGCCCCACGTGTGGTCCCGGAAGTACCGCCGCAGCTCGCCCATGATGGTCGGCGTCGCGTACGCCCCGAACGGCACACCATGATCGGGGTCGAACCGCTCGATGGCGTTGAGCAGGCCGAGGCGCGCCACCTGGACCAGATCGTCGAATGGCTCGCCGCGGTCGGCGAATCGGCGCGCGCCACGCGTGGCCAGCCACAGCGTGTGGTCGGCGATCTCGTCGCGCAGTCCGGGATCGCGGCTGACCGAGTAGCGATCGAAGGACCCCAGCAGCCAGGTCTCGTCGTGTTCCGACTGGCTGTGCATCGCCGTCACGTGATCGACGCGTGAGCTACTGCCGCCCAGATCTGGGCTTGGTCGTCGACGAGCTCGATGCCGTGCTGCGTGCAGACGCCGGCGAGTACCGTGCGGCAGAGGATGAGGTCAGGGTGGTCGGCATCGAACGTCTCGATCGCGGTCTGCCCGCGCACGCTGAACGACTGATCCTCGACCATGAACTGGATCTCGATCGTCTTCCCTCCGCCGTGCTCGATCAGCGCCAGGAGCACCTCGCTGACCGCGATCTTGATGTCTTCGATCTCGTCGACGGTGAACCCGGCCATCCCGGCGATTCCGCTGGCGGCCAGTCGCAACACGCGCGACAGGGTCGGATCGGGGGGGAGTCGCAGCTCGACCGGCCCGATGGAGACCGGCTCAGTCACGACCGGTCTCGATGGAGAAATGTTCGGTGGTGCCGGTGATCTGCAGGAGCCGGAGCACTTCGGCGCCGACATTGCGAAGCACGACCGTCGCACCGATCTCGCGCGCCCGCTTGCTGGCGCCCAGCAGGCTGCGCAGGCCGGAGGAGTCGATGAAGTAGACGTCGCCGAGATCGATGACGACCGCGCCGTGGCCCTCGCGCGTGAGGATCGCCGCCTCGAGGATCGGGCCGCCCGCGACGTCGATGTCACCATGCACGACGATCACACCATCGGCTTCATTGTCGATGGTGAGCGAATCGTGGTTTCCCATCTCGGTCACTGGTGGGCCTCCTGGCGGGTGGATCTTGGTGCGACAGAGCGCATGTGGTTGCACACGCTACGTGCCGTGGCTCGAATCGGCGCTGATGGGCTCGACAACACCGGGCCACATTTTCTTCCGGGGCCATGTTTAGCTCACCGGCGATAGCGGTACTAGAGCCGACAACTTCACGATTTCCACCAAGGAGGGCACAGTGAGCGACGAGCGGTTCCACCGACCAGCCGACGCTGACACCGCTGAGCCCAACAGATCCTGTCTCGTCGTTACCCGTCCCCAACGGCGACAGGCACCGGGTCAGGACGGCGGCTTCGACTCTCGAGTCCAAGCCGTCGTCATGGCCTTTCTCTCCGACTTCTACCAACCCTCGCGGATCCACGAGCAGTAGCCAACGATCCACATGATCTCGCTGGTGGACCCCCACAGCGAGCGCTGAGCCCCCATTCAGCGATCCGAACGTGCCTGGCCCGACCCGTCCCCGGGCCGGGCACGTTTGCAACTATGGGCTGGTGCGAAGGAGTCGCCGCCGCTGTCGACTCAGGGGCGGGTGCCCATGACCTTCAGCCAACGGGCGTGGGACCTCACGGCCTTCCACGGGGTCGGGTGGCTGTGGACGGTGAGATGACACTCGTCGCACGCTCGATTGAGCCGTTCGGCGACGAGGGGGTACACGGTGTGCGGGAGGCGAGGAGCGAGGTGGTGCTCGACCTGGTAGTCGAGCCCGCCCATCAGCCAATGCAGCGCGTGACCGCCGAGCTTGGTGCGGCAGTGCACGTCGATGGTCGTTCGGAGTTGGTGGGTGATGAAGTCGGGTCCGCGGCGCGGCGTATCGGCGTCGGGGAACTCCACCCCCTCGGTGCAGTGGGCCAGTTGGAACATCGTCGCCAGCAGCAGGCCGACCATCCATGACACGGCGAGATAGAAGGTCAGCACGACCCACCAGCGGTGGTAGACGAGCGGCAAGGCGAAGGCCCAACCGACGTGCATCACCTTGCCGAGCCCGATCATGACGACATCGCGGCGCCGCGGTTGGCGGGCGAACCGTTGGCGACCGATGCCGTGGTTCTTGAGGTCGACGAAGTCGGAGATCAACAACCACTGCAGGGTCAAGAACCCGTACAGGACCCACATGTAGAGGTGCTGGTAGCGGTGCCATGGGTGCCACGGCTGATCGGGCGCGAGCCGGGCGAACGGGGCCTGGTCGATGTCGGCGTCGATGCCGACCATGTTGGTGTTGCCGTGATGCAGGTTGTTGTGCTTGAAGCGCCAGATCCACGAGCTCGCCCCGAGCAGGTCGCCGGTGTATCCGGCGACACGATTCACCGAGCGCGAGGTGCTGAAGGAGGCGTGGTTGGCGTCGTGGAAGACCGAGGTCGCGGTTGCGGTGAGGGCGACGACCAACGCCATTGCAGACACGATCTTGAGCACGACCGACGAATCAGCGATGACCAGCGACCAGTAGCTGGCCGCCGCCAACGCCGCGATGACGACTGCTTTCAGATGGAGCCGCCTGCGGGCCAGCAGCAGCTCGCGCGGCGAAGGCCGCACGGCCTCGGTCAGTGACCGCTGGTGCTCATCCACGCGCTCGACGGGTGCCGCAATTGTTTGCATCGCCTCACTCCTTCGACATCGGTCGAAACCGCCTGCCGGGGTTTGGAGCGGGCTGCCACACGTACGGAAATGGCTGA
>JANMNE010000079.1:0-11215 GCA_031373785.1 Ilumatobacteraceae bacterium
CGAGCCCTCGTAGTCGCGGTTCTCGAACATCTCGATCAATGGGAAGCCGAGCACACCTTGGAAGAACTGCACGGTGCGCCCCACGTCGCTGCTGATGAGGGCGACGTGGTGCACGCCACGTGCCGTGCTGGCAGGGCGTTCGGCGCGCGGGGCGAGGTACTGGGCACTCAGCTCGGCGCGGCGTGCTGCGAGTCGGGTGCGTTGATCGGTGTCGATGGTCATAGTGGCAACTCCACAGGGTCGGTCGGGAGGGGACAGAAGACCACGGTGCTGGCGCCGGCCACGACCCAGCGTTGGGCCTGGGCGATCCAGGTCGACGGATCACCGGCAATGACCAACTCTTCGAGCGGCACGAGTTCGTCGCCGTACGCTGCGAGCTGACTGGCGAATCGCGGCAGTGCCATTTTCTCGGCCATCATTGCGTCGAGCGAGTCGACGTCGGCGCTGGCTTGGACGAACGCGGTGAACTTCGGCCCGTCGCCGATCTGGGCGCGCACCTGCTGGAGATAGCGCGGACCGGACCACTCGGCGAAGATCACCCCGGCGCCGACCTCGGCTGCCAGCGCCATCGAACGCGGACCACGAACACCGAGCGAGATCGGTGGCACGATCTTCGCAGGGTGGGCGAGCTGTACGGCATCGAGATGCACGTAGCCACCGTCGAGCGTGACGTTGTCGCCGGCGAGCAGACGGGTGGTGGCGACGACCGTTTCGCGCAGCGACGACATCCACGATGTGGGCACGGCACCGACTTGTTCGATCCAGAAGTCGACACCGTGGCCGAAGCCCATGTGGAACCGCCCGGGGAACATCTGCGCCAACGTGGCGATCTCCATGGCCGTGTAGGCGACGTTGCGAACCACCGCAGGAGCGATCCCGATCCCGACGTTGATCCGCGACGTCGCGGCGAGTGCCGCTGTGGCCTGGGTGAAGCCGCCGTGGAACGTGAGGTCTTCGACGACCCACATCTCGTCGAGATCGTGGGCCTCGACCTGGCGGGCGTAGTCGAGCAGCTGGTCGGCCGGCCATTCCCTGCGGAACATCACGCCATAGGTGGTCATGGTGTGGCCACCGTCGAGGTCGCTCCGGGGACCCGGGCCAGTTGCGAGATGCTCTGCCATGTCGCCGGGGCGTCGAAGCCCAGCGCCCACAACGAGACGGCGCCCAGTCGCTCGGTTCGTGCCAGGTCGATGCGCAGGCGGGCACCCTCGGCATCGACGTAGTGCACCTCGCGGGTCTGTGTGCACGTGGTCGTGGCGTCGGTGACATCCAGCTGATAGGTGAACGACGACTCACCGGTGCCCGGGTCAAACACGGGCGTCGCCGTTCGTTTGGCGAGCAGCTCGTCGATGTTCCGTTGGCTCACGCTGGTCTTTCCTTCTTGATCGGCTGGACATGTACCCACCGTAGCGATCGGCCAGTTGTAGCCGTACAGCGCGATGCCGAGCACCAGCTTGCTGTCGTCGTCGACGGCCTTCTTGGCGGCCGAGATCGACTGGCGCACAAATGACAGCGGTGCGATCGGTCCGGCCTTTCCGGTCGAGTAGTCGTAGGCCATGATCCTGATCTGGTCGACATGTGGGGCCATGCCCTTGTAGTCGTACACCCAATAGCCGCTGCTGTCGGTGCGCCCGCTGTCGTTGATGTACGGCACGCTGACCGTGAGCGTGCGGCCATCGGCGTGCAGCCGGTTGCCGAGCTCGGTGATGAAGTCGATCCACAGCGGACGGGTCGTTTCCCACGTGGCCTTGCTGTCGGCGAAGGCGAACTGTTCGTAGTCGATGTCGATGCCATCGAAGCGGTTGGTTGCAGCCAGGTCGGCGATTGCGGCGACATGCTTGGAACGGGCGGTCGAGTCGGCCAGGATGGCCGCCATGCCGCCGGCGGGCATCGCGTCGACGATCGACGGCACGACCTTGGCGCCCGCCGAGCGGGCCGCCGACACGAAGTCGGCTGCAGTTTCGGGAGCCAGGTTGCCGTCGACGGTGATGGTCGTGGCGTCGTGCGTCGAGTACCAGAACGGCGAGACCTCACGCAGCATCCGGCCGTTGGTCGCCAATGACTGCTGCGCGTCGGGCAGGGCCCAGTACGGCGCCCACGCGTCGATCGGGATGTCGATCGGCGGGGGTGGCGGCGGAGGATCAGGTCGCGTCGCCACAAAGCCGACGCCGGCCAATGCCAACAGGAACACGCTGGCCGACAGGGCCAGGCCGTGCCGCCGAGCCCGCGGTGCGATCAAGTTGTCGACGTGCAGTTCGGCCAGCGAGCCGACCTGCCGATGGCCGCGACCCGCTGGCACGTCGACGATGTGGGGGATTGCCACGACGTGGCATCCGGCTGCGGTCGCCGATCGCACACCCGTCGGCGAGTCCTCCAGCGCAACACAATCGCGTGGCGAGACCGACAGGGCACGTGCGGCGGCGAGGTATGGCTCGGGGTGCGGCTTGCCCCGGCGCACCTCGTCACCGACGATCGTCGTCGTGAACGAGCCCGGCGGCAGTTCGGCCACGATCGCATCGGCCAGCCTGCGCCACGACATCGTCACCAGCGCACACGGGATCTTCTCGACCCGCAGTTCGGCCAGCAGATCGCGCGCCCCCGGCCGCCATGGCACCTCTCGGCGCACACGGGCGATCACCCCGTCGAGCAGTTGGTTGACGATCTCGTCGATCGGCAGGTGCACGTCACCGTGCTCACGGATGTAGCGCGCCGACTCGCGCAGGTCGCTGCCGACGATCGCGTGCGCGTGGTCGTGGCTCCACGTGCCTCCGTGCGCCTCGACCAACTCGAACTCGCACTCGATCCAATACGGCTCGGTGTCGACCAGGGTGCCGTCCAGATCCCACAGGACGGCGGCGGGTCGATGTGTCGTCATGAGGTGTTCAGTCTGGCGGGTCGCGCGCCGGGATCGGCGGCATCGCGCCGTGGGTGCGGCCCTACGAGAAGCGGGTGATGAAGCCCCGGCGACGGAAACTGCGCAACATCAACCACGAGAACGTGAACCCGCCGACCACGAAGAACACCGAACCGATCAGGCCCGTGACGATGCTGTGCGTGGGCAGCGGCTTGCCCGCCAACACCTGGCGCATGGCGTCGAAGGCCTGGGTGCTCGGCAGCACCTTGGAGACGGGCCGCAGCACCCGGGGCAGCGATTCGACCGGGTTGAACGCGCCGGAGAGCGCCATGAGGATGAAGTTGCTGCCCCACGTCATGATCTCGGCCCCCTGGCCGAACCGCAGGACGGCCCCGATACCGGCGATGCCGAGACCCCAGCCGACGATCATCAGGATCAGCGAGATCGGCACGAGCGACCACCCGACCGCGGTCGTATCGAAGCGGAAGAACGCATACGCCGTGATCGACACGACGCCGAGCGCTGCCAGCACCTTGGCGATCCCGAGTATGGCAGTGCCGGCGATGTACTCGAACTCGGTGACCGGCGTGGTGAGCACGTTCATCAGGTTGCGGCTCCATGTCTCCTCCATGAACCCGGTGGCGACCGCGATCTGGCTCTGGAAGAGCACGTGGAACATCATCGCCCCGCCGATCAGAAAGGGCGCCGACGCCCTGCTGGACGCGTCTTGCTGGGCGACGTATGTGCCCAGACTGCCCCACAGGATCACGTCCATCAGCGGCCAGAAGGCGATGTCGAACCATCGGTGCGGCGCCCGCCACAGGACGTAGAGATGACGCCGGATCACGACGCGAATGCGGTGCAGGCTCATTGCCGGTGCGTTTCGGCGAGCGACAAGAAGACGTCTTCGAGGTTGTCGTGCCCGTAGGTGCTGGCGACGATCGCCGCGGTGTCATTGGCCACGACTTCGCCGCGAGCCAGGAACATCACGCGCTCGGTCAGCATCTCCACCTCGCGCATGTCGTGGCTGGTCACGAGCAGCGCTGCCCCCGTCGACTCGCAATAGCTCAGCAACGCCGTGCGCACTCGGAGGGCGATGTCGGGATCGAGCGATGCGGTTGGTTCGTCGAGCACGAGCAGGCTCGGCTCGTGCAGCGTCGCCTTGACGATGCCGACCAGCGTGCGTTGCCCGCTCGACAACCTGCTCGACAATCGGTCGGAGAGCTCGGTGATGCCGAAGCGTTCGAGGGCAATGTCGACCGCGGCCTTCGGGCGGCGCAGGCCGTACCAGCCGGCGAAGACGCCGAGCGCCTCGCGAACCTTGAGGCGATCCGGCATCGGCAGGTAGCCAGCGGCGAAGCCAACCTTGGTCATCGCCTTCGATCGTTGGCGCGGCAACTTGAAGCCGTCGATGCGGATGGTGCCGCTGTCGGGGGTGATGGCCCCGAGCAACATCAACAGCGTGGTCGTCTTGCCGGCGCCGTTCGGACCGAGCAGCCCGACTCGCTCGCCTCGTGCGACGACCACGTCGACGCCGCGGACTGCCTCGACGCTCTTGAAACTCTTGCGCAGACCGCGCGCTTCGAGAACGGCTTCCCCCATGCGACCCAGTCTGGCGAACGACCGCCGTGTTCGCACGCCGAATTACGCGTCGGTGGCCAACGCCGCCCGTCTGCCTTCGAGCACCGCCTCATAGATCGTGCGCGGTGCGACGCAATCGCCGGCGACGAGATCCACACCGGGATACGTGTCGCCCGGCAGGCGAAACCCGCAGTCGACCAGCGCCGCGCAGGCGATCCTGCGACGTTGGCCGGTGAACCGATCCTCGACCTCGACCCGCCCGGTCAGCACGGTGCGCAACAGCGTTCGCCGTTCGATGGTGACACCGCGCTGGGCAAGGCGAACATTGGCGGGCGCCAGGTCGCCCGTACGCGACAACTCGTTCCCGGCGATGTGATCCTGTGTGATCAGGATTGCTCGATCGCCGAGCTCCTCGGCCAAGGCCAGGGCGATCGGTCCGCCGATCGGATCGAACAGTGCGATCTTGCCTGCGGGCAGCTCGAATCCTCGGCGCACCTCGACGATGTCGAAGACCATCTGCGGGTCGTCGATCTGGTACTCCCGCCGCCCCCGCCACGATCCGGTGCATTGCACGATCACGTCGCCCCCGGGGATCGATCGGACGCCCGTGGAGATTGTGACGCCGAGGCGACGACACTCCGCCTCCAGCCATGCGGCCAGCGCCGCGCCAGGCCCGGCGATCGCAGCCAGCCCGCCGACGCGATCGCGGAGCTCGTACACGGCGACACGGTGCCCGCGGATCGCGCTGACGCGGGCGGTCTCCAAACCCGCCACACCGGCGCCGATCACCACGACATCGCGCGGCATCGTCGTCGGCACGTACCAGTCGGGGTCCTCGGTCTCGCGTCCTGCAGAGGGTTCGCCGACACAACTGACGAGCGGGTTGCGGACGTCGCGTACCTGGCACATCTGGTTGCAGCGGATGCATGGCCGGATGGTGTCGGCGTTGTCGGCCACGAGCTTGGCCACCAGATCGGGGTCGGCGATCTGGGCTCGGGTCATCTCCACGGCGTCGCAGACACCGTCTCCGATCGCCCACTCCGCTTGACCGCACTCGACCACCGATCCCTGGAGGAAGACCGGCGTCGAGGGAACCGCTGCCTTGACCGCGCGGCACACGTCGATGTTGAAGCCGGTCGCCTGGTGGAAGTCGGGACGGGTCTGTTCTGCGGAGTAGATCGATCCGCGCACGACCACGAGGTAGTCGACTCCGGCCGCGACGAGTGAGGCCGCGATCTGTGGCGCCATCTCCGGCGTGATCCCGGCCCACGGCGCCAGTTCGTCGCAGCTCAGGCGCAACCCGAGCAGTGGTGTGTGCGCTCGCACGGCCTCGATGATCTGGCGAGCGAAGAGCATGCGGTCCTGGCCCCACGAATCGTCGCGATGGTTCGTCAAGCCCGACAGGAACTGGCGCACCAGGCTGTGCTGGCCGGCGTTGATCTCGACACCGTCGCAGCCCGACTCCGTTGCAACCGCCGAGCCGGCCGCGAATCCGGCGATCACCGCCTCGATGTCGGCAGCCTCCATCCACTTCGGCGTCTCGCGACTGTTGACCTCCGGGACGCGCGACGGAGCCCACAGCGGTCGCTGGTTGTAGGCGCTGCTGCCCTGGCCGCCGGCGTGGTCGAGCGAGGCGATGACGAGGGCGGGGTGCTCGTGGCAGGCATCGGCAATGGCTCGCCAACCTGGCCCGCCGGCTTGGGCGAGCGGCGCCCGCTCGTACGGCCAATCGCTCTCGTGCACGCTGGCGCCCTCGGTCACGATGACGCTGCAACCTCCTGCGGCTCGCCTGGCGTAGTAGGCGGTGTGCCGCGCCGTGAAGCGGCGTTCGTCGTCGCCGAGGTTCGTGACGTGCGGACCGAACATCACCCGATTTCTCGTCTCGCACGGGCCGAGCGACAGCGGGTTCAACAGCAGCATGACGGCGTCAGTCTGGCAGTCATCGGTTGTGGGCCGACAGTTCGCGACGCATCAGCAGACGCTTGATGTTGTCGGTGTGTCGTACCAACACCAGCACACACAACGCGACGACAGACACGATCTCCCATGCGGGCGCGCCGGAGACTGCGAGGCCGATGGGGAGACCGATCGTGATGGCCAGCGATGCCAGTGACGCCTTGCCGGTGATCTTGCGAACGATCATCCACACCGCCAGAAGAGCCAGCCACGTCAGCGGGTGCAGCACCAACGTCGCGCCTGCCATCGTTGCCACGCCCTTGCCGCCGCGAAACCGACGAGTGGCCGGAAACATGTGGCCCAAGACGGCAGCCGACACCAGCACGTAGGCGCCTGGCCGAGTGTCGACCGCCAGGCCGGCCAGTGCCGGCATCGCTCCCTTGAGCGCATCGAGCAGGAAGACCAAGACACCCCACCGACTGCCGAGCACCCGGGCGACGTTGGATGCGCCGGGGTTTCCCGAACCCTGCGCCAAGATGTCGACGCCGCGCGATCGAGCGACCATCACGGCGCTGGGGAACGTGCCGAGCAGGTAGACGACAGGAACGAGCGCGAGTGCAGCGGCGATCCACCAACTCTACGACAGCGCCCTGATCCCGCTGTGGAGTGTTCGGCGCCTCGCAGCACTCCACAGGGCTGGCGTGGAGTGTTCGGCGCCTACCTGGGTGCCTCGCAGCACTCCACAGGGCTGGTGTGGAGTGTTCGGCGCCTACCTGGGTGCCTCGCAGCACTCCACAGCACTATCTGGACGTGAGGCGGTAGGAGTGATCCGGCGAGGGTCGCGGTGTCAGTTCGATGGGCACGGCGCGGAGGGAAACGTCGGCCTCGCCGTGGACGCATTCGGGGTCCGGGCCATCGAGCGGCAGGCCGGTGAAGAACTTGGCCGCCATGCACCCTCCCTGGCACGCGTCGTAGCTGCCGCAACTGGCGCACGCGCCGGCAGATTGTGGCTCACGCAACTCGAGGAACAGGTCGCTGTGCTTCCAGACCCGGGCGAACCCGCCGGTGTCGCGCACCGAGCCGGCTTTGAACTGATCGTGGATCACGAACGGGCAGGCGTAAACGTCGCCGACCGGATCGATCAGGCACACGACCCGTCCGGCCCCGCACATGTTCAGACCGGGCAGGGGCTCGCCGAGCGCGTTGAGGTGGAAGAACGAGTCGCCGGTCAGCACGGTCTCGCCCTTCTCCAGCAGCCACTCGTAGATCTGCCGTTGCTGGGTGTTGGTCGGGTGCAGGTCGTGCCACGTGTCTGCACCCCGCCCGCTGGGTCGAAGCCGGGTGATGCGCAGCTGCGCGCCGTACGAGTCGGCCAGTGCTTTGAAATCATCGAGCTGGTCCACGTTGTGGCGAGTGACGACGACGCTGATCTTGAACGGACCGAAGCCCGCCTCGGCGAGGTTGTCCATGGCCCTGCGTGCGGTGTTGTACGAGCCGGTGCCGCGAAGCGCATCGTTGGTCGCTGCGTCGGCACCGTCGATGCTGATCTGCACGTCGAGGTAGTCCATCCCGGCCAGCCGGCGAGCGTTGGTGATGTCGATGTAGGTGCCATTGGTGGAGAACTTCACGCCGACGCCGTTGCCGATGGCATACTCGACGAGCTCGAAGAAGTCGCGGCGCACCATCGGTTCGCCCCCGCCGATGTTGATGTAGAAGACCTGCAGATCGCGGAGCTCATCGAGCACGCGTTTGGCTTCGGCGGTGGTCAGTTCACGAGGATCGCGCTGGCCACTCGAGGAGAGGCAGTGCACGCATTGCAGGTTGCAGGCGTACGTCAGCTCCCACGTGAGACAGATGGGTGCATCCAGCCCGTGCTTGAGCTGCTCAACCAGCGATTGGGCGCTCACGGACGATCTCCGATTCGTTGAGGGACGCGAACGCCTTGGCGAATGACGGCCAACGCGACTCGGCGACGTTGCACGCACGCAGTGCAGCCGACAGCGAGGGGTGCGCATCGAGGGCCCTGGCGACGGCGACGACGTCGCGATCCTTCAGGAACACCAGTCGTCGCGTGCCGTAGTGGTAGGCGAGCGCGCCGAACGGCTCCGGACGCAACGCGACCTGCGGGTCGAGTTGCAACGGCGTGTCGAACAGCGACAAGTTCAGTACACGCCGCACATGCCGTCGATCGAGATCTCCTCGATCAGCAGCTCCTCTTCGATCGCCGCCTCGTCAACGAGCTCATCAACGACGTCTTCGTTCTCCATGACCCAGCAGCGTAGTAGCTGATCCTCGAGCCCGGATGGGCGGCGCCGGGCGAGTGGCGGGTGCGAGGCCAGCTAGAGTTGGCGACCCCGTGGATGCTGACCTGTTCCCCGAACTTGCAGTGGAACGTGACCACCTCTCGTTCGCCCGTCGATGCCGTGATTCGATGATCCAGCGCTTCCGGGCTGTCGACCCCTCGGCATCGGCCGACGGGATCACCGCGGAGTATGTCGAGGTGACCGTGGCCGAGGCGCTCGAAGATCTCGACAGTCCCGGCGCCGGCGACTTCTTCGGACGGATCATCGACGAGCACCACGACCGTTGGTACATCGGCCGGCGACACATCGAAGACGATGCTCACGATCCGGTTGTCGTCGACTGGCGGGCGCCTATCGCAGCTCCGTTCTACCGGGCGACGGGTGTCGACCCGCTGGGCCTGAGTCACCGGCGACGGTTCACGATGGTCGAGGGCGATCTGTCGGCGTACCTCGACGAGCAACTGGATGATCCCGACTCCGTGACCGCGACCGGCGTGCCCGATCCGGTGCTTGCCGAGATCGGCGCGGCGCGCACTGGCGCGATGCGCGAGATCGTTGCCACGATCCAGGCCGAACAAGACGTGGTCATTCGCGCACCACTCGATCAGTGCCTGGTGGTGCAAGGTGGCCCGGGCACCGGCAAGACCGCCGTCGGGTTGCACCGTGCCGCGTTCCTGCTGTTCGAGCATCGTCGCCGACTGTCGCGCAACGGCGTGTTGGTCGTCGGGCCGAACCCCGTGTTCCTCGACTACATCGCCAACGTGTTGCCGTCCCTCGGCGAACGCCTCGTGCAACAGCGCACGGCGCTCGACATCTGCGTGCCCAAGGTGGAGATCACCGCGATCGACGATGACCCGACGCGACGCTGGAAGGGCGGGCCGGAGATGCTCGACCAACTCGCGGTTGCCAGCGTCGGCCATGTCGTTCGCCCGACCGAGGACCTGCGGTTGCCGATCGGGGCGCGCACGCTGACCGTCACTGCCGACGACTTCTCCGGGTGGGTCGACCATGCCCTCGACGGCGTGACACCGGTGAACCGGCGGCGCGACGGGCTGAAGGGCCTGGTGCAGAACGAGCTGTTGCGCCGCACGGATCGCGACGACGTATGGGAGCGCTCACCCGAATTGCGTGCTGCGGTTGGTAGAGCCTGGCCGATGCAACAGCCGATTCGGATGGTCGACAAGATGCTGCCGGGACCATCCGGCAAGCGGCGGAAGTGGACGGTCGCCGATCAGTTCCTGGTCGACGAGGCAAACTCGATGCTCAACGGCACCCCATTCACGTTCGGTCACGTGGTCGTCGACGAGGCGCAGGACCACTCGGCGGTCTCCCTGCGGGTGATCGGGCGCCGCAGCCCTCTGGGGTCGATGACGATCTTGGGTGATCTGGCCCAGTCGACGACTCCCGCTGGCCAGCAGGATTGGGGAGAAGCGCTCGGCCACATCCGGGCGAACGCGGCCGAGGTCGCCGTGCTGACCATCGGTTACCGCGTGCCGGGGCCGATCCTCGACGCAGCCAACCGGCTGCTGCCCTACACCGACGTCTCGAGCGAGCCGAGCCGCAGCGTTCGGCTCGAAGGTACGGCCCCGGTCGTGCGTCTGGTCGAGCCCTCGGCGCTGTTCGAGGCGGTCGCCACTGAGGTCGTCGCGGTGCGGCATCGACATCACAACACCGGCGTGGTGGCCCCTGCGGCCCTGCACGCGGCGATCGGCGAATCGCTGGCAGCACACGATCTGCGAATGGTCGATCATGTGCACGATCTGGCCCGCGGTGATGTGCCGGTGTTCACCGCTGAGGCGGTGAAGGGGCTCGAGTTCGACGGTGTGGTCGTCGTCAACGCACACCAGATCTTCGACGGGTCGGCCCTCGGCGCGCGGTTGTTGTACGTGGCGATGACACGCGCCGTGCAGGTCTTGCACCTCGTCGGCGCCGCGCCGCCGCCCCATCAGCTCTTGTTGCCGGTCTCAGGCAGCGAACACTGACGCGCCGCGCAACACGGTGAGTGCGAGATCCATCGGCCCGGCGATCTCGGCGACGAGGTCGGCCGGTGGGATCCGTTGCGCGGCGAGCCGGCAGAACTCGAGTGCATCCGCAACGATGGTCACCGACGGTTCTCCCGCTTCGGCACCGACCTGCAGCGCCTGGTTCCACACGCCTCCGCCTCGACCCGTCAACACGATCCGGGCGGTGTGCTCGCCTCCGTCGATGTTCCCGAGGAGCATGCCCAGCGGGATGGCCCTCACCGCAGCTCGGGTCATCAGGTGCATCCTGGCGGCGTCGAGCAAGGGAGGGTCGCGTCGCAGCGTGCGCCACAGATCTTCGATGTGCGTCCACACCTCGAACACCCTCACGACCAGCAAGCTGGAGATGCGGGCGTCGAGCATGTGGAACTTGATCCGCCTGCGAAGTTGTTCGTCGTCGAGCGACGTGACGTAGCTGCAGAGTGACGACGAAACGTCGAGCCACTTCGCCACGGTCTCGGCGAAGTCGGCCCGCACGGCAGCGCGCACCGCGGCCTCCGTCAAGCCGAGGTGGTCTTCCTCCAGCGCCGGGTCGATCTCGTGCTCCCACAGGCCGAGTT
>JANMNE010000102.1:0-8698 GCA_031373785.1 Ilumatobacteraceae bacterium
ACGAATGCCGAACGACAACATCGGAGTAGGGATCTGGTCCGGCCCGGTGCCCAACAACGCCCCACAAGGCCCGGTGGCCGGCGTCGTGTTGACAACGTGAGCCTCACCAATCCTGATCTGGTCAAGGATGTACGACAAATCGGCCGGTGTGATCGTGAAACCCTGACCGACCACAGGTGCAGCCTGCGCCCCAAGAGACGTGACCATCAAACCACCGATCAAAGAGACGACAGCAGCACTGGCCCCCAACTTGGTTCGGCGTCG
The DNA here is from genome assembly GCA_031373785.1 of Ilumatobacteraceae bacterium. Taxonomy (GTDB): domain Bacteria; phylum Actinomycetota; class Acidimicrobiia; order Acidimicrobiales; family Ilumatobacteraceae; genus JAENVT01. Next base: position 265 of record JANMNE010000102.1, read on the forward strand.
CTGCGGACCCGAATCTCGCTCAGCTGGAGGCTGAGTGCCCCCGCCCGCCTTGCGCCACGAAAAATGGCGCGCTGAATAGAGTATTTTCCCGAGCATGATTGCCGTCCCTACAGTCAGTCCTGCGCCCGATGGGCAGGAATGGGTATAAAGATCGTATAAACGCCCTGGATGTGAAAGTGGCCATTAGCCATTGGTCGTAGGGCGTACCAAATGGCAGAATCCTTAGGTCTAGCGGCTTAGGACCTCTGAAGAATGTTGACGGTGAGCGATCACTCCAATTCGTAGGGAGGAATCCGGGCCTTTTGGCCCTTGTGCTGTTCCTCACCCGATATGCGGGTTTTCTTTACATCGCTCGATCCTGTGGGCTGATCCCGCCGGTCGCCGTGGCATTGTTGTGCGTGTGCGACGCATGCTCGGGCTCGACTTCGGTGATGTCCACGTCTCCACTCGCCGAGGCGTCCTCATTGGTGTCGCCATGTCGGTGCTCGTGGGTTTGGCCATCTATCCATTGCGTCGCCACGACTACGAGTTGCAGTTCCTGCTGGTGTTGCCGGTCGTCTACGCCGGTGTGTTCGCCGGACGCAGCGCTGCGCTGGTGACCGCGACGGCCTCGGTCGTGACATTTCACCTGGTCACGAGGTTCGGAGACAACAAGCTCGAAGAGGATGTGATCGCCTTTGCCACCTTCTTGGGCTGTGCGTTGGCGGTCGGTGCCGTGGTGGGCGGGGGCAGCGATCGGTTGACGTTGGCCCGGCGACGCGAGGAAGAGCAGCGCAGGTTGCAGGAGTTGAACGCCCAATTGGCCGAGCACGCCAGCCGAATGGCCGTCCTCGAGCAGGTCGATCAGCAGCGGATCGCCTTGTTACGGTCGGTCTCCCACGACCTGCGCACCCCGCTGGCGACCATTCGGGCGGTGGCGACCGATCTGCGCGATCACGACCTGCACGACGAAGCGACCCGTCACGAGTTGCTGGAAAGCGTCTCTGACGAGGCCGAACGCCTCGACCGGCTGGTCGGCAACCTGTTGAGCATGAGCCGGATCGAAGCCGGATCGATGCACATCGAGGATCAGGTCGTCGATCTCACCGAGCTCGTTCACCTGACTGCCCTGCGGCTCTCTCCGCGGTTGTCTCACGTTCTAGTTGAGGTTGAGATCGTGCCGGGCGTGCCGTTGATCGACGGTGATCCGGTGCTCCTCGGCGAAGTGATCGCCAACTTGCTGGAGAACGCGGCTCGATATGCGCCCCCGGGGTCGTCGGTTGGAGTGCACCTGACCGCGATCGACGGGCAGCAGGTGGCCGTGCATGTGTGCGACCACGGTCCGGGTGTCGAGCCGGAGCACGCCACCCACGTGTTCCAGGCGTTCTGGCGGGGGCCCGACAGCAACTCGAGCGGTCTCGGTCTGGCAATCGTGCGCGCCATCGTCGAAGCGCACGGAGGCACGATCGAGCTGAGCGAGACGCCCGGCGGTGGCGCCACCTTCACGATCGTGCTTCCAGCGCGACAGGATGCGATGTTGTGAGTGCCGCAGATGCCGTCAAGGAGCAGTGCATCCTGGTCGTCGACGACGAGCCGGCCATCCTGCGCGCCTTGACGAGCGCACTCACCGCGCGCGGCTACCGCGTGACCCAGGCGACGACTGGCCAGTCGGCCATTGACACAGTCGCCATCGACCCGCCGGATGCCGTCGTCTTGGACCTCCGCCTTCCCGACCTCGACGGCGTCGAGGTGTGCCGGCGATTGCGCACCTGGAGCACGGTGCCGATCATCGTGCTGTCTGCCGATGGCCTCGATCGGCGCAAGGTCGAGGCGCTCGACGAAGGCGCCAACGACTATGTCACCAAGCCGTACTCGACGCCGGAGCTGCTGGCCCGCCTCCGCGCCGTGCTGCGGGCGACCTCGGGCGCTCGGTCGACGATCGAGGACGGGATCCTGGTGGTCGGAGACCTGCGCATCGATCTGGCCCGACGGGCAGTGACCGTCGGCGAGCGAACGGTTGATCTCACGCCGAAGGAGTTTGCGTTCCTGGCGTTGCTGGCCCGGTATCCGGGGCGCGTCCTGACCCACCAAGCCATCCTCCAAGAGGTGTGGGGCCCGAACTATGGCACCGAGACCCAGTATCTCCGGGTGTACGCCGGCCAGATCCGCAAGAAGCTCGAGGACGACATGCGCAACCCGCGCCTGGTGACCGATCTCGGAGTCGGGTACCGGCTCCAGGCCCGCGCCGAACCTGCTGGCACCGACCAATCCTCGACATGAAGTTGACGTTGAGAGTTTGCCTGCTCAGAGCTCGGTGACATTGCCCTCTGTGGTCAAGAGTCAAGCCGGCCGGTGCCGCGCCGAACTCCATCATGACCCACTCCGGCGTGTTCGGCGCCCAAACCGCCACTCGCTCACCGGGCTCGAACCTGCGCAACAGCGCGTGTGCGGTGCGCACCGACGCCTCATACAGCTCCGCGTACTGCCTCGCAATCAGTTCTAGTACCAATGGCCAGTTTGCCTCGCTTTACCTTTCCTTTACCATCGTCGACAACCTCCCCGATGGCGGTACCGGCTGTACGTTTCCGATCGGGTAGCGGAGAGATCGCAAACTGGTCGGGACTTCAGTACTAGTACCAATGGACAATGTCTGACGTCGAGTGCCCGGCGTACTGTCCGAACTGACCTTCCGGACGGAGGTCGGTTCGGACGAGCGGTGCGGCGGATGAGGGTTCGCCAGAGTCGTGCAGCCGGGCCAGGGACGAAAGTAGGGACGAAAATGAATGCATTGTCAGGTCTAGTTCGGCGCGCCTCCTTTGAGGGGCGTTCGCTTCGAGCTCCAAGACATCGAGCGTCGCGGAAGGTCCGGGTCGTTGCGGCCCTGGCTCTGGTGGGTGGGCTTCCAGTGTTGCTGGATCACGTCTCCGCCGCCATCTTGCCGCCCGCAGCGCCTGTCGCGAACGCAGTGTTGCCATCGAGCACTCAGTTCGACATCACCGGATTCCTGCAGGACGCCAAGCTCGACCAGACATGCGTCGCAGCAGCCGGCGCCAACCTTGACGCCAACGGCTTCCCGCAGGCCGCACACTGCGGTGGCGCGATGCAGCTCAACGGTCACGCGATCGTCGTGCCCGCCGAGACCATCGTCATCCTGCCCGCCAGCGCGTTGAGCTGGCAGGAACTCTTCGCTCAGGCGCCGGCGCCGTATGGCCCGTCGCAGACCGGCATGGCGATGTCGGACAACCCGAAGCCCTTGACCACGTACGAGTTCCAAGCCGTCGGCAACAGGGTGCTCGACCCGACCAACGCCGACCCGGCCAAGCGTGATCGCTACATCGCCGGTCTGGTGCACGCCACCCAGCAGGACCTCAACGCCGGCGCCGGCTACATCAACTACATGGACTACACCTCCGGCGAGATGCGCGTCGGTGGCGTGCTCGGCGACCCCACCACGGGTGCCCGGGTGCGTTTGAACGATCCAGCCAACCCCACCTCTGCAGGTGGCGGTCGTTACGGCCGTGCGATGTCGCCCGACGGGCGCCTCATGGTCGACCAGGACAACCCGACCATCGCCTCGGCCACCGGCTTCCCGATGTGCTTCCCGCGCACCGATCCGCTCGTGGGCGACGATTCACTCTGCCCGCGCAGCAACCGACCGGTCGACCCCACGACGGGAACGTTCGCGTCGCTCATCCAGATGAGCGATCCGGCCAACCTGCCCCTCGGTGGCGCGCTCGATCCGCGGGTCCAGGCACCGATGGAGGTTGGCGACTACATCAACTTCGCCGGCACGCTCATCGCCGACGCTGCCGGTACGTACATCTCGGCACACACCATCACCAACAACACCGCCATCTACACGGCACCCGGCACCAACCCGGCGTACGTGTCGATCGAGGTCGGTCTGCTCGGTACCGGTGGCCTGACGGTCTTCGGCGCCGGTGAGGCAGCGATCCGCACAAAGTTCGAGGGCATGACCACTGACTCGACCCGCGGGATACACCTCTACGGCGTCGACGTGAACCCCAATGGTTCTACCAGCGATCGCGACTGGGGCACGATCATGCCCGATCCGGGCCCGCCGAACGGCGCCGTCCGCGGTCGCTGGCGTTTCCGTCCACCGTGCCTCACGTTCGGTTCGGTCCCGACCAAGCCCGACAAGGAGTGCGTGTTCGGACCCGGCAACGGCTTCTTGCCACCCACTCGCGAAGTCCGCGCCGTCGTCGAGGGTCTGCAGAGCCAGAACCCGGCCAACCCGCAAGCGGCGACGTCGGCCAACGGCATCTTCTACGGCCAGTACCACGCCCCGATCGGCGAGTACATCTTCCCCGAGAACATCCCCGGTAAGCCGATCGTGGAGAACAACTTCAACACGATCCCATTCCTGGCCCAGGGTGGCTACACATCCTTCAGTGGTCTGCTCGCCGGGCAGCTCGATCCATGGCCCAGCAACATCGTGCCGCCTCCGGTCTGCACGGCACCACCACAGGCAAATGCCGGCGGTCCGTACTTGGTCGCATCCGGCGGAACGGTCGCCCTGGCTGGTAGCAGCACGGGTAAGGTTCCGACGTTCTTGTGGGCGGCACCCGCATCGGGGAGCCTCTCGAGCCTCACCACGGCGGCACCGGTCTTCACGGCACCCGTCGTCGGCGTCAACACGGTCATCAACCTGTCGCTCACCGCAACGAACAGCTGCGGCACCACGACAGCGACCACGACGGTCGCCGTCGGCGCGGCACTTGCACCATCGGTCGGCCCGATCGCACCGACGAGCGTCGTGTCGGGCAGCGCAGGCACGCTTGCGGTCAGCGGCTCCGACCCCAACGTTCCGGCGGCAACGCCACTGACCTTCACCGCAACGCAGAGCGGCGGCGCACCGGTGCTGACCGGGATCGCCGTGTCGCAGAATGGACCGACCGGCGCGAACGTCACCTTCACTGCCCCTGTGGGTGTTGCAGTGAACACCGACGTCACGCTGTCGGTCACGGCCACGAACGCCGCTGGGGTCTCGTCGGCTTCGGTGACCGCCACCATCACGATCACACCGGCTGTCGTCGGCGTTGCTCCGGTTGCCAACGCCGGCGGGCCGTACACGGTCAGCTCCGGTGGCACGGTCACCCTTGCGGGTAGCTCCACCGGCACAGCGCCGTTGTCGTTCGGCTGGGCCGCAACGGCACCCGGCACGCTGTCCAACCTGGCGATCGCCAACCCGGTCTACACAGCGCCATCCGTCGCTGTCGACACCACCGTCAACCTGTCACTCACCGTCACCAACGGCGTCGGCAGCTCGACGGTGACCTCGACCGTGCTGGTCAAGGCGGCGCTGGCACCGACCGTTGCTCCGATCAGCCCGGTCTCGGTGTTCTCCGGTGCGAACGGGGCCTTCACGGTCAGCGGTGCAGACCCCAACACGCCGGCACTCGTGCCGCTGGTCTTCACCGCCACCCAGGCACCAGCGGTGCTGACCGCTTTCGGTGTGACCACACTGACGGGAACCACGGCCAGCGTGCACTTCACTGCGCCGATCCTCCCGCCGGGTCAGACGACACCCACGGTGGTGCAGGTGACGGTCACCGCGACGAACTCGCTCGGCGTGGCCTCGGCGCCGGTCACCACCACGGTCACCGTCAACCCGGTGCCCGACTCGGTGGCGATCACCAACGCCGAGTACCGCACCGGCAAGCAGCGGCTCATCCTCACGGCAACGTCGAGTGTGATCAGCCCGAACGTCACGCTGCGTCTGTTGCCCTACCTCACGACCACTGGGGCGACGTTCGACCCGGCCGGCCTGGGCGACACCTTCACCAACGGTGGCGGTGGCCTCTACACGATGACCTTGGTCGGCGCTCCTCAGCCGGCCGCAGGGCCAGTGCTGTTCGTTCGGTCGAACCTGGGCAGCACCAGCCCCGGACACGCCTTGGACCGTGTTCGGGCGTAGTTCCGAAGGCAATTTGTACGGAAGGGAGCCGGGTCGTTGGCTCGGCTCCCTTCCGCGTCCCTATCCTGCAATCGTGTTCGCTCGGTCACCTCTCGCCGCGAACGGGCCGTCGTGAACAGACCGTCGCCCGCCGTGCTGTTCGTGATCGTGGTGGCCGCGGCCGTCCCGTTCCTCGACCTCGGTGGCGATGCCTCCGGCGGGGCGACGTCGGCGGTCGGCGCGGTGACGACCTCGACCTCGATCTCGGTCGACTCGTTGGCCTCGTCGCTGCCGACCGCACCCACGGTTGCGCCCGCGGTCGTGACCATCGTGGGGACCATCAATCGGCTCCTCCCCGATGGCGAGGTGGTGATGAACGACGGGCAGGCCGACTACACCGTCGGGATGTCGGCGACCACGAAGATCCGCAACCTGCGCGGCAACGAGGTCACCCATGATTTCATCCAGCTCGGCGCCCAGATCCAGGTCTCTGGAACGCTCACCGGGTCGAGGATCCTCGACCCGACGGTCCTGATCCCCACCGTCCTCGACAAACCCTGATCGAGCGGAGCGGCCAAAAGGAAGTGCGTACTTTCGATGCGGGACGTCCGTGCCGAAAGTACGCACTTCGCCCGGCGACGAGTCATCGTCTGACTCGGCTCGTCTGTAAGGTGCGAGCCGATGAGACTGGCAATCGTCGGAGCCGGTGGGATGGGCTCGTTCCACGGCCGTACCCTCGCGGCACTGCCGGGTGTCGAGATCGTGGCGATCGCCGACCCTCGCGTCGCCGCGGCCCAATCGCTGTGCGAGGAGGTCGGCGGCACGCCGACGATCGATGGCCTCGCCGTCGCGTCGATGTCGGACCTCGACGGGCTCGTGATTGCGTCGCCGGAAGACTCCCACGCCTCGCTGGTGCACGCGGCGTTGGCCAAGGGAACACAGATCCTGTGCGAGAAGCCGCTGGCCGTCGGCGTGGATGCCTGCCGTCGGATCGTCGATGCGGAGATCGCCGTCGGCCGGCGCTTCCTACAACTCGGCCTGATGCGTGTGTACGACCCGGCCCACGTGCAGCTGGCGACCGAGGCCGATCTCCTGGGAGCACTGCACCACATCCGTTGCGTGCATCGCAATGTTCACGATGTTCGCCGAACTGCGCAGCTGGTGTTGAACCAATCGGTGGTCCACGACATCCACACGTTGCGTTGGCTGTCGGGTCGTGAGATCACACGGGTGACGACGATCGTGACGCCGAACGCCGATCACGTCGAGCACCTGTTGGTCACCGCCGAGTTCGACGGCGGCGGCCATGGCACGGTCGAGTTCAGCGAGCACAGCTTCGCGTACGAGGTGACGGTCGAGGTCGAGGCGGAGCTCGGCGGTGTCGCCTTGGCGCCGGTCATGCGCCCGACGCTGCGACGCGATGGTGCGTCGGGCGTCAACATCGGAACCGATTGGTTCGGGCGGTTTGCCGAGGCCTACCGAATCGAAGATGCGGTGTGGCTCGACTCGTTGCACCAACACACCGCGGCGGGCCCGTCGGCCTGGGACGGCTTGGTCGCCGAGCACGTGGTCGAGGGAGCAATCCAGTCCGTGCTCACTCGACAGCCGGTCGACATCGCCCGGTTCGACACGCCCGACCTGTACCGGTGACCACGCTCACCGGAGTTCGCCGGCGAGCCCACACCATGTTGATGCGGCTCTACGGCCCTTGGGCGGTCCGGCGCATCCGGCGTCGGCGGTCATGGCGTTGGAAGGGACTCACGCTCGAGGTTCCCATCGGTGTGTTCCATCCCGGGCTGTTCTTCTCGAGCGGAGTGCTGGCCGCCCAGATCGAGCGCATGCAGCTCGGTGGCCGGTCAGTGCTCGACGTCGGTTGTGGGACCGGTGTGCTGTCGTTGGTCGCGGCCCGCGCCGGCGCCGTGGCGACAGCGATCGACCTCAACCCACACGCTGTGAACACCACCATCGACAACGCCGCTGCCAACGGTCTGACCGTCGAGGTGATGCAGTCCGACTTGTTCGAGGGGTTGCGGGATCGGCGTTTCGATCTGATCGTGGTCAACCCGCCGTTCTTCGCCAAGGATCCCGTCGACGATGCAGAGCGAGCCTGGTTCGCCGGCGCCGACCTCGGCTACTTCGAGCGCCTCTTCGCCGGGTTGGGTGATCACATGGCAGAGCGTCCGCACCCCGGATCAGCGTTGATGGTGTTGAGCGAGGGCTGCGACATGCAGACGATCTCCGCAGCGGCAACCCGCCATCAATTCCGGCTCACCATCGTGGAGCGGCGACGCGAATGGCTGGGCGTGCAGGTCGTGTGGCAGATCGAGCAGGTCGTGCCTGCGTGACGGGAAACACGTTCCCACGCGGGCGGCGATAGCGTTCTGCGTGGCTCGCTGAATCTGGCGGGCCGTTTTCATGAGATGAGAGACAGTTGACTACAGGTACCGTGAAGTTCTTCAATGCCGAGAAGGGCTTTGGATTTATCGCACGTGAGGGTGGCGAAGACGTTTTCGTTCACTACTCCAACATCCAAGGCGA
>JANMNE010000185.1:0-24022 GCA_031373785.1 Ilumatobacteraceae bacterium
ACCAGCTCCGGCGGGAACGTCCGCGTCAACACCCCCACCGACACCAAATCAGACAACCGACGATCCGACACAGGCTTCAACCATCCAGCACGAGGCATGACCACAAACTACACCCATGTAACACTAACTGAACGGTATTGGGGTTAGATCCGCACGACGCCGAGACCGGCCAGCTCGACGTAGTCAGCGTCCTGAGTGACGACGGGTACTCCGAGTGCGATCGCGGTTGCAGCGATCCACGATTCGTTGACCGGCATTCGGAGTTCGTGATCGCGCAGATGGATTCGAAGCCGCGCCCACGCGTCAGCGACCCGTTCGTCGATTGGGATCGGCTGCAGTTCCAGCGCCGCCATCAGGGTGCTGAGGCGGCGATCTCGAGTGGTGACGTCGGCTGCTGCCAGAACGCCTGCTCTGAGTTCCCCGATGGTGATGATCGAAACAGCGACTTCGTCAGGTAGTCGACTGATGTCAACGGCTCGTCCTGTCTCGGCCGCGATGAAGACGCTGGTGTCGGCGAGCCCTTTGGTCACGTCGAGAGGTCGTCGGTCGTATCGGGAGCGAGATGACGGAGATCGGGCAACACCGCTGGGTGGTATCGCGACGACGATGTGCGACCGAACGTGACCCAGCCGTCAAGCCCAGGTCAAGTAGCTCAGGTGTTGGGCAAGGTTGTTCAAGCGGCCTTGCGTTTGTTGACGGAATCCCGTTGGATACCGGTCTGCGACAACCGGCCAACCCGGCGGTCGCGTTTGAAGGCAGCTCACGGCGGGCGCTTCAGGGACGAACCAACAGCATCATCGAGGACGGGACGGGACGAGATGACGGAGAACAACAGGACGGCGCGCGGTGCGACGTGGGGCGGACGCCCCGGTCGGTCGCATCGACAAGAGATCAGGCGGCGCGTCGTTGTCGCGGCGTTGGCGATCGGCATGGTTGCCCCAATTCTGTGCGGCAGCGCACAGGCGTCGGCGGCAGCCATCTACGACCCGGTTCTCGACGGCTACTCGATGAAGGCGATGACCGAGAACATCGGCGCCACAGAGTTCTGGGATGACGGGATCACCGGGGCCGGCGTCGACGTAGCGGTCATCGACACGGGGGTCGCACCTGTCGAGGGTCTGGCGACACCCGACAAGATCATCCACGGCCCTGATCTCTCGCTGGAATCTCAGGCTCCGAACTTGGCGCACCTCGACACCAACGGTCATGGCACGTTCATCGCCGGCCTCATCGCCGGCAAGGACTCGTCTCTGCAACAGCCCTACTCGCACGCCCCGGCGACCGAGTATCGCGGCGTCGCTCCGGATGCTCGCATCGTCAGTCTCAAGGTCGGAACCGCCGATGGAGGCGTCGATGTGACGCAGATGATCGCGGCGATCAACTGGGTCGTCGATCACCAGCACGACAACGGCATGAACATCCGGGTGCTCAACCTGTCGTACGGCACCAACTCGACGCAACCGTCGCTCGTGGATCCCCTCTCGTTCGCCGCAGAGCGAGCATGGAGGGCGGGGATCGTCGTGGTGGCCGCCGCGGGCAACACTGGCTACCAGCGGGGCATCGGCGCACCGGGGTTGGCCGACCCGGCGTACAACCCGTACATCCTGGCGGTCGGCGGTTACGACACGAAGGGCACGGTGCGCGACTTCGACGACAGCGTCGGAACCTACTCGGCGAGCGCCAACACTCGAGGCGCCCGCAAGCCCGACTTGGTGGCGGTCGGCACCAAGCTCCAAGGCCTGCGGGTGCCGAACTCGTTCATCGATACCCATCACCCCGAAGGCCTGCTGGGCACGCGGTACTTTCGTGGGACCGGCACATCGGAGGCTGCAGCGGTGACCTCGGGAACCGCGGCGCTGGTGCTGCAAAAGTTCCCGCACCTGACGCCTGACCAGGTCAAGGGTTTCCTCAAGGCGCATGCCCGCAATCTCTTGTTCCGTCCAGCGGGCTCAGCGGGAGTGGGAGCGCTCGACCTGAGCCGGCTTGCCAACTCCACCCCCGGCGCCTACCCAATCCAGGTGTTCGCCCCCGCAACCGGAACGGGATCGGTCGAGCTCTCCCGAGGCCGGGATCACCTCACCAAGGACGGAGTCGTCCTCGAGGGTGACATCGACATCTTCGGCCAGCCGTTCACAACGTCCACAGCCGGTAGCACCTGGTCAGGTGGTGTGTGGAACGGTTCGACGTGGTCGGGTTCGACGTGGTCGGGCTCAAGTTGGTCAGGTTCGTCGTGGTCGGGCTCGAGTTGGTCGGGTTCGTCGTGGTCGGGCTCGAGTTGGTCGGGTTCGTCGTGGTCGGGTTCCAGTTGGTCGGGTTCGTCGTGGTCGGGTTCCAGTTGGTCGGGTTCGTCGTGGTCGGGTTCGTCGTGGTCGGGTTCCAGCTGGTCTGGCTCGTCATGGTCCGGCGAGGCGTGGGGCTGATCTGCCGACGCCGGCTCAGCTGAGCCAGCGGCTCGTGCGATTGTGCCTTATGTCTCGGTCGTTCGACACCGATCATTACAACGTGATCTACGAAGGGCAACAGGCGTGAGCACCGAGCCGCGGGCTGGTCCGCGACGCGCCATGGGAACGCCCGTCAAGATTGCGGTCCTCTCGCTCGCCCTCTGGGCGGTGGCCGCGCTTGTCGGCGTGGGACTCTTCGATCGCCAGGAGTGGTCTGCGGCCGGTAGGTGGTCGTGGTTCGTCGCCTTGCCAGTGCTGGCGCTGCTGTTCGCCCTTGCCGAGATCTTTGTCGTGCACCTGCGCATCCGCGCCGACGCACACACCTTTTCGCTCGTCGAGCTGCCTCTGGCACTCGGGCTGTTCTTCGTGCAGCCCCTCGTTCTCGTCGGTGCCCAACTCCTCGGCGCCGAACTCGCCCTCGCCCTCCACCGCAAACAAGGCCCGTTGAAGCTGTTGTTCAACGGCGCAGTCTTCGCGTCGACCACGATCATCGCCGTCGCCGTGTTCCGCTGGATCGCCGCGGAACGTTCACCGCTCAATCAGGCCGTCCTGCTTCGAGGGGGATTCGCTCTGCTCATCGAGGCACTGATCTCGGTGATCCTCGTGTTCGTGGTCATCTCGATCTCAACCGGTTCGTGGCGGACGGCAGACCTGCGGTCCGGCGCCGGCTTCGGCATGGTCGCGGCGACCTTCACGACCAGCCTGGGCATCATCGCCGTCGTCGTGCTCGATGCCCAGCCGGGCATCGCCTGGCTGTTGGTCGTGCCGACGGCGGGCACGTACCTCGCCAATTGGGCGTACACGACGCAGCGTCGCCGCCACGAAGGCCTCGACTTCTTGTACCAGTCGACCCAGCTGCTCCATCAGTCGTCGGAGTTGGAGACCGCAATCATCGATCTCCTTCGGCATGCGTGCAGCACGTTCAACGCCGAAGCAGCCGAGCTCATCTACCTCACCGAGGCGAACGCGCAGTCGGTCTGCGTGCGGGTCGGACCGGGCGATCAGGTGCAGACGTTGCAAGCCCTGGGCGAAGGTCACGAGTTGTTGATCGGGCTGTTGGCATCCGGCGAGGCTTCGATCCTGCGCGCCGGTGTCGAAGGGCCAGCCGCCGAGTTTCTGGCGTTGAGCGGATATCGGGACGCGATCATCGCTCCATTACGCAACGAGGTCCGTCTCGCCGGCGCTTTGGTGATTGCCAACCGCCTCAGTGAGGTCGTCGGGTTCGATTCGACGGACGCGCGCCTGGCCGACACGCTTGCCAACCACACGACCACCGCGTTGGAGAACGGCCGGCTCGAACAATCGCTCGAGCAATTGCGCGTCCTCGAGGGCCGTCTGACGTTCCAAGCGCTGCACGATCCGTTGACCGGCTTGGCGAACCGAACGTTGTTCCGCACGCAGTTGCAGCAAGCGATCGACCATCACAACGATGGACACGGCGCCGTGTTGTTCATCGATCTCGATGACTTCAAGACGGTCAACGACAGCTTCGGGCACGCAACCGGCGATGCCCTGTTGATCGAAGTCGCTGATCGTCTGAAGAGTTGCATCGGCGAGGTTGACGTGATTGCTCGGCTCGGTGGCGACGAGTTCGCCGTCCTCCTTCGCACCGCCGATGACGCGCCGGCAGCGACCGCGACCGCAGAGGCGGTCCTGCGATCGTTCGAGGAGGCGGCAACGATCGCGCACCGTCGGCTCAGCATTCGAGCCAGCATCGGCATCGCGCTCATCCAGGTCGGCGCGGATCCGGAGACGATGATGCGCAACGCGGACACAGCGATGTACATCGCCAAGGCACAGGGCAAACACCGGGTGGTGATGTTCGAGCCGTCGATGTACGAGTCGAACGTCTTTCGGTTCAACCTCCACAGCGACCTACAGCGAGCGCTGGATCGCAACGAGCTGACCATCCACTTCCAGCCGATCGTCACGCTGTCGACCCAGGATGTCATCGGTGCAGAGGCCCTGGTTCGGTGGCACCACCCCAGCCTCGGGGAGCTGTCGCCGGACAGCTTCCTGGCCGTTGCCGAGCAGACCGGACTGATCGTCGCGATCGACAGGCTGATCATGGACAAGGCCTGTGAATGGCTGGCAAGTGTCGATGCATCGGCCCCTGGTCTGGTGCCGTGGGTCAACGTCAATGTGTCGCCGCGAAGCTTCCACGAGCCGACCCTCGTCGACAGCGTGACTGCTGCCCTCGAGCGACATCATCTGGCGCCGAGGCGACTCGGCATCGAGATCACCGAGAACCTGATGTCGGAGCAAGCCGATAGAGCGATCCAGACGTTGGAGGAGCTGAGGACGATCGGCGTGCGGCTGGCGCTCGACGACTTCGGTACGGGGTACTCGTCGCTCAGCTACTTGCAGTCACTGCCTGTCGATGTTGTCAAGATCGCCAAGCCGTTCATCGATGACCTCGAATCATCGACGTCGCAACGTGCCTTCACCACCGCGATCGTCGCCCTCGGCGACGCGCTCGGCAAGTTCGTCGTTGCCGAAGGGATCGAACGGTCCGAGCAGCTCGACCTGCTCGAAGCCATGGGCTGCGATGCGGGCCAGGGCTACATGTTCGCTCGGCCGATGGCCGGGGCGGAGTTCGTGCAATGGGCCACACAATGGCGGCATCGCCCACTGCATGCAGTGATTGCCAACGTCAGCCAACTCCGCTCGATGCGCACGGAGCAACTCGACATCTCGCCGGCTCTCTGACCCGGTCGTAGCACGATGGTCGTGTTGTGCCCGCGCGCCCTCGGCCCCATAGTCGGCGGTGGGACGGGTCATCCATCAGTGAGCGGGCCGACGAAAGGTACCGACAGTGTCAATTCGAGAGATCCTCCCAGCCAAGGTCGCGGCACTCGCTGTGGCTGTGCTCTGTTTCCTTCTCATCCCGGCATCGATCAGTGCCGCCAGCGGAGGTGGTGGAGGTGGTGGAACCGTCGCCGGCAAGTGCGGCACGATCAGCTCCATCTCCGCATCGACGGTGCAGCTGTCCGCGTCCGGCAGCGGCTACACGGCTTCGCCGTTGCAGATCCGGGGCCAAGCGTTCAACTGCTCGATCTACCTGCAGTCCTACTGGATCGACTTCGACGAACCGACGAACACATCCAGCACCTGCAAGGCTTCCTTCTCGCTCTTCAACGCGCTGTTGTTGAGCTCCGGTTCGAGCCAGGGATGGACAGCGACCACGAGCACGATTCCCACAGGCGTCGCCAATGCGGTGGGGTGTGTTGGCACGCACACCGTGCGGGCGGTCCTTCGCAGCCGTACCGATGGCACCGTGTTGCAGACCGTCTACGTCAACTACCTGGTCGCCCTGAGGTAGGCGCCGAGGTAGGCGCCGAGGCTCGGCAGGTGCGGGACCTTCGCCTCTGTCGCCGTGAGGCGAGTCGGGCCGACGATCAGGCCACACGGGGGAGGGTCATCGATCCAACAAGGGGGTCACCATGGCTGATATCCACACCTCACACATCGACTACGGAACACTGCCTCGAGCCGTTCGAGACTTCCGCCCAGGGTGCCCGGGGTGCTCGCCCGAAAAGGCGAGCGCCGAGGGGGCACGGCCATGCAGCTTCTACGACTGCCCTGGGCTGCCGGCGGAGCTCCATGTCACGTGCAACCTCTGCATGTACGACTTCGCAGCGCATGAGGGACAGCCGCAGTGCGATCACAGCACGTGCGAGACGGCTCGACGCTTGGAGGCGAACGTCGAGACCTACCGGGCGTGGGTGCAGATGCTGAAGGATGAGGCAGCGGGGTGATGTGACGTTCGGCCCCGATACCGGATGGCCGAGCGGCGATGTTGAAGATCGGCGGTCGCGGAAGGAGTGCATGCCGTGCAATCTCGGGTGCTGCAAGGTGCGGAGGGGGCGACAACGTCGATGCTGTCGCGCAACCCGAAGCTGGCGGTCGTGGGTCCTGCTGATCGCTCCGTACCTGCGCAGTCGCCGCGCAGTTCGCCGGCCTCTGACCCGCGTCAATCGGCGGGGGAGTCGGGGTCGCCGACGTCGACCGTGCCTGCACGTTCGTCGCGCTCGGCCCACTCCAGCAGCGGACTGATGTCGAACGCCGACTCGTCGATACCGGCGTGCAGGTCACCCAACTCGGCAAACCGTCGCGGCACCGTGTCGATGGTGAGCTCCGCCGGCTCCACCGCATCGATCTCGTCCCAACGGATCGGGGTCGAGACGCGTGCATCCGGCACGCCACGAACCGAGTACGCCGCGGCCATCGTGTGGTCGCGAGCATTCTGGTTGTAGTCGACGAACAATGCTGTCGGGTCGCGGTCCTTGCGCCACCACGTCGTCGTCACCGAATCGGGCATGCGCCGCTCGATCTCACGGGCGAACGCCAACGCGGCGCGACGCACGTCGGTGAACCCGTGCGACGCGACGATGCGTACATAGATGTGCATGCCCTTGCCGCCCGATGTCTTGGGCCATCCGACGGCACCGAGCTCGCCGAGCACCTCCCTGGTCACATGGGCGACGCGACGCACCGTGTTGAACGGGCACTCCGGCATCGGATCCAGATCGATGCGCCATTCGTCGGGCTTCTCGGTATCGGCGCGTCGCGAGTTCCACGGATGGAACTCGACGGTCGACATCTGCACGGCCCAGATCACCTCGGCCAGTTCGGTGACGCACAACTCGTCGGCGTGCAGCCCGTAGCGAGGGAAGTGAAGGCGAAGGGTGCCGAGCCACGGCGGCGCGCCCGACGGCACGCGCTTCTGGTGCACCTTCTCGCCGGAGGTGCCTGTCGGGAAGCGGTGCAACATGCACGGCCGCTCGCGCAGCGCGTTGACGATCCCGGGACCCACGGCGAGGTAGTAGTTGACGAGATCCAGCTTGGTCTCGCCTCGTGTCGCGAAGTACACCCGATCCGGGTTGGTGACGCGTACGACGCGCTCGCCGACGGGAATCTCGATCGCGGGTGACTTCGGCGCTGCCACGCCGCGACCGTACTGCCGAATATCACTAACGTCGCGCTGATGAGTCGTGAAGAGTCGCGCGATGACGTGACGCTGACCAACCTCGACCAGCCGTTGTTCGACGATGCCGATGCCACGAAACGGGATCTGGTGGACTACCTCGACGGCATGCGAGAGCGCATCATTCCCGTCCTTGCAGATCGCCCGCTGTCGGTGATCCGCGTCCATCGAGGGCAGGAGGCGTTCATGCAGAAGAATGTGCCGAAGTACACGCCATCTTGGGTTCACGTGGCGAAGCTGTGGGCCGAGGCCTCGAAGCGCGAGGTGTCGTATGCCCTGTGCAACGACCGTCGCACATTGCTGTGGTTCGCCAATCAGCGTGCGGTCGAGTACCACCCAACCCTGAGCCGCATCGACCAGCCGGACCACCCGACGCATCTGGTGCTCGACATCGACCCCCCGCTCGGTGACTCGTTCTCGATGGCAGTGCGGGCAGCGCACCTGGTCCGTCACGCGCTCACCGATCTGGGCCTCGAGGGAGCTGTGAAGACCAGTGGCGCCAAGGGGGTACACGTCTTCGTTCCACTCGCCGGCCACGTATCGATGGACGACGCGGCGGCCGCGACGCGAGCCATCGCGATGCGCGTCGAACGTCTCGATCCTGACATCGCCACGACGGCATTCATGAAAGAGGACCGTGGTGGAAAGGTGTTTATCGACTCCACGCGCGTCGGCGGAGCCACGGTCGTCGCGGCCTACAGCCCCCGTGTTCGCCCCGGGGTGCCGGTCTCGTTCCCGATCGCGTGGGGCGACCTCGACCAGGTCGCGCCGCGCGATTTCACGATCCGCACGGCGTTGCAGCAGCTCGGCCACGGCGACCCGTGGGCCGAGCAGATGCCTGCCTCGCAAACCTTGAGCGCGGATCTCGTCGCCGAGGGACACGCCATCCCCGTCGCTCGCGTGCAGGCCATGCACGAGGGCAAGCGGCGCGCCCGCACCCGCCGCACTGATGCACCCGGCTGAACTCCCGCATCCGACGTTTGGATTCACTGTCGATCGGCAATCACTGATCGACCCGCTTACGCGGGCCCCCCACTCAAGGAGAAGTCTCGTCATGTTCGGTTTCATCGTGTACCTCATCGTGATCGGCCTGGTTGCAGGTTTCATCGCCCGGGCGTTGGTTCCCGGCAGGGACGCCATGTCGGTCGGCGCCACGATCCTCCTCGGAATCGTCGGTTCCTTCGTCGGGGGCTTCCTCGGCTACGTCCTCACCCACCGCGACGCGCAGGACGGCGCATTCCAGGCGTCGGGAATCATCGGGTCGATCGTGGGTGCCGTGATCGCCCTACTCGTCTACCGAGCCATCAGCTCGCGCAGCAGCCACCACCTAGTCTGAGCCGATGGCTCATCGCGGCGAGCCTGGCGATCGGGTTGACCGTGGGTGTGGCGTCACTCGGCTGTACGAGTGCCTGGCGCAATCGCCCGCGGGGTGGCGATGGCCTGGCGCCGATCACCGCGCTCGTCGCCCGCTGAGTCCGGCGCCCGGTCCTGTGGAGTGTTCGGCGCCCACCCGGGTACCGCGAATGACTCCACAGGACCAGAGCGTCAGCTTGATCGGGTCTCGTCGAGGATGATGACGCTTTCGGTCGAGCGCACGCCGGGCATTCGTTGAATCTGCTCGAGTAGCACATCGCGCAGCGCGGGGATGCTCTCGGCGCGAGCGATCAACATCAGGTCGAATCGACCGGCGCACATCGCCAGGTACTCCACCCCTGGTATGGCCGCGAGGTCGGTTCTCAGGCTGCGCCAATCGTGCTGTTCTATGTCGATGAAGACCAACGCCGCGACACCCAGCCCGAGGGCGATCGGATCGACCGTCGCCGTGAAGCCGGTGATGATGCGTTCGTCACGGAGTCGCTGCAGCCGCGTGTGGGCGGTCGATCGCGACACATTGACCTGCGCGGCGAGGTCGGTCAGCGAGATTCGGGCATCGTGCATGACGGCGGTGATGATCGCCTGATCGACGCCGTCGATCTGTCGGAAGGACCCCTGCGGGAGGGGGAGTTTTTCGACGCTTTGATCCATACGGACATCATATTCTGTCGCTTCGTCGAGATCTGGTACAGGTGATCGACAAATCACTGAAACCAAGGGATGATTGCCGGATGATTGGTTCAATGCTGGAGCTCCCGAGCAACCACCCCGGTTTCGCGGATCCGCAGTATGTCGAGCGGCGCAACCACATCGCCGCGCTCTCGACCCATGACTCCTTCGGCACTCAGCCTCCGCTCGTTGACTACACGCCGAGCGAGAACCACGTGTGGTCCACCGTGCATGCCGCGCTGACGTCGTTGCACGGTGAGTACGCCGTTGGGGAGTACTGCAGGGCCGCTGCTGTGCTCGACCTGCCCACCGACGAGGTGCCGCAGCTCGCCGATGTGTCCGACCGGCTGACCGATCTCACGGGATGGCGTCTGTGCGCCGTGCCCGGACTGGTGTCCACGGCGGAGTTCTTCGCAGCGCTGGCCGATCGTTGCTTTCCTTCGTCGCAGTACGTGCGACACGGTTCGGTGCCGTTCTACACGCCGGAGCCCGACGTGATCCACGAGTTGATCGGGCATGCCAACTCGTTGGCATCCCCGCGCATCGCCGGGCTCTACGAGCGGGCTGGTCAGGTCGCCTGCCGTCTCGAGGACCCCCGCTTGGCCGAGCTGCTCGGCAGGGTCTTCTGGTTCACCCTCGAGTTCGGTGTTGCGATGGAGCGTGGCGCACTTCGCACCTATGGCGCGGGCTTGCTGAGCTCGTACGGGGAGATCACCAACTTCCGCAATGCCACGGTGCAACCGTTCGACACCGATGCGATGGGTACCTTCGTCGACTACGAGATCTCGACGTTCCAGGACGTGGTGTTCGCCGCCGATTCGTTCGACGACGCCGAGGCCCGGCTACTTCGATTCTTCGACGAGCTCGTCGCCGCATAGCTCGGCCGGCAACCGGTCTCCGATCCGGTTCCGAAGTGGACCTGGCGTCGCATCGCCCTCCAACAAGCACAGGCGTTGCACGTTGAGAGCCTCGAGACCGGCGACGTAGACGACGTGGTCGGCGCCCGTGCGCTTGCACTCGTACATCGCCGTGTCGGCCTGATGCAGCAACGCCTCGCCATCGACTTCACCGTCGCGGCTGACCGCGATCCCGATGCTGACCTTCGGGTTGATGGTGACACCGCGACTTCGCCATGGTGCCGACAGAACGATGGCACAGCGATTGGCGAACTCCTGCGCCTGGGCCTCGTCGGCGCGTGGCATCAAGACGGCGAACTCGTCGCCGCCAAGTCGGGCAACCGTGTCCTCCTGATCGGCGATGCGCCGTAGGCGATCCGCGAGCTCGATCAACAACAGGTCCCCGCTGGCATGCCCGAGTGCGTCGTTCACACGCTTGAAGTTGTTGAGGTCGAGCAGCAACAGCGCGTTGGGGCCCTGTGCAGCATCCGGGCAGAGCGCGCAGCGCATCCGATCGCTGAGCATGGCCCGGCTCGGAAGATCGGTCAGGGGATCATGCACTGCCCGGTGAGCCAGCTCGAGCTCGGTTCGTTTGCGATCGGACACATCGATCAGCACGTTGCGCACCCTTCGGCGGCTGCCCTTGGTCGAGACCGTGGTGCGCAGTTCGACGTAGCAGGTGTCGGCCCCCGACAACACGCGAACTTCCGTCGTGACCGGGTGGCCGGTCTCCTTGGCGTGCAGCACGGCGTCGACGGCAAGGTGGCGGTCATCGGGGTGGACCAGGTCGAGCAACGCTTGGTCCGATCGCGCCGCCGGGCCAATGATCTGCCGCGTGCGTTCGTTCATGTACAGCATCTCGCCGGAGTGGAAGTCGGTTTCGAAGACGTAGGCATTGATGCCGTCGAGCAGCTCTTCGTAGCGACGATTCGCAATGAGGTTCCGATTCTTCAGATAGTCGACAGCACGAGCAACCGCCATCGTCGACAACGTTGCCGGGACAGCGAAGGCCAGCAGCACACGATCGTCATGGACCACGCCGGCGGCTACCAGTAACACACCACCAGCGACGATCGACGGCTGCAACACTCGCTGGCGAACCCCCATCGCCCCGGTCACTGCGCCGACAAGCTGGCACACCACAACACCGACGACCACGACCGGATTGATGATCGCATACGACCCCGCCAAGTACTGATCCGCTGCCAGCGCCCATCCGGCTTCGCCATTGCGCCGGTGCTGCATGCCGACGAGCAGGTTGAACGGCAGCACCAAGCAGACGACCATCACGCCCACGGCATGTGATCCCGATGCCCACGACGCAGCCGCAAACACGACCAACATCACGGATCGAACCCGGTAGGTCCCGCGCCACAGGCGGCCGTCGTCCCACCGATGCCAGGGGTGACCGCTGAGCCCGACCTGGCTTCGGTCGCCGAGCCGTCCGGTTTCGCCGAGCTGCAGCGCGGTCGTCGCCGGAGCGCGATCGTCGAGGTGGGCGACTACATCCACAGTGAGGTATCGGTCGGTCGTACGGCCGCCTTGAGCCGCGATGTCAGGCGTCGAGGGCGGCGAACATCGCCGCGAACCACTCGATCGAATCACGAGTGATCGGATCGACCACCAGCTGCACGTGCTCCGCACCGGCCTCGGCAAACGCCCTGATCTGGTCCGCGACCTCTCGTGCGGTGCCGCGCACTGGTTCGACCGGGCCGCCCCCGTAGGAGCCCATCCGGCGGCCGACACCACCTTGGAGTTGGATGAACACGGCACACGTCGCCGAGACGCTGCCTGCCGGCCGGCCGTGCTCGGCGACCTGCTGATCGACGCGGGCCTTGAGCTCGGCAAAGCCGGTCGGGGAATTGCCGTAGTCGCTCCACCACACATTCCAAGCGTCCGCATAGGGGAGCGTGATCGACAGCATGCGCGGGCGAGTCGAACCGACCATCAGGGGCGGGCCTCCTGGTCGGGCCGCACGCGGGTGCAGGACGCACCGCTCGGCTCGGTAGAACTCGCCGGCGAAGTCGATCTCGCCCTCGGCGAGCAGGGTGCGAATGATGGTGAAGGCCTCGGCAAATCGACTGACCCGTCGATCGAACGGGAAGCCGAAGGCTCGATACTCGCGCTCGTTCCAACCTGACCCGAGCCCGAGGATCAGCCGACCGCCCGAGATGGCATCGACGGTCGCCGCCTGCTTCGCCAGCATCGTTGGCTCGTGGAACCCCGCCGAGGCGACCAGGGGACCGAGCAGTACGCGTTCGGTGGCTGCTGCCAACGCCGCCAGCGACGTCCACACCTCCCACGGCCCGCGTGGGCCGACGGCGAGGTCGTACAGCAGATGGTCACCGAGCCACACCGAGTCGAACCCGACCTCTTCGGCGGCCTGCGCCATTCGGATCAGCTCGGGAAATGGGACCTCCCACTCCACTTCCGGCAGTTGGATCCCGACGAGCAGCGGACGAGTCACGGCTGCACGCTAGTCAGCGCCATCCGCCAAGCCGAGCGAAATGGGACCGTTGCGTATGATGTGCCGTCGCACACATGAGACAGATCGTCAACGATCGAATGGAGAACCGATGAGAATTGGCGCCGTCTTCTCGCAGGCCGACAGCGGCACCGACCCGGACACGATCAGGCAATGGGCGATCGACGCCGAGGCAGCCGGCTTCGAGCACCTGATGGCGTACGATCACGTGCTCGGCGCCTCCAGCGCTCGGCTCGGCCCCGGTCCGTTCGGCAGCTTTCCGGCGGCTCCGTACACGTCGGAGCACACCTTCCACGAGATCTTGGTGCTGTTCAGCCATCTCGCCGCGCTGACCACTCGGATGAGCTTCATCACCAGCGTGCTGGTGCTGCCGCAGCGCCAGACAGCAGTGGTGGCCAAGCAGGTCGCGTCGATCGATTTGCTCAGCGGTGGTCGCATTCGCCTCGCTGTTGGAGTCGGCTGGAACGCCGCCGAGTACGAAGGACTGGGTGTCGACTTCGCCGATCGCACCGCATTGTTCGAGGAGCAGATCGACGTCATGCGCCTGTTGTGGACGCAACCACTCGTCGACTTCGACGGCAGGTTCCATCACCTCCGTGGCGTGGGCATCAACCCCTTGCCGACTCATCCGCTGCCGATCCTGATCGGCAGCGGCGCATCGGATGCGGTGTTGCGGCGCGTGGTGCGCAAGGCCGATGGCTGGATGCCGTTGCTGATCCCCGGGCTCGACGCGATCGACATCGGCACGGCAGTCGCCAAGCTGCGGCAGTTTGCCGAGGAGGCGGGCCGGGATCCGGCCACGTTGCCGATCCATGGTCGCGTGTACATCGGGCCCGGATGGCAGGCCTCGCTCGATCAAGCACTCGAGCTCGGCTTCGCCGATTGCAGCATCGGGTTCAACCGAATGGCCCAACCGGGCCTGTCTCATGCCGGGCACCTCGCCGCGGTGATCGCGGCCAAGCCCGAGATCGACGCTCGCGTCGGCTGAGCACATTCGTGAGCGACGATGTCATCATCGCGGGCGGTGGGATCGGTGGCCTCACTGCCGCGCTCAGCCTGCACCGCGCTGGTCTGCCGGTGCGCGTCTTCGAGAGCGTCGATCGGATCCAGGCACTCGGCGTCGGCATCAACCTCTTGCCGCACGCGGTGCGCGAGCTGGATGCACTGGGACTCACCGACGAGCTGGTGGCGAACGGGCTGACCCCCTCGACCCTCGCGTATTTCACCAAGCGCGGCGAGTCGATCTGGGACGAGCCGCGTGGGCTGGCTGCCGGCTATCGGTGGCCGCAGATCTCGATTCATCGGGGCGCGTTGCACACGATCCTGCATGACGCAGCAGTCGCCCGAATCGGTGCAGATCGCATCCACACCGGGTGTCATCTGGTCCAGTTCTTCGATGCGGCGGGCGGCGTGCGGGCCACGTTCATCGATCGGCGGACCGGCGCGGACAGCGCAACGGCAACCGGCTCGATGATGATCGCCTGCGATGGAATTCACTCGGTCGCCCGTCGGCACTTCTACCCAAACGAGGGCATGCCGAAGTGGAACGGGGCGTTGCTGTGGCGCGGGCTGGCCGACGGCCCGCCGGTCTTCGACGGTCGCACGATGGTCTGGGCCGGTCATCCTCGACAGAAGTTCGTGCTGTATCCGCTGCGCGACCTGCCCGATGGTCGTCAGCAGCTCAACTTCATCGCCGAGTTGCGCACCGACGACACCGAACTGCTCGAGCGAGAGGACTGGAACCGGCCGGGCGATTTCGCCGACTTTCTTCCACAGTTCGCCGGGTGGACATTCCCGTGGCTCGACGTACCCGCGCTGATCGCCTCGGCGCCGGCGACGTACCTGTTCCCGATGGTCGACCGTGACCCGGTCGACCGCTGGTCGTTCGGTCGCACGACGTTGCTCGGCGATGCCGCGCACCCGATGTACCCGATCGGTTCGAACGGCGCCTCGCAGGCAATCCTCGACGCCAGAACGCTCACCGGTTGCCTGCTGTCGTACCCGGACGATGTCGAGCTCGCCCTGCAGCGCTACGACGAGGTGCGCAGACCGGCGACCTCGGCGATCGTGCTGGCCAACCGTGGGCTCGGTCCCGAGCTGCCCATGCAGCTGGTCGAAGAGCGCGCCCCCGACGGGTTCGAGCGGCTGTCGGACGTGATCGCACCCGACGAGATCCTGGAGGTCACAGACGGATATCGGAAGATGGCCGGGTTCTCGCTGCAGCAACTCCACGATCGGCCGTCACTGGCCGACGTCTCGTACTAGATGTACGACGCGCAGAGCGCCAACAGGCCGGAATCGGTCAGCTTCGACAGGGCGTAGTCCATGCGATCGGGCCACGTCGAGAACTTGGCGATCACCGTGCTCGACGGATGGTGGATCATGAGCACCTGCCCATTGATGCCCAGGCCGCAGTAGATGCCGGCGACGCTGTCGTAGACCCACCAGAAGTCGTGGTAGCACGCGTTCGGCCCCGCTCGACCTTCTTGCGGTGGCAGCACGAACGCGTCGACCAGGGTCTGGTCGTACGTCGTGGGTCGGCGCATCCAAGCGCCCGGTACGACTTGGCGGCCGTCGAACTCGCCGTGGTGCAGGCACATGACCCCAAATCGGGCGAGGTCTTCCAACGTCGTGCAGATCCCACCCTCGACCACGGGGAAGCCCGCCGTGTCGACGATCACCTCGGCGTCGTTCGCGGCAACCTGCGACCAGATGTGGCGGGCGAACAACTCGGGAAACGTGCGGCCAGTTGCCTCACACATCACCCATGCCAAGACGTCGGGGAGGATGGACCGGTACTGGAACGGCCCGCCGTGCTCGGATGCATTGATGAGCTGTGGAATCCACTGGTACGTGTCGTGTGGGATGTCATCGCGCGCACGAGTGATGTAGCCGGAGATCTGCTCGAGCAGCCGACCGTGGCTCTCAGGGTCGGCGTAGTCCTCTTCGTCGAACAGCGTCCCGGCACGCATGTCGAGCAAGTGATCCAGCGTGCATCCTTCCCACGACGTGTCACGGAGGACGGGGATGTAGTCGGGTACGCAGCGAGCGAGGTCCAGCACCTGCTCGCCGACCAGCACGCCGGCGAGCGTCGCGGTCAGCGACTTCGACACCGACATCAATAGGTGCGTGTCCTCGGGCTGCATCAACCCCCCGTAGTGCTCGAACACCACCTTGCCGTCGTGTACGACCATCAGCC
The DNA here is from genome assembly GCA_031373785.1 of Ilumatobacteraceae bacterium. Taxonomy (GTDB): domain Bacteria; phylum Actinomycetota; class Acidimicrobiia; order Acidimicrobiales; family Ilumatobacteraceae; genus JAENVT01. Next base: position 16,052 of record JANMNE010000185.1, read on the forward strand.
CGTCGGTGAACGTGGCTTCGAGCATCTCGGCGAACGTCCAACGGCGATCGAGGTGGTCGAACGTGAAGGTCCCGAGGTCGTTCAGCCGTCGCGGCAGCGGTGCGACGCGGCCGGTGGATCCGGCAATGCGCGCCGTGCGGGTCAGCTCGCGGACGTGCAGGAACCCCCACCGGTTGTGCGGCGGCTCGATCCAGTTGGCCGAATCAGTCCCACCTCGCGCCGCCCTGAACTCCGATCGCATCGCCCACGACCCTAGACCGCCCGGCGATTGACGACTACGGCGCCGATGCGGGGCGTGCGGCGTCAAGCGAGTCGTCTGGGGACGCGTCACCGGGGGAGTCGTACGATCTGCGACGTGAGCGCGACCGAGCCGGAGATCACGAGCGACTTGCTGTGGTCCTACGCGCCGGACACGACGCAGTACGACGGAGAAGTTCGGGGTCGACCATCGTCGTCCACGACGGCGTCGCCCACTGCGACGAGGAGTTGGCGCCGCGCGTCGACCGGTTCTTCGATCGCATGCGTCCCGGCCAGGTCGTGTGGCGCCGCCGTTCTGGCTACGCAGTGAGTCGCAGACGTTGCAACGCTTGCCGCGCAGCGGCGCCATCTTGTTCACGATCAAGTTGCAGCTGGTGCCGGCGCGGGCCCTGATGGATCGTCCCGACCGGGCCGCCGATCTGCTGGCGATGTACCGGTCGTGGGACGATGAGATGGTGCGCTACAAGATCGCCGCCAACAATCTGGCGCCCGGGTTCATCCCGTGGCTGGAGCGGCTCGTGAGCTTGCCTTGACGTTTTGTACAATCGAACGACGCCGATGTGTGGGAGAGACGTGCTTGCCGAACGACTGAACAACTTGGGAACCGAGACCGCGTTTGCCGTGTCGCTGGCGGCGGCAGAGTGGGCGGCAAAGGGCAACAAGGTGTATCCGTTCCACCTCGGTGACATCAATCTGCCGACGCCGGCGAACGTGGTCGAGGCGATGAACCGGGCGATCGCCGACGGCAAGACGGGATACTGCGCCGCCGCGGGGATCGCACCGCTGCGTGAGGCGTTGGCCGACGACGTTTCGATGCGCCGTGGCTTGACCTACAGCGCCGGCAACGTCGCCGTGCAACCGGGCGGCAAGCCCGTGATCGGCAAGTTCTTGCAGGTCGTGATGAATCCCGGCGACGGCGTGCTGTACCCCACACCCGGCTACCCGATCTACGAGAGCCAGGTCGAGTACTTCGGTGGGATCGCCCAGGCGTACCGGTACACCCAGACCGCCACCGGGTTCGCGATCGATCTCGACCATCTGCGCTCGCAGATCACATCCGCCACCAAGGTGCTGATCTACAACAACCTGCAGAACCCGCTCGGTTGCGAGAGCTCGCTCGACGAGATGCGATCGCTCGCCGAACTGGCAATCGAGCACAACCTGTGGGTGCTCAGCGACGAGGCGTATTTCGAGATGCGGTACTCGGGCACCAGCACCTCGATCGCCTCGTTCCCCGGCATGCGCGAGCGCACGGTCATCCTGTACACGTTCTCCAAGAAGTTCGCGATGACCGGATGGCGCCTCGGCGCGGCGATCGGGCCCGATGAGGTGATCGCCCAGATCACCAAGATCAACACCAACGACGAAAGCTGCACGACGCACTTCGTCCAGGCTGCCGGTGTCGAAGCACTGCAGGGAGACCAATCGGGAGCGCGGGGGATCTTGGCCGAGCTCGAACGACGACGCGACGCGGCAGTCGAGCAGTTGCAAACGATCCCCGGCTTTGTGATCGCCAAGCCCGACAGCACGTTCTACCTGTTCCCGAACGTCACCGTCGCGATGAATGCGTTGGGCTTCACCGAGGTCGCCGAGTTCTCCGACGCCGCACTGCGCGCCACCGGTGTGTCGTTCTGCACGCGGCGCCACTTCGGTCGACCGCTGCCCGGCGAGACCGAACAGTTCGTCCGGTTCGCGTATTCGGGCATCTCCGTCGACGACATCCGCGCCGGTGTCGGGAAACTTCGTGATTGGATCGAGGCCGCCTGATGGCCCAGCCGCGGATCGTAGTCGCTGGACGAATCCCCGATGCCGGACTCGATGTGCTCCGCCCGCACGGCAATGTGTGGGGCTGGAAGCACGACGAGCCGATCGAGATCAACGAGCTCTACGAGCGCATCGCCCACGCCGATGCAGTCCTGACCTTGCTGACGACCAAGGTCGATCGGGCGTTCCTCGACGCCGCCGGCCCGCAGCTCAAGGTGGTCTCCAACGTGGCCGTCGGCTACAACAACATCGACGTGGCCGAGTGTCGCGGACGCGGCGTGATCGCCACCAACACTCCGGGCGTGCTGACCGATGCGACGGCCGACATCGCCATGGCCCTGATCTTGATGGTCACCCGTCGCCTCGGCGAGGGCGAGCGCATCGTCCGGTCGAACGAGCCGTGGCAGTGGGGCATGTTCATGTTGTTGGGTACGAGCCTCCAGGGTCGCCGTCTCGGCATTGTCGGCATGGGGGCCATCGGCCAGGCGCTGGCCCGCCGGGCCAAGGCGTTCGGGATGACGGTCGCGTACAGCAACCGCACCGCGGTGTCGTCCGACATCGAAGCCGAGCTCGGCTCGGAGCGACTGAGCCTCGACGAACTGTTGGGGACGTCTGACGTCGTCTCGATCAACTGCCCGTACTCGGCGGAGACCCATCACCTCATCGGGCCCGATCAGTTCGAGCTGATGCGATCCTCGGCGTACCTCGTCAACACCGCCCGTGGCCCGATCATCGACGAGGTGGCGCTGGTGGCCGCGTTGCGCAGTGGTGCGATTGCCGGTGCCGGGCTCGACGTGTACGAGCACGAGCCGCAGCTCGCCCCCGGCCTCGACGGGCTCGACAACGCCGTGTTGATCCCGCATCTCGGTTCGGCGACGGTGGAGACCCGCGCCGCGATGGCCACGCTGGCGGCACGCAACACGGTGGCGGTGCTGACCGGTCAACCGGCGCTCACACCGATCACCTGATCCTTACAGCAGCTCGTAGTCGGCGCTGTCGACGCAGCGGGTCTGCTGCCAGAACTCGAGCAGGCTGAACGGCCAGTTCTGGGCGACGCGTCCCGAGTCGCTCTTGTACCAGCTGTTGACCGTCGACGCGCCCCACGCCATCAACTGGTTGCCCTCGTCGATGCGCTCGTTGTACCGGTCGTGCACCGCCTGGCGACAGTCGATCGCTCGAGCGTACGTCGCCAGCACATGGTGGAGGCATTGGAGCACGTAGTGCACTTCGCACTCGGAGAAGTAGATGATGCTGCCGTTGACCACGATGTTGGTGTTCGGACCGTAGAGCATGAAGAAGCTCGGGAAGTTGGGTGCGACGATGCCGAGATAGGCGCGTGCGTTTCCATCCCACTGCTCGTGCAGGTCGACACCACCGCGCCCGGTGACCTTCATCGGTGTGAGGAAGCGCGAAGCCTGGAACCCGGTTGCGTAGATGACCACATCGACGTCGTGTTCCGTGCCGTCTCCCATCACGACGCCAGCGGGTTCGATGCAGGCGATCGGATCGGTGATCAGCTGCACGTTGTCGCGCTTCAACGTCGATGCCCAGATGCCGTTGTCGCGGATGATCCGCTTGGCCGCGGGCGGATAGGAGGGCATGACCTTGGCCAGCAGGTCGGGCCGATCGCCGAAGCACAACCCGATGTACATCCCCAGCAGCATGCGCATCTCTTCGTTGGCGGCGCTCACACTCTGGCCGTGACCGTCCCACGCAGGGTCGACTTTCACCGCCGGCAACATCCCTTCGGCGTATCGCCAGAACAGCCAGAAGCGGTACCACTGGCTGTAGTACGGCACATGGGTCAGCAGCCACCGCTGCCCATCGGCGACATCGTCGTGGTAGTCGAGGGTCGGCGCCAGCCAGTTCGGGGTGCGCTGGAACACCAGCACCTCGCCCGCCTGCTCGGCGATGATCGGGATGAACTGGGCAGCGCTGGCCCCCGTCCCGATGACGGCGACACGTTTGCCGGTGAGGTCGACATCGTGGTCCCATTCCGCCGAGTGAAATGCCGGGCCGTCGAAAGCGTCGCGACCTGCGATGTCGGGCAACTTCGGGCGGTTCAGCTGGCCGGTGGCGTTGACGACGGCGTGGAAGCGTGCAGTCTGCGCCCGGCCGTCATCGCCAACCGTGTGCACGTCCCACGTTGCTGACTCGTCGTCGAACGTGACCGCTTCGACCGTCGTCGAGAAGTTGATGAACCGGCGCACGTCGAAGTCCGCCGCACAGCGCTTGAAGTACTCGAGCAACTCCGGCTGCGTCGAGAAGTGTTGCGGCCAATCGTCGCGCTGCGCGAACGAATAGCAGAAGAGGTGGCTGGCGACATCGACCCGGCAGCCCGGGTAGGTGTTCTGCAGCCATGTGCCACCGACTTCGGCGTTCTTCTCGTACACGACCACATCGATCCCGGCTTGATGCAAGCGATGCGCGGCCAGCAGGCCTGACATGCCGGCGCCGACGACTGCGACACGAAACGCTCGGTCCGGCGCGATCTGCGCAGCGGTCCATGCTGGTGCCCGGAGATCGGCGGTGGATCCGCCGAGCTCCTCGAGGAGGAGTGCGAGGTAGTCGTCAGTGGTCGCTGTCCCCATCATCCAGCTGATGATCGGCCGCACGGCCTCGGCGGTCGGCTCGGGTGGCTTCAGCCAGCCGGCGTCGCGGAGCTCGATCAGCGTGCGCAGGGCGAGAGCCCGGGCGCGTGCCTGCTGCTCTGGCGTCCAGCCGCCTTGCGGCTCGTGGTGCTTCGTCGGGTCGAGGTACAAGTCGTCACCCGGGAGCCCGGGTGTTTGACGGATGTGGGCCAGCGTGGCCAGCAGTGAGGGCAGATCAGCCACCGCGATCATGTTGGCCAGCTGTTCGTCGTCGCTGCCGCCGGGTGGTGGCTCGATCGGGGAGGCCATGGTGCGGACTGTAGGCGGGCGGTAGCCTGGTGGCCATCATGCGAGCCTCACTTGCCGAACTGCTGTCGTCCGGTCGCACCCTGCTGGCCGATGGGGCGACGGGTACCAACTACTTCGAACGTGGACTCGGCGCCGGTGATCCACCGGAGTTCTGGAACTCGGATCACCCGGAGAAGGTGCGCACATTGCACCAGCAGTTCGTCGATGCAGGCGCCGACATCATCTTGACCAACACGTTCGGCTGCAACCGACATCGCCTGAAGTTGCACCGCGCCGAGGGGCGGGTCTACGAGCTGGCCAAGCTGGCCGCCGAGATCGCCTGCGAGGTCGCCGATGCATGTCCGCGACCCGTCGTCGTCGCCGGGTCCATGGGACCGACGGGTGAGCTGTTCGAGCCGTTGGGCGCCCTCACCGAGAGCGCAGCGATCGAATCGTTCGAGGAGCTGGCCGCCGGCTTGAAGGCCGGCGGCGCCGACATCGCCTGGATCGAGACGATGTCCGCCGCCGAAGAGATTCGTGCCGCAGCCACCGGTGCACTGAACGCCGGTCTGGCCTACACGGCCACGTGCTCGTTCGACACCGCCGGCCGCACGATGATGGGCCTGCTGCCCGGCGACCTGTCGCACGTTTTCGATGGCCTGGCGGTGCCGCCCGTTGCGATCGGCGCCAACTGCGGCGTCGGTGCCAGCGATATCTTGGTCTCGCTACTGGCGATGACCGAGCGCGATGTCCACACCCATCTGATCTCCAAGGGCAACTGCGGCGTGCCGTATTTTGCCGGCACCGAAGCGGTCTACACCGGCACCCCGGAGCTCATGGGCAAGTACACGCAGCTCGCGGTGAAGGCCGGGGCGCGCATCGTCGGTGGCTGTTGTGGCACGTCGCCACTGCACCTTGCAGCGATGCGGCAGTCGCTCGACGAGCTGATCGCCAGGCCGACGATCGACGACATCATCAAAGAGGTCGGGCCGCTGGTCAATTCGGCACCGTCGGGTGCCGCACCCGACCGCGAGCGTCGTCGTGGACGGCGCGGCGAGTAATCTCCGCTGGGTCGGCCCGCGGGCCGCTGACACGGAGGTTGGAATGGCACAGCAGGTTCGAGGAGTCGTGGCGCGCTCGAAGGGCGCCCCCGTGTCGATCGAGACGATCGTCGTGCCGGACCCTGGGCCAGGAGAGGCACTGGTCAAGGTGCAGGCGTGCGGTGTGTGCCACACCGACCTGCACTACCGCGAGGGTGGCATCAACGACGACGTCCCATTCCTCCTGGGTCACGAAGCCGCCGGCATCGTCGAGGCAATCGGCGAAGGTGTGACCAACGTGGTGCCCGGCGATTTCGTGATCCTCAACTGGCGCGCTGTGTGCGGCACGTGCCGCAGCTGTCTTCGTGGCAAGCCGTGGATCTGCTTCAGCACGTTCAATGCCACAAAGAAGATGACGCTGACCGACGGCACGGTGTTGACGCCTGCTCTCGGTATCGGTGCCTTCGTGGAGAAGACACTGGTCGCCGCCGGGCAGTGCACCAAGGTCGATCCAGCGGTACCTGCGACGACTGCCGGCCTGCTCGGCTGCGGCGTGATGGCAGGCATTGGCGCGGCGATCAACACCGGCAATGTCGGCCGCGGCGATTCCGTCGCCGTGTTCGGCTGCGGCGGTGTCGGCGACGCCGCGATCGCCGGTGCTCGGTTGGCCGGTGCGCACACGATCGTCGCTGTCGACATCGATGATCGAAAGCTGGAATGGGCCAAGGAGTTCGGCGCAACGCACACCTGCAACTCACGCGACAACGACCCCGTCGAGTACATCAAGTCGGTCACCGGTGGCAATGGCGCCGACGTCTGCATCGAGGCCATCGGCAACCCTGCGGTGTATCGCCAGGCTTTCGAGGCTCGAGATCTCGCGGGCACAGTGGTTTTGGTTGGCGTGCCACGCCCCGACATGACGCTGGAACTGCCGTTCATCGAGGTCTTCGGCCGCGGCGGCGCGCTGAAGTCGTCGTGGTACGGCGACTGCCTGCCGTCACGCGACTTCCCGATGCTGGTCACGCTGCACCAGCAGGGCCGCCTGCCGCTCGACAAGTTCGTCAGCGAGACGATCTCGCTCGACGCGATCGAGGAGGCGTTCCACAAGATGGAGCGTGGCGAGGTCCTGCGCAGCGTCGTCGTGCTGTGACCATCGAACTGGTCACGACCGATGGCATCTTCGCTCTTGACGGTGGGGAGTGGGCCGTCACCAACAACATCTGGCTGGTCGGCGATGATCGCGAGGTGGTGGTCTTCGACGCGGCGCACGACGCGGCAGCGATCGTCGCGGCGGTGAACGGTCGGCGGGTCAAGGCAATCGTCTTGACCCACGGACACAACGATCACATCAATGCCGCGGTGCCACTGCGCGATGCCGTCGACGCGCCGGTGCTGCTACACGACGCCGATCAGATGTTGTGGGATGTCGTGTGGCCCGACGCACAGCCCGACGGCGCGGTCACGCCCGGCGAGGTGTTGACCGTCGCCGGTCATGAACTGGGAATCCTGCACACACCCGGCCACTCGCCCGGATGCTGCTGCTTCCACGACGTCGTCTCCGGCGTGGTGTTCAGCGGGGACACGTTGTTCTGTGGTGGCCCGGGCGCGACCGGTCGCAGCTTCAGCGACGAGCCGACCATCTTGCGCTCGATCCGCGACGTCTTGCTGAGGCTGCCCGATCACACGGTGGTCCACACCGGTCATGGCGACAGCACGACCATCGGTGCCGAGCGCGAAGGCGTACTTGCGAGAGCCGCGGACCTCGGCCTGTAGGTGCCACCCTCGGCCTCTCCGCAGCACCCTCGCCGTAACGGGAACGAGGAGAGGTGCCTGGTGCACCTCTCCTCGTTCAAAAATGAACTGATAGAAGACTCGACATCTCGCTATGAATACCGATGGGACCAGCCTCGGTGAGATGTTCGAGCGGAGGTTGGCGGGGTTTCGCCAGACGGTCCAGTCCGAAGGCCGTTAGCGGCCAACCACCTCCAGAGTCCCACAATCTAAACCTGTCATCGTTTGGACCACCTCCT
>JANMNE010000212.1:0-31079 GCA_031373785.1 Ilumatobacteraceae bacterium
CCGAATGTATGGAATCCAGCGAAGTCCGGTGAGATCCCGGCACTGTCCCGCAACGGTGGTTCGTGTTCGACACGACGAGTCCGGTCGCCTCGTTCTGTACGCGTAACCCAGACCCTCGAGGCAAGGGCGGTTCGCGGTGGACCTCCCACCGGTTCCCTCACTTGTCCTCCGCCACTATGGAGGATTTTCATGAAATGGACTCCGTTCCCGGTTGCCCTGGCAGCCGTGATCTTGCTCGGTGCCTGCGGCGACGACAGCAAAGCGGCCAGCGATACGTCGCCGGCCACCGTTGCGGTCACGACTCCCGCGGTCGAAGCGTCGACGACCTCGACGCTCCCGGCTCCCAGCAAGATCGTCAGCCTGTCGCCGACCGGTACCGAGATGCTGTTCGCCATCGGTGCGGGCGACCAGGTTGCCGCAGTCGACGATCAGTCGAACTACCCACCTGAAGCGTTGCAGAAGCCGCACGATCTCTCGGGTTTCGAGCCAAACGTCGAGGCGATCGCCGCGCTCAAGCCTGACCTGGTCGTGATCGCCGACGACTTCACCGAGCTGACGAAGCAGCTCGAGGCGCTCGGCCTGAAGGTGTGGAGCGGCCCGGCCGCAACCTCCTTCGACGGGGTCTATGAACAGATCGAACAGCTCGGCGCCGTCACCGGTCACGTTGCCGATGCCGCCGCGTTGGTCTTGAAGATGCAGACCGACATCGCCGCGGCGGTGAAGGACGCGCCGAAGCCGGCGACCCCGCTGACCTACTACCACGAGCTCGACAACACGTACTACAGCATCACCGAGAACACGTTCATCGGTCAGGTGTATTCGCTGTTCGGTCTGCAGAGCATTGCCGATCTGCAGGAGGTCGACAGCGACTATCCACAGCTGTCGGCCGAGGCGGTCATCTCGGCCGATCCCGACTTCATCTTCCTTGCCGACGGAGCGTTCGGCGAGTCCGCCGAGACGGTGGCGGCGCGGCCCGGCTGGGGTTCGCTGAAGGCCGTGACCAACGGCAACGTGGTGGTCGTCGATGGCGACATCTCGTCGCGTTGGGGCCCGCGCATCGTCGACTACATCGAGGCCGTTTCGGCCGCTGTCGCCAAGGTGGCGGTGTCGGGCTGACGTGAACAGCGCGACGCGTCGACGGTGGTGGATGGTCGCTGCCGTCGGCGCGTTCGTGATCGCGGTGATCCTGGGTGTGATGATCGGCCCGGCGGGCCGCGTGTCGTCGGCGAACTGGGACATCATCTGGAACGTTCGCATGCCACGCGTCGCCCTGGCCGGCATCGTCGGGGCGATGCTCTCGCTGGCGGGAGCGAGCTACCAGGGCGTGTTCCGCAACCCACTGGTCGATCCGTACTTGCTGGGTGTTGCCGCCGGTGCCGGTCTCGGTGCGACCATCATCTTCGCCGTCGGTCGCGACGCGACCAACGGTTGGTTGGTCGATCCGCTGCCGTTGGTGTCGTTCGCCGGTGGCCTCGTCGCGGTGATGATCACCTACCTCGTGGGCGCCGCGTTCGGTGCATCGCGATCGGGCGTCACCTTGGTGCTCGCCGGCGTTGCCGTGGTGTCGCTGTTCACCGCGATTCAGACCTTCGTGCTGCAACGCAACAACGACGTGATCCGCGAGGTGTATTCGTGGATCCTCGGCCGCGTTTCCAATGCCACGTGGAGCGATGTGCGCCTGGTGCTGCCGTACGTCGTCGTCAGTTCGGTGGTGTTGCTGTTGCACCGCCGCCATCTCGACCTGTTCCGAGTCGGCGACGACGAGGCCGCGTCACTGGGTTCCGACGTTGCCAGGATCAGGATCGTCATCGTCATCGCCGCCACCATGGGCACAGCCGCAGTGGTGAGTGTCAGCGGGCTGATCGGGTTCGTCGGCGTGATCGTGCCGCACGCCGTACGGATGCTGGCCGGTGCGTCGTACCGCCGAGTGCTGCCGCTGAGCCTCATCGTCGGCGCCACGTTCCTGATCCTGGTCGACATCCCCGGGCGAGTGCTGCAGGACCCGGCGGAAACGCCGATCGGCGTGGTCACGGCGTTCTTCGGTGCGCCGTTCTTCATCCTGCTGCTGCGCAGCAAGCGATCGCTGGTATGAGCTCGGTGCGGCTTGAGGCCGTCTCGGTCAGCTACGACCGACGCGTCGCGCTCGCCCCGTTCACCAGCGAGGTGAGGTCGGGGGAGTGGTTGTGCTTCATCGGGCCGAACGGTGCCGGCAAGTCGAGCCTGCTGCGTGCGATCGCCGGCCTCGTTCCGCACGATGGGATGATCGCTGTCGATGGCGCGCCGCTGGCGATCCGCTCCGCACGCCGTCGCGCCACCTTGGTTGCGTACGTACCGCAATCTCCGGTCATGCCCGACGACATGACCGGGTTCGAGTACGTGTTGCTGGGGCGCAGCCCGTACGTGAGCTACTTCGGCCACGAGTCGCGCCACGACCGGGCGATGGTCGACAGCGTGCTCGATCGCCTGGATCTCGAGCCCTTCACCGATCGCAAGCTCGGCACGCTCAGCGGCGGCGAGCGGCAGCGCCTCGTCATCGCTCGAGCGCTCGCTCAAGAGGCCCCGGTGCTGCTGCTCGACGAGCCCACCAGCGCCCTTGACATCGGGCATCAACAGCAGGCCCTCGAGCTCGTCGACCGGTTGCGGCAGGAGAACGGCCTCACCGTGCTGTCGGCCATGCACGACCTCACATTGGCCGGGCTGTACGCCGATCGATTGGCGCTGCTCCACGAAGGGCACCTCGTGGCAATGGGCGACGCAGCACACGTGCTACGCGCCGAGACGCTGAGCGAGTTCTACGGCGCGTCGGTCACCGTGCACCAAGAGTCCGACGGCACCGTGGTCGTCGTCCCCCGCCGCACGGCGCAGCGAGACTGACCTCAGCCGAGGCGTCCCCACGCGAAGTGTGCATGTTCGATGCACGCAGGTTGCACTGAACGTACACACTTCCCGCCGTGAGGGTCAGGAGGATGGCACGAACCAGGCGTCGCCGTCGAGGATCCGATCGGCTTGCGCTGGGCCCCACTCGCCGCGGAAGTAGGGGTGCACCGAGCCCGGCGTGTCGAGCGCCGGTTGCACCACGCGCCACGTCTGTTCGACCACGTCCTCGCGGGCGAAGCGGCGCGGTAAACCGGCCATCGCATCGTCGAGCAGTCGTTCGTACGCCTCGCGGCGCTCGCCGAGCGCCGCAGCGAAGTCGACCGCGACGTCGACGTTCTGGCTGTCGAGGTTCGGCCCCGGCGTCTTGGCTTGCAAGGTGAACGTGACGCCGTCGTGCGAGCCGAGCCGGAAGCGAACCAGGTTGCGTTCGGGCGTCGGCCCGCCGGCCTCGTCGAACAACATGCTCGGCGGCTCACGGAACTCGACGACGACCTCCGTCGCCGACGACTTCAGGCCTTTGCCGCATCGGACGAACCACGGCACGCCCGCCCATCGCCACGAGTCGATCTCCAGGCGAGCGGCGGCGAAGGTCTCGACGGTCGAGTCGGCCGCAACCCCCGGCTCGTCGCGGTAGCCGACGTACTGGCCGCGGACCAGCATCTTCGGGTCGATCGGGCGCATCGCCGCGAACACCTTGGCCTTCTCGTCTTGCAGGTAGCTCGATTCCGGTCCGACGGGTGGCTCCATCGCTGCCAACGCGGCGACCTGCAGCAGGTGGTTCTGCATCACATCGCGGATGGCGCCCACTCCGTCGTAGAAGCTGCCCCGGCCCTCGACACCGATGGTCTCGCTCATCGTGATCTGCACGCTGCGCACGTAGTTGCGGTTCCACACGGGCTCCAGCAAGGTGTTGGAGAACCGGAACACCAGCAGGTCCTCGACGCTTTCCTTGCCGAGGTAGTGATCGATGCGGAAGATGCGTTCCTCGGGGAACACTGAATGCAGCGTCGTGTTGAGCTCGATGGCACTCGCCAGGTCGCGGCCGAACGGCTTCTCCACGACGATGCGGCCGCGCTCGTTGAGCCCGACCGATGCCAACGACTGTGCAACCGTGGGAAACATCGCCGGCGGGATCGCCATGTAGAACACCGCGACCGTGCTCTTGCGCTTGTCGAGCGTGTGCTTCAGCGATGCCCATGTCTTGTGATCGCTGTAGTCGCCCTGGATCAGGTCGAGGCGGGCCAGCAACGAATCGATGACCGCAGCCTTCGCGTCCGGGATCGCGGCGATGATCGAGTCGTGGGCGTTCTGGCAGAACGCCTTGTCGCTCCAGTCACTGCGGGCAACGCCGATCACCGGCACCTTGAGGGTGCCGTGGCGTTCGAGGTGGTACAGCGCAGGAAAGAGCTTGCGCTTGGCGAGGTCGCCGGTGGAGCCGAACAAGACGAGTGCATCGGCTGTGGGCTGGGTGGCTGTGCTCATGATCAGTGGCCCGTTCCTTCAACGTGGCCACCGAACTGGGCGCGCAGGGCCGACAGGATCTTGTTACCCATGTCAGCCCGACCGCGGGAGCTGAACCGTTCGTAGAGCGCTGCGCTCAACACCGGGGCCGGCACGCCCTCGTCGATGGCGGCATGGACCGTCCATCGTCCTTCACCGCTGTCGCTGACCCGACCCTCGAAACCGTTCAGCGTCGGATCGGCCGAAAATGCAGCGGAGGTCAGGTCGAGCAGCCAACTGGCCACGACGCTGCCGCGCCGCCACACCTCGCTGATCGCGCCGAGGTCGAAGTCGTACTGGTAGTACTCGGGATGGGTCAGTGGCGCCGTCTCGGCATCCTTCGGGCGATCACTGGCGCCGATGTTGGCCTCCGACAAGATGTTGAGGCCTTCCGCATACGCGGCCATCAAGCCGTACTCGATGCCGTTGTGCACCATCTTGACGAAGTGGCCGGCCCCGTTGGGGCCGCAGTGCAGCCAACCCTTCTCGGCACCCGCCGGTTCGCCCGTGTAGCCGGGCGTTCGACCGATGTCGCCGGCGCCCGGGGCGAGGTCGTCGAAGATCGGCGCCATCTGCTCGACCGCTTCGGTCGGCCCACCGACCATCAGGCAGTAGCCACGATCCAAGCCGAACACGCCGCCACTCGTACCGACATCCAGGTAGTTGATGCCCTGCTCCCGGAGCGGTCCTGCGCGATCGACGTCGTCTCGGTACCACGAGTTGCCGCCGTCGATCAGGGTGTCGCCCGGCGACAGCAGCGGCGCGAACGTGTCGATCGTGCTGCCCACATATGCCGCCGGCACCATCAACCAGACATGGCGCGGTGCGGTGAGCGCATCGACCACCTCCTTCGGCGTGCGTGCGCCGTGCGCCCCGTCGGCCTCGGAGGCCTGCACCGCGGCCTCGTTGAGGTCGTAGGCGACGCATTCGTGGCCGGCGCGCTGCAGCCGGCGGACCATGTTGGCGCCCATGCGCCCCAGACCGACCATTGCGATTTGCATGTTCGCAAGGTTGCCACGTTCGCGCACGGGATACGGTGAGAACTCGATGAACGATCTCGACCGCGACCGTGCCGGAGCCACCAGAGCTCACGCCGCGGTGATCACCGACCTGTGCGATCTGCACGGCGATCAGGTCTCGCAGCCATCGCTGTTGCCGGGGTGGACGGTCGGTCACGTCGTCACCCACATCGCTCGCAACGCTGACGGGCACACGCACATGCTGCGGGCGGCACTGCGCGGCGAGATCGGGCAGATGTATCCCGGTGGGCGCGAGCAGCGCAATGCCGACATCGAGGCCGGCGCCACCCGGTCTGCCGAAAAGTTGATTGCCGATGTCGTCGACAGCGCGGCGCGACTCGAGGCGGCATGGGCCTCGATGCAACCCGGGTCCTGGGCTGGTCGTGGGGTGACGATCACCGGGGAGACGCCCATGAGCGAGTTGCCCTTCATCCGCTGGAGAGAGGTGACCGTGCACCACGCCGACCTCGGTCTCGGCTACTCGTGGTCGGATTGGGATGATGAGTACCTGCGGTTCGACCTCGGCCGACTGAGCATGCTGTGGGCCAGCCGCAAGCCGATGGGTCTCACCGATCTGCCGCCCGAGGCGATGGCGGTCCCACCTCGCCATCGCCTGGCGTGGTTGCTCGGTCGGGCGGAGATCGACGGTCTGGGCCCCGCGGGGATCATGGGCTGATGCGCTGGAGACGAGTTGCAGTTGGCACGGTTCTGGCACTCGGCGTGCTCGTACCGGCGGGGCAAGCGTTGGCCCACGCCGGCCTCGAGGCGAGCGTGCCGTCGGCGAACGCCGTGCTGGAGGCTGGTCCGCCCAACATCGAGCTCGACTTCAACGAGGCCATCGATGCCGAACGCTCCAACATCCAGTTGTACGACCAGACCGCGACCCTGATCCCAACCGGCGCGCCGCAGCGCGTCACCGACGACTCGGGAGTCCAAGCATCGGTCCCCACGATCGGCGACGGTGTGTACGTGGTGGTCTGGCGCGTGCCCTCGGCCGATGGGCACGTCGTCGATGGGTCGTTCAGCTTTCAAGTCGGTGCGCCGTCGACCGGCGTCGATGTCGATGCATTGATCGACAAGGTCAGTGGGAACGCGACGGCGACATCGACCGTCGGTCGTCTCGACACCGCTGCCCGATTGCTGGCGTTGATCGGCCTCATCGTGGTGGTGGGTGGTGGCGTGCTGGCGATGCAGTCGGCCGACTCGGCGTCGAATCGGATGCTGCTGTGGCTGGCCTGGGCGTTCCTGCTGGTCGGTTCGCTCGGCTCGTTCGGGCTGTACGGCGCAAAGGTGGTCGCCGGGTCGCCGTCCGATGCGCTCAAACCCTCGGTCTGGGGCAAGGTGGTCGGCTCCCACACCGCCTCGGTGCTGCTCGTTCGGGTCGTGATGGTGATCGTGCTCGGCGGGTTGCTGCTGAGCTTCGCCCGTCGCGCCAGCGACATCTGGCGCGGCGCGGCGCTGGCCCTCACCGTCGGGTTGGTGATGACGTATTCGAGCATCGGGCACGCGTACGCGCAGGACCCCGCGCCGTTGTGGGTCGGGATCGACGCGCTGCATCTCGTGGCGGTCTCGCTGTGGGTCGGCGGGCTGTTGATGTTCGCGTTCGGCACCACTACGTGGTTGACCGACCCCGACGCGGAGCGGATCGCCCGACGGTTCAGCCTGATCGCGATGGTTGCCGTTCCGGTGATCGTCGCGACTGGCGTCGCTCAGACGCTGAAGCTCGCCGGCAGCCTCGACGACGTGACCAGCACGTCGTGGGGTCGCACGTTGTTGGTCAAGGTCGCCGTCGTCACGGTGCTGATTGCAATCGGTGGTGTGTCGCAGTGGCTCTTGCGCCACGACGGCCCGTCGGCCATCAAACGCAATGTGCTGGTCGAAGCGCTGATCGGTGTTGCCGTGGTCGGGCTTGCGGCGGGGCTGGTCGCGTTACCACCTCAGAACGTGGCTGCGTCGAAGGTCTTCACGACCACCCTCACGTCGGGCGGTGTGATCGCTGACGTCACCGTGACGCCCGGCCGGGTCGGTGAGAACGAAGTTCATCTGGTGATCACTCCGCCTGGAGGCGGGATCACCCCCGTTGTGTCCACCACGGTCGGAGCCGAGTTGCCGGCGGCGGGCAGTGGGCTGGTGCCGGCGATCCTCGAGTCCATCGGACCGAACCACTACACGGGCACCATCGTGCTGACACAGGCCGGCGACTGGACCCTGCAGATCACGGTCGAGCCCACGCAGGGCCAATCGGTGGTGTTGAGCGCGCCGATGCCGATCCCCGGGTAGACCCGGTCACAGCTCGGTGGCGGTGGCCTCGATGATCCCGCGGAAGTCGGGCGGCACCGGCGTCGCGGTGTGCTCGAGGTTGGCGGCGACTCGCCTGCCGAGGTTGTTCTGATCGGTGATGGCCCGCACCACGATCGGGCCGAGGCGCCCACCGACGGGTATCCGCCCGGCGGCCACCGCGGCGATCAGGGCACTCGACACCTGCGCGGCCACCGGTTGTACCTTCGCCCAGTCGACGTGGTCGGCGAGTGATCGCATCGTGCGGGCGACCTCGTTCGTGCGCTCCGCGGTCGCCGCGCGGACCTGAGTCCAGTCGACACCGCGCAGGGCCTCGGCGACCTCGTCGGCGTCGCTGTCGAGCGACGTGTCGTCACCCTGCTCGACGGTCGCGGCCGGTTCGTGCCTCGGTGCGGAACGGAACAAGTGCTTCACGGCCTCGAGCTGTTCACGCGGCGTTGGCCATACCGGCACCGCGGGCGAGTCATCGCCGGCCAGCCCGGCGGCGTGCTGCTCCTTCAACGACGCTGCCACCTCTTTGGCCTTGGCGGCCCACTTCGTCGTCGTGACGGCGCGGGCGAGGCGACGCACGGGTTTCTCGCCTTCGCCTGCAGCCATGCCCACAGAGTACCGCTGCACGCTCGCGGGCTACTCGGACTGCAACCAGGCCTCGGTGAACCTCCGAGCGTCTTCGATGGTCGCCGCGGCCGAGCCCACGGCGAACGTGGTGACCGACGACGGTTGCGTTGGGATCTCGACGACCCGCAGGCCATCAGGTGGGCGGGCCACGATGGTGCGCCCGTGTGCCTCGACCCCCCACGTCGACGATCGCAGCACGACGGCGACGGGGTGCTGCGGCACCGGCGCGGGCGCCAACGGCGGCACGGTGATCACCACCACGCTGGCCATCCCCAACTCGGCAGCGACATCGAGCGGCACGTCGGCGACGACACCCCCATCGATCAGGGTGTGCCCGTCGAGCTCGACCGGTGGGAACACACCGGGGAACGCCGAACTGGCGACGATGGCGGAGACCACGTCGCCGGACTCCAAGATGAACGGCCGTCCGGTGGCCAGGTCAGTGGCGATGATCGTCAATGGGATCGGCGCATGCTCGATGAGACGCGCCCCGAGGTGCTTGCGCAGGAACGCGATCCCGTGGCGATTGTCGAGGAACGATGCGCGCTTTCCGGCCAGTGCCAAAGCCATTCGCCCTGGGTGCACCCGCAGCAGATCGCGTCGCCTCACGTTTGCCCAGATTCGCTCCAGCCGGCGGATCGCCTCGGTGTCGCCCGACCATGCGAACAGCGCCGCGTTCATGGCCCCGGCAGATACACCGATCAACCGGTCGGGTTGCAGGCCGGCAGCAGTCAACGCATCGAGCGCTCCGACCTGGTACGCCGCCAGCGCGCCTCCTCCCGGGAGCACGTAGGCGAGCGGTCGAGGAAGCGATCGCAGCGTGTCGATCTGCATCTATCCATTGTGGTGCAAACCGGTACAGGTCATCACCAGGTATTCGCTGACGACACACTGCGTGACACCAGTTTCCGACAAGACGGCGAACTGCACATCGCCCATCGACATCCGTGAGCTCAGTTGCGCGGCGACGAAGTGCTCCGACCGTGAGAGCACGCGAATACCGTCGATGAACGCGACGGCATCGCCTGTGTCGACCCCGATGATCAGCAGACGTGTCGGGAGGTCGGTGAACGACACCAACGGCATCGACTCATTTCCGAAGCATCGCCGTTGCGTGTCGCTGCCGATCGTGAGATCGGAGCATCGCGGTGGACCATCGGTCACCTCCACCTTGGCGATCGGCGGAAAGGTGTCGATGGGAAGCGAGTCGATCGGAGCAGCCGTGTGGGACGGCTCCGGCACGCTCACTCCGAGCGAGGGGTTGCTGCAACTCGCCCCGACCAGCACGGCCAGGCTCAACAGGGCTCCGGTTCGCATCCTTCGCTTCATGACTTCCACGTTCCTTCTCCATCTACTGGCGCTGCTGCGGCTGTCGAAAATGTCCACTCGGGCGGGTTCACGAAGCGGGGCTCATCGGTGATCGGCTGAAAGTCCGGCGGGGTGTCCGGATAGAACGCCCCCGAATAGCTCTCGGTGCTCTGCGACGCAAGCGCGAAGCTCGCCGTCGGGTCCTGCTCGCCGGGTCCGATGCCCATCGTCACCTCGCCGGTCGTCAATCTGCTGTGGATGAGCATGTACCCCGAGGTGACCGCCTCGGTCGTCAGTTCTGGCAGCGACTCGGGGCCTTGATCTCGGGGGTATGCGCTCAGCACGCGCACGATCTGCGTCACGCGCACATCGGTGAGGTAGTAGAGCGTCAGCGTGTCGGTCTCCCGCCACCCGACGGGCAGACCGTCGGAGAGGAAGTCGATGAACTTCAAGGCGTCCGGTGTCAGGTCCACGTTGCCGATCTCCCGCTGCGTGCCAGCGGCGAAGGCGAGCGATGTGTACCTCGCGCCGGCGCGACCGTGCGCGTCGAGCGGGGCGGCCATCGGTTGCAGCGAGCCCGAACGAATGTCGGTCAGCACCTCGTCGAAGCTCCCGGTATGGGGCGCCGGTGGGCCGTAAACGGGCGTCGAATCGGTCGCGGTCTCCCAGCCAGGGTGGAGCGCGTTGGCAGAGATCGCGGCCTGGGCGATGTCGACGGCCCCCGCTGCCGACCGAGTGCAGCTCGTCATCGCCGTGGAAGCGAGCACGTCGTGAACACGCGGCAGCCAGATCTCGCTCAGGGTCCGGCACGCGCTGCCGAGCACCCGCAACGTGTCCGCGGCTTCGGGCTCGCTGCTGCGGATGCCGCGTAGTTCGTCGAACGCCATGCCGAGCGCGATGCGGAGCGAGTCGACGCGGTTGCGGTCGAACGCCAACAGCACCACTACGAGGCCAGTCCGAGGCCTGGCGGCTGTAGGGCGATCGCGTCCGCCTGACGGTCGATGCGGTGGGCCGTGTCGGTCAGCGCCTGCTGACTCGACTGCAGCTGCCGGCGCAGCGCCACGAGCTCCTCGTAGCACGCCAGCTGGGTCGGCCCCACCCACGTGTCGGTGCCGGCGAGGCTGTACACCGTGAGTGCCCGACTGGCGCCGATCGCGCTGGCGACCGAGCGCAGGTGGCGGGCCGATGCTCGCAACTGTTCGACGTGCGGTGTGGTGGTCATGCCCCCAAGAGATGCGCACCCGCATCCCCCGAGCGGAAAATCGCCACCCGCCACCCCGAGGGGCCGGTTACGGGAGGCGGCGGTGGATGAGGTGGTGCGGTTTGGCGGTGTGCTCGTCGAAGAAGCCGTCACCGTCGACCACGAAGCCGTGGCGGACGTAGAAGTCGAGGGCCGTGTCGCGCGCCCGTGCCCACACCAGCGACGTGGTGGCAGCAGCGCGCGCGCATCCGGCTTCCAGCAGCAGCGCGCCCACGCCCTGACCCTGCAGATGGTGGGCGGTCGCCATGCCGCGCAGTTGCACCGCTGGCTGGCCCTCGTACGACCGAGGCACCCAGGTCGAGATGGCCATGACCTCGTCGCCGTCGAGCACGCCGAGGTGCACGGTGCCGGGTAGATCGTCCTCGGCAAACGTGACCGCGGTGCTCGGCGTGTCGCTGCGCAGCACCACGAGCCGCAACGGGTGAGTCTGCTCGGCGGTCAGCTCGACCACGGTGAGGTCAGGCATGATCCACCGCGACCGAGATCGAGTCGCCGCCGTTCGCCGCCGAGGCGTACATCGCGTCGATGATCCGGTGGGCCTTGACGGCTTCGGCGAAGTCGGGAGTTGCCGGCGTGCCTGCCAGGACAGCACGCACGAACTCGGCGTGATACGTGGCGATCAGGCCCGCGCCGAGGATGCCGATCCGCAACTGGTCGCTCATCGCGGCGACCGTAACCGATCACCGCAATGGATGGCGGTGTATCAACCGCACCCGCTGGCGACTCCATTGACGACACACGCGAGAAGGAACGTTCGATGTACTCGAGGATCGTGGTTGGCACGGACGGAACCGATCGTTCGTTGATTGCGGTCGATCATGCGGCGCGGCTGGCCGCGGCCTTTGCCGCGGAGCTCCACGTCGTCGCCGCGGCCGCACCGCGCGCGGCGATGGACACGCCGAGCGCCAACCTGTCCACCGTGATGGCCGAGTTGTCGGACGCGTCGGCCAAGACCGCGGCGAGGATCGGTCACGATGCCAGCAAGCGTCACGGCGTGCGAGTGATCGAACACCCCCGGGTCGGCGAGCCCGCCTCGGTGTTGATGGCGGTTGCCGACGCGATCGATGCCGACCTGATCGTCGTCGGCAACAAGACCATCACCGGGCGGGTCCGTAAGTTCACCGGGTCGGTCCCCAGCAGGTTGGCCCACCAGTCGCGCCGCCCAGTCCTGATCGTGCACACCGGCTGACGTCACCTCGGCGTGGGCTGCAGCTCGCTCCACTCCAACACTCTGCTCGCCAACGCAGAGGCCTCGTCGCGATCGTGCGTGACGACGACCGCGGTGGTGGCAGTGGCGCGCAGCACCTCGGCCAGCTCGGCGATCAGCCGGTCGTGCAACTCGCGGTCGAGGCCGATCAGCGGCTCGTCGAGCAGCAAGACGGCCGGGCGTGGCGCCAGCGAACGGGCCAACGCAACCCGCTTCATCTCGCCCCCGCTGAGGCGTTCGATCCGGCGAGTGGCGAAGCCGGCGAGCCCGACGATGGCCAGCAGTTCGTCGACGCGAGCGGTGACCGTCGACGCCGGCCAGCGGTGCATCCGGGGCCCGAACGCGACGTTGGCCGCCACATCGAGGTGCGGGAACAGCTGCTCGTCCTGGAACATCATGCCGATGTTGCGGGCGTGAGCCGGCACGTCGGTGATGTCGACGCCGTCCAGCGACACGGTGCCGGCATCGGGTCGCAGCAGCCCGGCAATGACGCGTAGCAGCGTGCTCTTGCCAGCACCCGACGGGCCCAGCAATGCCACGATCTCGCCGTCGTCGACATGCAACGACACGCGGTCGAGCACCGTGCGCTCGCCGAACTGCACGACGAGATCGGCGACGTCAAGCATCGTCGGTGCCCAGCCGCTCGTGGGTGCCGGTCGCCATCACGATGACGGTGGTCAACACGAGCAGGATCGTCGCCATGGCGAACGCCTGGGCACGTGGCAGCGCACCGGCGCGGGCCAACAGCCGGCCGATCGCGATCGGTAGCGTCTCGCTGCCCGAACGGCTGAGGATCGTGGTCGCGCCGAACTCGCCCAGGGAGATGGCCGCCGAGAACCCTGCACCCGCCACCAGCGGGCGGCGAAGGGCTCGGACATCGACCTGCCACCAGGTCCTGATCGGCGTCGCCCCCAGCGTGGCGGCTGCGGCACGCAGGTCCCGCGGAATGGCCCGCAACACGGTGACCAGGGCGCGCACGACGAAGGGGACGGCGACCAGCGCGTGCCCGAGTGGCACGAGCCACCAACGAGCACGCCAGTCGAACGGGGCCGTGTCGAACGTGATCAGCATGCCGAGACCGATGGTGACCGCCGAGGTGCCGAGCGGCAGCATCAGGCCGACGTCGAGCAGCTTTCCGAGGCGAGATGTGTTGGTGATGGCGGTCGCCGCCAGGAAGCCGATCGTGGTCGCGATGAGCGCGGCGACAACAGCAAATCGTAACGATGCACCGATCGACGCCACCGGGTCGACGCCCAGGCCGGCCCCCGGGCGAGCCTCCGCTGCACTGAGCCGGCTCCACGCCGACAGCGACCAATTGGTTCCGACGTTGAACGAGCGACTGACCAGTGCGACGATCGGCGCTCCGACGACGACTGCGACCCCTGCAACCACCGCGCCGACCATCGCCCGCTCCCGACGAGTACGCGGAGAGTGTGGTGCCGTCGCTCCGTGCAATTCGATCGCACCGCGGTGCTGGCGTCGGGACGCGAGCACGATCACGACAGCGAGCAACGCGAGTTGCGTCGCCGACAACGCCGCCGCGCCCGAGACGTCGCCGAGTTGCGTCGCTCGCCGGGCGATCTCGACTTCGAGCGTCGGGTGGGTGGGGCCGCCCAGCAGCTTGGCGACGCCGAATGAGGTGAAGCTGAACAGGAAGATCACCGCTGCGGCCGACCACAGTGCAGGCTTCAGCAACGGCAGCAGGACCAGTCGAGCGGCACGAAGAGGAGAGGCGCCCAAGGTCCGCGCCGCGCCCATCAGATCGTGCGGGATCACACCGATCATCGACCCGACGAGCCGAACGACCACCGCGATGTTGAAGAACACGTGCGCCACGATCATGGCCTGTGCCGTTCCATGCCACGACGCCGGCAACAGCGCGATGAACGCCGCACCGACGACGACGGTGGGCAGCACGAACGGCACCGTGGTGGCAGCCATCAGCAGCCGGTGGCCGCGGAAGCTGTAGCGAGCCAACACATACGCCGGCAGCAGCCCGACGATGAGTGTCAGCACAGTGCTGACCGCGGCCTGCCACACCGTGAACCAGATGATCGCGGCAATGTGGCGGAACGGCGATGCGCTGCTCGCCTGGTCTCGCCATGCGGTCGACAGCAGTGTGATGACCGGCCACGCATAGAAGGCGGCGATGAACGCCACCGGCGCGGCGAGGAGCGCTGCCACGAAACATCGTGGCGGACGGTTCAGCTGAGCACGATGGTCGTCCACTCGTCCTGCCACTGTTGTCGGTTGGCGGCGATGTCGGCCGGGTCGATCGTGAGCGGCGACGAGGCGACGACTGCGAACTTGGTGAACTCGGGCGGCAGCGCCGCGTCGGTGCGTGCCGGATAGACGAACAGGTTCAACGGCAGTTCGTTCTGGAACGTCTCACTGATCAAGAAGTCGACCAACTTGCGGGCTTCGGTCTCGTGCTTCGTGCCGCGCAGCACGCCGGTGAACTCGACCTGGCGGAAGCACGTCGACTCGACCACGGCGGTCGGTGCATCGGTGCGCGGCGGGTCGGCGAAGATCACCTCGGCGGGCGGGCTCGAGCCGTAGCTGACGACCAGCGGGTGTGCCCCGGTGGACCCGGCGGCGCCGCTGAACTCGTCCTCGTATGCCGTGGTCCAACCGTCGACAACCTTCACCCCGTTGGCCCGCAGCGCCTTCCAATAGTCCTGCCAGCCGTTGGTGCCGGAGTGGGCGATGGTGGCCATCAGGAAGGCCAGGCCCGGTGACGACGTCGAGGGGTTCTCGACGACCAGCAGGTCCTTGTACTTCGGGTCGACGAGGTCATCGAGACTCCTCGGCGGATCGATGTTGTGGGTCGTGAACCAGTTGATGTCGTAGTTGATGCAGACATCGCCGAAGTCGACGGGCGTCATCTCATGGCTGGGCACCAACGCAGTGAGGTTCGTCGAGATCGCGTTCCATCCGTTGGGCTCGTACTGACTGAAGACCTTGCCATCGAGCACCGCTGAAAGGAACGTGTTGTCGACACCCCACATCACGTCACCTTCGGGGTTGCCGGCCGTCAGCTTGGCCTTGGTGACCATCGTGCCGGTGTCGCCGGCGATCACGAGCTTCACGGCGATGCCGGTCGACTTGGTGAAGTTGTCGAGCGCGGTGTTCAACGACGTCTTCTCCGGCGGGAACGAGTCGTAGGCGACCAGCGTGATTCCCGCCGGCGTGCCGGACGACGAGCCATCCGAGCTGCAGGCCACAGCGAGCAGGCCGAGCGTGGCAGCAGCGGCGAGGGCGAGAGGACGTTTCATGGAACCACCAATGTGAGAGTGCCGTCGGTGACGGCGACGTGGAGCAGACCGGTTGTCTCGTTGCTGATCCCGAGGGTGCTCGACGGCTCGAACGAGGCGTCGGTCAACGGCCAGCGAGCGCCAGTGACCTGCACCCCGCCACACGGGCCATGCAGGGCGAGGAGCGAGAACGGTGATCCCTGTGCCAGGTCGAGCGCGACCGATCGGCCGGCGTGTAGCACGTAGATGGTCGTGTCGTCGAGCGCCAGGCGGACCGTCTCGAAGCGCGCCAAGACCGGGTTGCCGAGCGCCGCGATCGTGCCGAGTGCGTGATCGAAGCGATCACCCGCTGCGCCGAACACCAGCAGGGTGTCGGCCTCGGTCGCCGCAGCGCGGACGAGTGCCAACTCGGTGTCGGTGGAGCCCTTGTCGACCGGGTGCTGATCGATCTCCAGCTCGTGGGCGTACGCCCACATCTTGCCGTGCGCGGAGATGCTGTCGAGATCGCCGATCAACACGGTCGGTCGCAGGCCGGCAGCAACGGCGTGATCCAGGCCGCTATCGGCCGCGATGATCGTCGCGTCGGGCAGCACGTCGGTGACAGCACGCGCCGATAACGGGCCACCGCCGATCACCACCACTACCTGCGACATCGCATCCCTCCGCTGGCATTACCCAGATCAGGTTCCGGTCGGTGGCGGCGCCCACCCTCTCAGCCCGCCGATCCTGCGAGCTCCCCGTTTTCGGTCGCCATGAGCCTAGCCGTGCGGCGCTGGGTCTGCACGACGACCGTGGCCAGCCCGACGACCACCATCGCCATGCCGACGATCTGCACGGCTCGAATGCCCTGGCTGAGGAAGATCGCCGACCACACCACGGCCAGCGCCGGCTGACCGACTTGCATCATCGACATGATGCCAATGGGTACCTTGCGCTGGGCGAACACGATCAACCCATGGGCAATGACGCCCGTCAGCACCGTCAGGATCACGATGTACACCATCGAACGGGCGTCGAACTTGCCGATGTCGTGGTTGAGCAGCACGACGGGCAGCGTGGTCACGGTGGCGATCGGCAGCGCAGACGCCATCAACGTGGCCACGCTCATCCCACGGCGCAGTTGGCGACTGGCCAGCAGGTAGCCGCACCACGTCGTCAGCGACAGCACGGCCAGGCCGTTGCCGGGCCAGGTTGCCGCCCCGCGCTTCGGAGCGTCGAACAGCACCAGCGCCAGTCCGGCGATCGAGATGATGCCGAACAACGCAGCGCGGCGATCGACCTTCTCGTGGAAGAAGGCCGCGCCGGCGGGCATCAGCATCAAGGGGGCGAGGGCCGTGATGAACTCGAGGTTGGCCACGCTGGTGCGGGTGGCGGCCGTGTAGAAGAGCAAGATGTTGAGGCCCAGCACGACCCCGGTCGTGATTGCTCGTCGCCACTCCTGCAGCGTGACGAAGTGGCCCTCACGAACTCGCAGAAGCCCGGTCCAGATGATGCTCGAGCCGAGCATTCGCCAGAAGGCGATCGTCGGGCCCGGCGCCCCGGCCTTGCGGATGATCGTCGAACTGGCGCTGAAGGTCACCACGACAGCAACCATCGCCACCAACCCGATCGGTCGAGCGTGGCGAACCGGGCCGCGTCCGGTCACGAAGAGGGGTGCCGACGGATGTCGGGTTCGATGTAGATCGTGGTGGTCTTCGGTACCGCCGTACGCGTCGCCGCTTCTGCTTGATCGATGGCGTGCGCCAACTCCTCCATCGACAACGAGTGATCGAAGTCGACCTTGACGGCCAACAGCAGATCGTCAGGCCCGAGGTGCATGGTTCGCATGTGGATGATCGAGTTGACGCTGGCAGAGGTGGAGATCGCTTGCGTGATCTTGTCGAGGTCGCTGTCACTGGCCGCCTCGCCGATCAGCAGCGGCTTCACTTCCCGAGCCAGCACGAAGGCGATGCCGACCAGCAGCACGCCGATGGCGATCGAGCCGGCGGCATCCCAACGCGCGTTGCCGGTGATCTCGGCGAGCAGCAAGCCGAGGAGCGCGCAGAACAGGCCGATCTCGGCGCCGACGTCTTCGAGCAGCACGACGGGGAGCTCGGGCGACTTGCTGGTGCGGATGAACGTCGCCCAGCTGGTTCCGGGCTTGCGCACGCGGTTCGACTCCTTCACCGCGGTACGCAGCGAATAGGTCTCGAGGGCGACGGCGATCAGCAGGATCGCAAAGGCGAGGGGCGCATTGTCGACGCCGTGCGGGTGGCGCAGCTTGTCGATCCCCTCGTAGAGTGCGAACAGTCCGCCCATGCTGAAGAGGACCAGGGCGACGACGAAGGCCCAGAAGTAGCGCTCCGGGCCGTAGCCGAACGGGTGGGCGCGGTCGGCCGGCCGGCCGCCGCGTTTGGACCCGAGCATGAGCAGTGCCTGGTTGCCGGTGTCTGCCAGCGAGTGGCCGGATTCGGCCAGCAGACCGGCGGAGCCCGTGATCAAGAACCCGGTGAACTTGGCGACTGCGATACCGAGGTTGGCGAAGAACGCGGCGATGATTGCCTTCCGGCTGCCCTCTTGCATGCACGCAAGGTTGGCATCGCCGCCCAGCGATTACAAAGAGGAGCAGTCACATGGGGCAAGTCGACGGTCGTGTTGCACTCGTCACCGGCGGGGGGCGGGGGATCGGTCGCGGCATCAGCGAGTTGCTGGCATCCGAGGGCGCCACCGTCGCAGTGAACTATCGGCGCGATGCCGATGCTGCGACCGAAACGGTGGCCGCGATCCGCGCTGCCGGGGGAGCGGCATCGGCCTACCAAGCGTCGGTCGACGACCCACAGGCGTGCGCGGCGATGATCGACGCGATCGTCGCCGAGTACCACCGTCTCGACATCCTGGTGTGCAACGCGGGCATCGCCTCGCGCGGCATGTCGGTTGCCGACACGGATCCCGAGGAGATGGTTCGGGTGGTCGCCGCCCATGCATTCGGGCCGCACCATCTCGCCCGCTCGGCCATCCCCCACCTGCGCACGCGCGGGCGAGGCGATGTCGTGATGATCTCGTCGGTCGCCACGTCGAACTACTCGGCCAACGGCGCGCCGTACAGCATGGGGAAAGCGGCGATGGAAGCGCTGGCCTTCACGCTGGCGAAGGAGGAGCGGGCCCATGGCATCCATGTCAACGTCGTCGCTCCCGGCCTCGTCGAGACCGACATGGGTGTTCGCCTGGCGCGGGCGCTCACCGGGAATCGCGAACTCGAAGACCTGCGCTCTCTCGATGCCGCAGCGCCGTTCGGTCGCGTGTGCCAACCGCTCGATGTTGCCAACGTCGTGCTGTGGCTGTGCAGTGACGGGGCTGGGTACATCACCGGCCAGCGCATCGTGTGCAACGGCGGCGGCTGATGGTCACGGCCGGATCGTGGCGGTAGCGTTGTCGGAGTGAGTCCACTTGCCGCAGAGGCCGCACAGACCGAGATCGGTCAGATCATCACCGTCACTCCCGAGGCTCTCCAAGAACTGGTGACGCTCCGCGATGCCGAGCCCGAAGGTGACCGTCTCGGTCTCCGGCTGGAGATCGTCAGCAATCCGGGCGAGGATTTCAAGTACGACCTGAGCTTCGACATCGTCACCAAGGCGGCGTTCAGTGACGAGGTCCGCACCCACTCGCGTCCCGAGATCGGCAGCTTGAAGGTCATCATCGCCGCCTCGGCGATCGACCTGCTCGAAGGCGCCACGCTCGACCACACCGCCACGCAGGGCTTGGTGATCCGCAACCCGAACAAGCCGAAGGCGCCGTCCGTCGAGGGCCTCATCTCCAACGATGCGCTCAGTGCCGAGGTCGAAGCCCTGATCAAGGGCGAGGTCAATCCGGCCCTTGCCGCACACGGTGGCTTCGTCTCGTACGTCGGTCACGACGGCGAGGGAACCGCCTACCTGACCATGGGCGGCGGTTGCCACGGTTGCTCGATGAGCCGCATGACCATGCTCGACGGCGTGCAGACCATGCTGGTCGAACAGGTACCGGAGATCGAGCGCGTTCGCGACCTCACCGATCATGCGTCGGGTGAGAATCCGTACTATCACTGAGCCTCGCCGGTGCGGTGCTGACCGACTTGGCCCTGATGAAGTCGATGGTCGCCTGTTGCAGCACGTCGCGTTCGACATCGAGCGTGGCCACGTGACCGCTGCGGCGTAGTCGCAGGCGCCGCACATCGCCGGGCAGGGCCGCGGCGATCGCATCGGACGCGCTCGGGTCGACGACATCGTCGTGGGCACTCGTCACCAACAGCACCGGGCGATCCACCGCCGTCAGGTCGATCGTGGACACGCCATTCGTCATGGCGATCACGGCATCGAGAGGCAGTCGCTCGTAAGCGATCTCGCCGACGGTCGACTCGCCGACGTCGACCCACTCCTGCCCGCGGCTCTTGCGCCATTCGAGACCGTCCATCGCGTCGGCATCGGGCATGACCGGGTTGACGCACACGACCATGGTGCAGCGCTGCTCCGCAGCGAGTTGCAGTGCGAGATTGGCGCCCATCGACTGCCCGACGACGGCATCTGCGTCCCACGCCCGAGCCGCCTCGAGCCAATCGTCCCAGGTGACACCGACGAGGTCCTGCGGGTCGGTGCCGTGACCGGGCAACGTCGGCGCGAGCGTGGTGAAGCCGGCGTCGATGCACGCAGCCACGATGGGCCACATCGTTGCGCCGGTCCCGCCCAGACCGTGCAGGCACAGCACGCGGGTCATCGATGCAGCGCGTTGGTCAGATCGCTCACCAGGTCGGACGTGTCTTCGAGCCCGACCGAGATGCGCAGCAGGCCTTCGCTGACACCCATGGCCTCGGCCTCGGCCGGCGTGAGGCTGGCGTGGGTCGATGTTGCCGGATGACAGACCAACGTCTCCGGGCCACCGAGAGAGGTGGCCACGCGAGCGAGCTGCAGCGAATCGATGAACCGCTCGGCAGCCTGGCGACCACCGGCGAGCTCGATGGCCAGCACCGTGCCGCCATGGCGCATCTGGCGCTTGGCGAGGTCGAATTGCGGATGCGAGACGAGGCCGGGGTAGTGGACTGCGGCGACCGACGGTTCCTCGACGAGCACTTCGGCGATGCGCAGCGCCGACGCCGCCTGATGTGCCGTTCGGACCGCGAGGGTGCGGATGCCGCGGATGGCATTGAGCGCGTCGTACGGCGAAGCAGTTGCGCCGTGCAGCACTGAGTACGCCCAGATGGCATCGATCAGCTCCTGCTCGCCGGCGACCACGCCGAGGGTGGCGTCGTTCAGGCCGGCGATGCCCTTCGTCGCCGAGTGGAGGGAGAGGTGCACGCCGTGGGCGAGCGGCTGCTGCCCGAGCGGTGTGGCGAAGGTCGAGTCGACGACCGTGATCGGTCCGCGCAGCGAGCCGAGCTCGTCGAGATCGACCAGCTCGAGGCGAGGGTTGGACGGTGTCTCGGCCAGCACCAGCATGGTCTTGCCCGGCCGCACCGCGGCGGCAAAGGCACCAGGCTCGGTGGCATCGACCAGCGTGATCTCCATGCCCATCCGCTGACAGGGGCCCTGCAGGAAGGCGAGCGTGCCGGCGTACAGCTGGCGCTGGGCGACGATGTGATCACCGGACGAACAGAGGCCGAAGATGACCGTCGCGATCGCACCCATTCCCGACGCGAACGCGAGGGCGTCGTCGGCGCCCTCCAGGGCGGCAATCGCTTCTTCGAACGAACGTACCGTCGGGTTGGAGTAGCGGCTGTAGAACTCGCCGGCGCGGATGGATGTCGCCCGCCGATTGGCGTCGGCGAGACCGTCGGATTCCCACGTCGTGCTGGCCCACAGTGCCGGCGCCAGCGACGTGCGGCTGTGCGCGCGTCCGACCGTGATGGCCCGCGTGGCCGGCTGGTGGCTGTCGCTCATCGAACCAACGCTACGTCGTCGGACCCGACGGTTCCTACCGAGTTGCGGACTCGGTAATGTCGCTTCCCATGACCATCGACCTTGGATCGATCTATCGGGCGTCGCGCTTGCGCGTCGCGGGCCTCGTCGACGACAGCGTCAGCGATCGAGTGGTGCCGGCAACGCCTGCTTGGAACGCCCACGACGTCGTTGCTCATCTCGCCGGAGTGATGAACGACATCCTCAGCGGCAACATGGAAGGTGCGGCGACGCCACCGTGGACGGCCGCCCAGGTCGAGCGCGGGCGCGACAAGTCCGTCGCCCAAGTGGTCGACGAGTGGGCCGAAGTGGCACCCGGTTTCGAGACGTTCTTGTCGTCACCGGATGGTGCCAAGGCGGGCGCCGCCGTCATGGACGTGCATGCCCACGAGACCGACCTGCGCGTGGCATTCGGCCTCGGACCTGAGCTGTCGGACGAGGTGCTGGCCTGGGCCGCCGAGCGCCTGCGCGAGGGCTTCGATTCGCAGGTCGCCGCGGCCGGGTTGCCCGCAGTGACGATCGACGTGCCCGATTTCGAGATGTTCCGTGGCCGTCTCGGCCGCCGCACACGCGAGCAGGTCGCGGCATTCGGCTGGTCAGCGGACCCCGCGCCCTACCTCGACACGTTCTTCCTGTTCGGCCCTACCGACCACCCCGTCGGCCTCTAGATGGAAGTGCGTACTTTCGGAGCACACAGGTCGCGTTGAAAGTACGCACTTCGCCGAATGGCGTCGGAGTCGTCAAACGGATTCGATGGGGGAGTCGTCGCCGAGGCCAGCGATGTGGTGATGCAGCAGGCCGTTCGACGAGACCGCCGAGTCGTGGAGGTAGGTGCGTTCCCCGTGGCGATCGGTGAACATCCCGCCCGCCTCCTCGACCACCACCATCACGGCGGCGAGGTCGTACGGAGCCAGCCCGATGGCATCGATCGCCAGGTCGATCGCACCCTCGGCGACCAACATGTGCTGCCAGAAGTCACCGAAGCCGCGGGCGCGGTACGCGGCAGTCTGCAGTGCAACCAAGCGGTCGGTCAGACCGGCGTCGTCCCACCCACTCGAGAAGGTCACGCACACCTGGGCCTCGTCGAGCCGGTCGACCGTCGACACCGTGCACGGGCGGTTGTCGGCGAACGCACCGAGTCCCTTGGCTGCCCACCACCGTCGAGCGAGGGCCGGAGCCGAGACCACGCCGACGACCGGGCCGTGATCGCGGTGTGTGAGGGCGATCAGCGTGGCCCACACCGGTATGCCGCGGACGAAGTTCGAAGTGCCATCGATCGGATCGACGACCCACTGCCACGGCGAGTCGGTGTTGCCGACCACCCCGTGCTCCTCGCCGAACAGACCGTCGTCGGGTCGGCGGGCGATGACCTCGGCGGCGATTGCCGACTCGGCATTGCGATCGGCCTCGGTGACCTCGGTGTGGTTGGCCTTCCAGCTGAGGTTGAAGGAGCGTCGCTCGAAGTACGGCAACGTGATCCGGTCGGCGATGCCGGCCAGCTCCAAGCCGAGGGCGAGATCAGCGGCGAGGTCGCGGTCGAGGCTCATTGCGGAAATTCGGGCGGTCGCTTCTCGCGTAGCGCGGTGATGCCCTCGGCTGCCTCGGCGCCCAGGAAGCTGAGCATCTCGTAGGCCAGCGAGGCCTCGAAGTTCGGGAGTGCTTGCCTCAGCCAGTGGTTGAGCGCTCGTTTGGTGAGCGTGATGGCCTCGCGCGGTCCGCGGGCCAAGCGGTCGGCGATCGCCAAGGCCTCGGGCAGCACCTCGTCGGCAGGCAAGGCTTTCGATACCAGCCCGATCCGCTCGGCTTCGGCGCCGGTAATGAAGTCGCTGGTCATCAAGTAGTACTTGGCCTTGGCCATACCGCACAGCAACGGCCAGATCGACACGGCATGGTCGCCGGCGACCACCCCGATGCGGATGTGTCCGTCGGTGAATTTCGTATCCTGATTGATGATCGATATGTCGGCCAGCAATGCCACTGCCAGGCCGGCTCCGACGGCCACCCCGTTGATCGCGCTGATGATGGGCGTATCGCATTCGATCATCGTTCGTACGATGTCGCCGCCCTCGCGCATCGCTGCCATCGTCCGCTCGTGGTTGCCCACCTGCAGAGAGATCCAGTCGAGATCTCCGCCGGCGCTGAACGCCGTGCCCTCACCCGTGACGACAACAGCGCGCACTTCGGGACTGTTGTGGATGTCGGTGAAGATCGTCGCCAGTTCTGCGTGCATCGTCGCGTCGGTTGCGTTGAGCTTGCCCGGATTCGACAACGTGATCAGCATCACGCCGTGTTCGCGGTGTTCGATGATCAGCCGCTTGTAGCGGCCGAAGCGTTCGTTCGGCACGGGCGGCACGCTAGCCAAGGCGGCGATGCACGGCCGCAGCGATGCCCTCGGCGTCGAGGCCGAGTTGGGCCAGGATGCGGTCGGGTTTGCCTTGCGGGATGAACTTGGCGGGCAGGCCGAGCACCTCGACGGGCAACCCGCAGGCGATCTCGTGCACCTGGTCGGCGATCGTCATGCCGATGCCGCCGTCGCGGATGCCGTCCTCGCACGTCACGACGATGCGATGGGCGGCGGCTTCGGCGATCATCGCCGAGTCGAGCGGCGCACAGGACCGCACGTCCCACACGGTGACATCGATGCCCTGTGCGGCCAGGGTGACGGCGGCCTGATTGGCGAACGACACCAGCTTGCCGATTGCCAGGATGCACACGGACCCGTCGCCGCGTCGCAGACGGTGGGCGCGCAGCCCGGTCCCCACCTCGTGCTCGCTGACCTGCGGAGCGGTGCCGTTCGGATAGCGGATGGCTACGGGTCCCTCGTCGGCCAGTTCGATCGCATCGTGGAGCATGACCTGCAGCTCCTGCGCGCTCGATGGAGCCAGCACGCGCATGCCCGGCACCTTGGCCAACAGGGCGAGGTCGTACACCCCGTGATGGCTGGGACCGTTGTCGCCGGTGATGCCGGCCCGATCGAGACAGAACACGACGGGCAGACGGTGCAACGCAACGTCGTACACCACCTGGTCCCAGGCTCGGTTCAAGAAGGTGCTGTAGATGGCGACGACCGGCCGCAGCCCGCCCATCGCCATGCCGGCTGCCCCGGTGACGGCGTGTTGCTCGGCGATCCCCACGTCGAAGAACCGGTCGGGGAACCGGTTCTGGAACGGGATCAACCCCGTGGGTCCCGGCATGGCTGCGGTGATCGCCACGACTCGTGGGTCGGCTTCGGCTTCTTTGATGATCCCCTCGGCGAAGGCTTGCGTGTATCCCGACGGGATGGCCGGTGGCGGGCCGACGGCCGGATCGAACACCGGCGCATCGTGCAGGTGCTTCTCGTCGTCATCCTCGGCCGGCGGGTAGCCGCGGCCCTTCTGCGTCAGCACGTGGACCAGGATCGGGCCTTCCGCGGAGAGCTCGATGGCGTTGAGGAACGTGCGCTCGAGCTCCTCGATGTCGTGGCCGTCGATCGGGCCGACGTAGCGAACGCCCAGCGCCTCGAAGAACGAGGGCGGCTGCAAGAACTCGCGAACCGCGGCCTTGAACGCCTCGACGCCCTTCTCTGCCTGCGGGCCGACGTAGGGCAGCTCGCGCAGGAACTGCTCGAGCTTGCGTTGCCGCTTCACGTAGACGGGGTTGAGCCTGATGTTGGTGAGGCTGTGCGACAGCCGGTCGGTGATGCGTGCCGGCAGGCTCGGGTGGTCGGCGATCGAGCGGTCCATCTGCGTCGGCCCGGCGGTGAGGTTGGAGATCGTCGGCGCATAGCTGCGGCCGTTGTCGTTGAGGACGATGATCACCCGTTGACCGGAATGCCCGATGTTGTTCAACGCCTCGTACGCCATACCGCCGGTCATCGAGCCGTCTCCGATCACGGCGACGATGTGGCGGTGCGGGTCGGTGCCCGCATCGCGTGCCACGGCCAGGCCGTAGGCGTACGACAGGATCGTCGAGGCATGGCTGTTCTC
Organism: Ilumatobacteraceae bacterium; assembly: GCA_031373785.1. GTDB lineage: Bacteria > Actinomycetota > Acidimicrobiia > Acidimicrobiales > Ilumatobacteraceae > JAENVT01. The sequence continues at coordinate 25,214 of JANMNE010000212.1, forward strand.
GACCAGGTCGTGGATGCTCTCCTCGCGGCTGGGGTACCCGGAGAGCCCGCCTGCTTGGCGGAGCTGGTCGAAGCGGTTCTGTCGGCCGGTCACGATCTTGTGCACGTAGGCCTGGTGACCCGTGTCCCACAGGATCGCGTCGAGCGGGGAGTCGAAGACGCGGTGGAGCGCCAGCGTCAGCTCGACCGCGCCGAGGTTCGAGCCGAGATGACCTCCGGTCTCGGCGACCGCCTGCACCACGAAATCACGGATCTCCCCGGCAAGCTCTTCGAGGTCGGCATAGCTCAATCCCCGCAGGTCTGCGGGCCGACGGATCTCGTGCAGCGACATGGCAGGCACGACGTTACTGCCCGCTGCGGTGGCCTCGGTATTCAGGCAGAACCCTGCGGAGATCTGTGTAATCGAGCAACCGCTGTGCGGAGTCGGTGGCGTAGTGTCGGCTGCGGAGGTCAAGGTGGCAGTCGACATCGTCGGGCGAATCCTGCAACGCGCCCAGCTGTCGCGATGGCTGACGGCCGCGAACACCGGTCAGCCGGTCGTGGTCGTGCTCGACGGCCCTCCTGGCGTGGGCAAGTCCACACTGGTCGAATGGCTCGTCGCCCAAGCCGAAGAGCAGGGCACCTTGTGCCAGGTGGTCGCGGTGCCCGAGAGCGGCGACATCACACCCGTGATCCAGCTCGACGCAGCGGGGATCGATGATCAGCTGCGCAGCGGCCTGCCGTACCTCGTGGTGATCGACGATGCCCAGTGGCTCGACGAGACCGGGCGCCATCACGTCGAACATCTCGCGTTTCGTCTCGGCACGGCCTCACTGACCGGTCAGATGGCTCGAATGTGCCTGATGCTGGTCGTCCGCGACGAGGCGACATCGTCGCCGCTCGTCAGCAGGTTGATCGGGGAACCGATCACCCGCCGCCTCACGCTCACGGTTCTCGACGACCGCGAGGCTCGCGAGCTGGCCAGGCGGATCTCGCCCGGCGTGACCGATCCGCGCACGATTGCCCGGCTCGTCGAGCTCAGCGGTGGCAACCCGCTGACACTGGGTGCCCTTGCAGACTCGATCTCGATCGGTGAGGTGTTGCCGCCACCAGCGGCGACGACCGGCACCATCCCCGTCGAGGTGGCGTGGCGGGCCCGGTTGGCGACGCTGTCCACCGATGCGTTGCGCACCGCAATCCTGATTGCGCTGGCCGAGCACGCTGCGGTGCGTCAGGGACCCGACGATGCCGACCTCCTTCTCGGCAGGGACGTGGCGGTTGACGAGCTCGTCACGATCGGCGCAGTGCGGCGAGTTGCCGGGGGTGTGATGTTCACCCATCCGCTGCTGCGCACGACGGCGTTGGATCTGGCAACTGATGGGCTCGTTCAGGAAGTCGCCGCCGAGGTGCTGGGTCGACTTGAAGGCTCGTCGAACCCATCGGCGTACGCCGGCACGCTGGTGAGGTTGTCGGCCGCAGCGGGGTGCACGGGCACCATGCACCATCGAGGGCTGGTGGAAGCCGGATTCCACGAGGCGCTCGAACGGGGGTCGTGGTCCGCGGCCGGCGACCTGGCCGAGTTCCTCGTGGACGCCGCGGTTGATCAGCGCCAGCGCGCCGCCTGGTTGGAGCGGCTCGGGAAGGCCCGCTTCAACGAGCTCGACCGAGATGAGGCGACCGGGCGCCTGATCGAAGCGGCCGACGCATTCGCCGAATGTGCGCAGAACGATGCCGACGCTGCGACGTCCGCGGCGTCTCGCAGCTCGAGCGCCGAGTGCCTGATCCTGGCGCTGCGCACCGACTTCACGAGAGGCGGGCCCCGACGGCACACCGAGCTGGACCCCATGGTCGGCGCGCTCGTGGATGATGCCGGGATCGACCGCATGTGGCGGGCCCGGGCGGCAGCGATCCTTGCCGAGGTGTCGTACGGAGCGCCGCAGCACGAACGCCGCCAGCAGCTGATCGACATGGCCGAGTCCCTTGCCGCCGGGATCGACGACCCGATGACCGAGATGATGGTGCACTTCGCCGGAGGCTTGCATCGTCTGGCGACCCTCGATGTGGAGGGCGCCACCGTGTCGTTCCTGGCGGCCGAGCGAGCCGCGCTGGCCCAGCCGGACCCATGGTGGTTCGGTGGGAGTCTGGCGCGTCGCGCAGTGGTCGAGCTGTCGGCTGGTCAGCCGATGGATGCCGTCAGCAACGCCACCGTCTCCATCGACCGCTGTGCACGGATCTCCAACTGGGCCGAACACGCCGTCGGCCTGGGGGTCCGGGCCGTCGCCAACACGCGCCTCGGCCGGTTCGCGGATGCTGACAACGACACCGAATCGACCATCCTCAGCGCCCGCCGTGCCGATTCGGGAGATCCGTTCGGACTCACGCTGCCGACAGCGATGTGGCGCCGCGCCGCGCGTGGCGATCAGCCCGGTGTCGCCGCGCTCGTCGAGATCGCCCGGCAGCACCAGATGTTCATCCCGTTCCCCGAGTTCGTGGCGACGGCGCTCCTGCGCGGCGCCGACGAGGCCGAGGAGACGTTGCGGCCCCGTTGGATCCCACCGCGCCGCGAGATCGGGGCGCGCAACATCGGTTTCCATCTCGCCCAGCTCGACGCGGCGATCCTGGCCGGCAACCTCGAGGTCGTCGACGCCCTGTTCGCCGCCTTCGCGCTCGTCCATGATCGCGGCGTGCGAGCCAGCTACGACTGGCCGATCGGCATCTCGTTGTTGATGGCGACCGCGGCGATCGAGCTGGGTGATGGTTCGGTCGAGGTGTGGTTGCATCACGCCGAGGAGGCTGCGATCCAAGCCGGTTCGGGGCTCGAACTGGCGTTGCTGCACGTCCAGCGAGCGCGTCACGCGTTCATGACCGGTGGCGGCGGGCAGGCGGAGCTCGATCAGTCACGCGCTGCGCTCGAAACGCTCGACGCCCTCGGTGCGCCGTTGCTCGCCCGGCTGCACCGCGAGCGGTTGACGTCGGTCGCCGGTCGAGTTGGCATGCCTTCGGGCCGGGTGCGAACCGTGATGTTCACCGACATCGTCGACTCCACCCGGTTGATGGCCAGCGCCGGCAATGCGGCGTGGGCGGTGATCCTCGGCGAGCACCATCGCATCGTGCGATCCGTCGTCGGCAGATACCGCGGTTCGATCATGACCGCCACCGGCGACGGGTTCTCGTCGTGGTTCGAGCACCCGCGTGACGCCGTCGACGCTGCCAACGCGCTGCACCAGGCCATCGAGCACGCCTCGCTGGTGGTGCCGGGCGGAGCGGTTGCGGTGCGCGTCGGTCTCGCCAGCGGGTCGGTTTTCGAGCTCGGTGGCGACGCGTCCGGACTGGCGGTCGCCGAGGCGGCTCGCGTGATGGGAACCGCCACGACCGGGGAAACGCACATCTCGCGGTCGGTGATCGATCACGGGCTCGATGTGCACATCGGCTGCTCGCTCGGCATGCACTCGCTCAAGGGCCTGCCGAAGCCGATCGAAATCTTCGAGCTGGCGCAGGAAGTTGCCACGTAGCAGTATCAAGCCCACTGGATTCAGACTCTTAGTACTCGACCGTCACGGAGAGGAGCCCGATCGTGGGCCAAATGCCCTATCACCTGGAGAAGGGGCACTTTCTCCTGTTACTCGAAGACACCTTGAACGAGGGCATCGAGGTACTGGTCGACAACGACGCCGCCATCACCTTCCCCGGGCTGGCGCGGCGCTACTCGATGCTCGAGTACATGCGCGGTGTGGTCGCTCGCCCCTGTGACCTGGTCAACGGAGAGCCGGAGGACGGCAGCTCGCTGATGTGGTCGGGGTGGATGACCGATGCCGATGTGTCGTTCGGCGCGTTTCGAGCCGTTGCCGAGGAATGGTTCGGCTATCGGATCCGCGCCGACGGCAGCCTCAACACCAAGCCCCACCCGAACAAGCCGACCGGCATGTGGGACGGCTACCAGGGCAATGTCGAGCGGATCATGGCCAACGTGTTCGTCCGGGCAATCGAAGTGTCGTTGGGCCTCGATCACGACGCGCCGGTCCCCAGCGCTGCACCACCGCGTAGCTGGCCGCTGTACTTCTTCTTCAAGTGCCAGCAGCCGTTCTTCGAAGGCTGGGTCACCTGGCAGTGCCACAGCGTCAATCGCCGGGCGGCGGGGCAGGTCACGGTGATCTTCGCGACACCCGGTCACAACCACCCGGTGTCGGATCACCCGATCCCCATCGACACCAACAACGACCACAAAGACGATCTCGTGAGGACGCTGCGCAACGACGGCGAGTTCATGGAAAATCCGCTCAGTGCGCCAGCAGCCGACGGTGTCGGCGAGCCGCATCAGGGTGTTTGGGTGGTCACCCATCGCGACCACAAGCGACTGAACGTCTTCGACACCTCGGTGCCGTCGCGCTATCTGGAGTGGGGCCCTCCACTGCTTCCGATCATCGCCCCGGAGAACTTCTGCGATGTGGTCACCGTGCAGCCGGCGGCTCGCAGTGGCGGGATCGACGCAATCAAGCCGAGGTACGTGGCGCCATGATCTACAAGGACCAACCCTTCGACCTCGCCGTCGCCCACAACGCGGTCATGCTCGACACCGAAGGCGTGCTCGGTGCGTTCCTCGATGGCAAGTTCAGCCCCGACCAGTCGATCGGCGAATCGACGTGGCTCTCGGAGAAGACGGAGTTCTTCGCGATCCGCTGGCGGTACGTCGGCGAGCACGTGCGGTCGATCCCCGGCTTCGGGCACACCGTGATCCCGCCGACGCACAACGTGGTGTCGGTGTCGGGCCTGACGTTGGTGGAGAACACGATTCCCGGTCAGACCATCGAGTCCGATCTCGAGACGCTCCTGCGATCGGGCACCGTGGTGTTCCATCGCTTCATCGATTGGCTCGCGGTGTTCGCCCAGGTCGGCGTGTTGCACCTCGGCCGGCCGATGTCGATCGGCGACATTCGCTTCGTCCCGCCGGATCGGGGCACCAGTCGCGCCCTGGGGTACAACGACCAGCAATAGCGACCAGCAGTAACGACCAGCAACAGGGTTGTCGCTCAGGTCTGGAACACTGGTCCGATGACGCAGCAGACCGCCGAACAGGTCACCGGGCACGCAGGCCAGCAGGCCATCGCGGCCATGTTGGCGTTCGGCACCGACGTGATGTTCACCCTCAACGGCGGTCACATCTGGCCGTTGTACGAAGCGGCCCGCGATCAAGGCATGCGGGTCGTCGACACCCGTCATGAGCAGACGGCAACGTTCGCGGCAGAAGGCTGGTCGAAGTTGACCCGGCGGCCGGGCCTCGCCGCGCTGACCGCCGGGCCGGGCATCACCAATGGGGTGTCGGCGATCACGACCGCCCAGTTCAACGGTTCTCCCCTGGTCGTGATGGGCGGGCGGGCGCCCGAGATGCGGTGGGGTTCCGGGTCGTTGCAGGAGATGGACCCCGTCCCCGTCGTCGCCTCGATCACCAAATCCGCGGTCACCGTCCGAGACGCAACCCAGGCCGCAGTGATGGTCCACGAGGCGGCGCGCCTGGCGATGACGCCTCACCGCGGTCCGACCTTCCTCGACTTCCCGCTCGACGTCTTCGGCCCATCGGCCGGTGAGCTGCCGCCACTGGACGAGCGCGTCGGTCGTGGGGAAGCGCCGGACGCCGATGCAGTTGCCGACCTGGCAACTGCCATTGCCAATGCCGAACGGCCAGCGTTCATCGTTGGTAGCGACGTGTATTGGGGCGGTGCGTGGACGGAGCTGCGTGCGGCCGTCGAGCACCTGCGCGTGCCGTGCTTCTTCAACGGCCTCGGGCGTGGCACGTTGCCCGCCGATCACGAGCTGGCGTTCCTGCGTACCCGTGGGCTGTTGAAGCAGCGAGCCGATCTCGTGGTCGTGCTCGGCACGCCGCTCGACTTTCG